>NZ_CP036268.1:2334711-2707211 GCF_007744515.1 Stratiformator vulcanicus
TGCCGGGACGCAGCTCGACATTATGGATCGTAGTTCCGGGCGGGATGTGCGAGAGCGGAAGACAATTGCCGACCTCGGGATCCGATTCCGGGCCGTTCATGACTTTCATGCCGGCAGTCAGCCCCGCCGGGGCGATGATGTATGACTTCTCGCCATCTTCATATTGGATCAGAGCGATCCGTGACGTCCGGTTCGGATCATATTCGATGAACAGAACCTCAGCCGGCACGCCGTCTTTAATTCGACGAAAATCGATGATGCGATAAAGCTTCTTATGACCGCCACCACGATGCCGGACAGTAATCTTGCCCTGGTGGTTGCGACCGGAATGTTTCTTCAAGCGGACCGTCAGCGACTTCTCCGGCCGCTTCTTGCGGTCGGTGATTTCGGCGAAGTCTGCGACGGTCCCGGCTCGGCGGCCGGGGCTTGTCGGTTTGTAAGCTCGTATTCCCATGATTCTTAGCTTTCAGCGATCGGCTGTCAGCGATCAGATTCGTTTTCGTTGCCGTCGCCCACGACTCACATTAAGTCGAGGATCGAACAGCGTTCTTAAAAGAATGCGATGCGGTCTTCTTCGTGCAGTTCAACGATCGCTTTTTTCCACTTGCGGGTATGGCCGATCGCCATCTTATGGCGTCTCGGCTTGCCCTTCCGATTCTGCGTGCGGACTTTGACGACACGCACGCTCCAGATTTCTTCAACGGCCCGCCGGATGTCGGGCTTTTCGGCCCGTGCATGGACTTCAAAAGTGTAGGCGTTAAACCGTTCCGAAAGGTGAGTGCCCTTTTCCGTGACGAGCGGACGGATGATAACCTGGTACGGATCCATGCCCGTACCTTCCGGACGCTTTGCCCTCACCTCGCCGGCTGTCGAAACCGTTGCCTGATTGTCTGCCATGTCGAACCTCGTCGATCCGTTCTTCCGCAAAAATGCGTTTGCCGATTACGCCGCCGAACCTTCGGGCTGCGTTTGTGCTTCTTCGTCTCGCAACGGCTTCTTGCCGAGCATCCGATCGAGCGCGTCACTGGTGATCAGCAAATTTCGTTGCCGAAGCAGATCGTACGCGTTCAGATCACAGGCTGGCGAAGTCTCCAACGTGGCGATGTTTCGAGCCGAACCCCAAAGCACCGGGTCATGAGACCCGATCACCAACAGACAGCTTTTTTCGGAAAGCCCCAGCGCCTCTAGGGCGGCGGTGACCGTTTTTGTTTTGTATTCCGAGCAGGGTAGGTCCTCGATGACCGTCGCCTGATCGTCAATGAATTTACTCAGCAGCGCCATCCGCGTGGCCAGCCGAACGGCCTTCTTGGGCAGCCGATAACTGAAGTCTCGAGGGACTTTGGCGAAGGTGTGACCACCACCCTTGCGGATCGGGCTTCGCTTCGAGCCGGCCCGGGCATTACCGGTGCCTTTCTGGCGATACATCTTCTTTTTCGAACCGGCGACCATGCCGCGCGATTTTGTCTGAGCCGAACCAAGGCGTTTGTTGGCGAGATACATCACCACCACGTCGTGCAGCAACTGTTTGTTGATGCCCGCGGCCAGATCAGTCGATGCGAACTCGTACGAGCCCGCATCACCGCCCGAAGCGGTTTTGACCGGCACCTTGATATCTTGGCTGATTGTCTCAGTCATTGTTAATCACCGAGCTAAGGACGATCGTCCGGGCCCGAACTTAAAAACCACGTTTACTTTTGCTCGGCCATCCGCTTCATGCGGTTCTTAGTGCTGTGTCGCAGCACGACATAGCCGCCGTTGGGTCCGGGTACACCGCCACGGACCAATACCATGTTTTGATCCGCATCGACCCGCACGACCTTCAGGTACCGCACAGTGCGGCGATCATTGCCATACTGCCCGGCCATCTTCGTGCCCTTAATGACGCGAGACGGGTCCGCACTCTGGCCGATCGAGCCGACCTTGCGGTGGACCTTCTTCACGCCGTGCGTCGCCCGTTGGCCGGAAAAATTGTGTCGTTTCATAGCTCCGGAGAAGCCGCGACCCTTGCTTGTGCCGATCACGTCAATCCGCTCGACACCGTCAAAATGCGCCGCGGTCAACTCTTGCCCGAGTTCCAAGCCGTGCTCTTCACCGTCAGTGCGAAATTCCCGCAGAATCCGCTTTGGTTCACAATCAGCCTTAGCCGCAAGCTCGACTCCGGCCGATTGGCGGGTCTTTTGACGCTTACTGGCGATGTTGGCGACGTGGCCTCGTTCGCCACGGGTGGCGACTCGTCGCGGCTTGTCATCGAACCCGATCTGCACGGCTTCGTAACCGTCGCGATCCGCTGTTCGTAGCTGCGTCACAACGCAAGGACCGACCTCGATCACCGTGACCGGCAAGATCGAGCCGTCTTCACCGTAGACCTGCGTCATGCCGACCTTCTTGCCGAGCAATCCGACGGGCATGATGTCAATCCTTTCGAAGCGGCGCGGAAACAATCCGCAGTGTATTGCAGGTGGCAGCAACAACGGGTTCGCCGCAGCCGCTACCGATATTTGATCAGAGAAAGAACCGAAGACCGGCTCCGTTCAACGATCAGTTGGCCGACATGGCCTTAATTTTGATCTCAACCCCTGCCGGCAAAGACAGCTTGTTGAGTGCGTCAATCGTCTTGCCCGTTGGCTGAATGATGTCAATCAATCGCTTGTGAGTCCGAATCTCGAACTGCTCGCGTGACTTCTTATCAACGTGCGGACCGCGAAGAACGGTGTACCGTTCAACCCGGGTCGGCAACGGGATCGGCCCGTGCACGATCGCGCCGGTCTTCTTTGCGGTATCAACAATGTCCGCCGCCGAACCGTCCAAGACCGAGTGGTCGTAGGACTCCATTCGAATTCGGATTTTTTCCTGGTTCACCGCGACCACCGTGCGAAAGTGAAATCGAAACGCCAAGGGTATGAGCCGAGGGGCGAAGCCCATCGGCAACATTAACCGGAATGACAGGTTCCGGAGTATCAGGTCACATCACTTCGAGTAACCCGATCCGCCCCTCAGGCGGCTGCAAGCAACTCTGTTCAAACAAATACTGACCGAAACGGTCAATCCCCGCGTCCTGTCACACAAGTCGCGAGAAAAACCGAAACAGTCAAACCGGACGGGCTTCCCGTTGGAAGGCGTTCGGCCCGACGCAGATCACTCGAACTCGGCGATCGGTCTCGGGGCGGCGGATTTTGACGAGTGCAGGCGTTTGACGCAAGCGATCTGACACAGATTTTCAAACGATCGCGGAGGAAAAGTCGGTAATGGCTGTTTCTGTGTCTCAATGAAGGTGGTTTCGGCGATCGATCACACGGCCGTCAACGCCCGGTGGCGTGCCCAAACGGCGATCAGCCCAGCATCTCTTCCAAAATGTCGCGCGGAGCTTCATCGTATTTGAGAAGTTCCATCGAGTACGTCGCCCGACCCTGTGAGAGGCTGCGGACTTGAGTGCTGTACCCGAACATTTGGGAAAGCGCCGCCTCGGCGTCGATCACAACAAGGTCACCGCGCGTTTCGGTGCCTGTAATCATCGCCCGGCGGGCTTGCAGGTCGGCTTGGATGTTGCCGAGGAATTCGCTCGGTGTGACGACTTCGAGCCGCATTTTCGGTTCCAGAAGAACGATATGCTCTTCGATCAGCGCTTCGCGGACCGCTCGGGCAGCGGCGGCTTGTAGGCCGATCTCCGAGGGTGTTCCACCGACCGGGGTCTTCACCGATTGAATCGTTGCGAGAATGTCATAGAGCGGATACCCGACGATCCCGCCCCCCTTCAATTCATCGAGTACGGCCTGCTTCAACGTCGCTGACTGCTCGTTTGAGAGGTCTTTTGATTTGTCGATAGCGGAAAGCGGTTGGTCTCCTGCTCGGCGTTCCAAAAGCAGTTCGACCACCGTCTGTTCGCTGACGCCTTCACCCGGCTGGGATTTTTCAAACTCCCCGGTGCCGCGTAATTTTGCACCCGACTTGATGGTTTCCCGGTAGCTGACACGCGGCTTGTGGACGCGGACGTCGAGTTTGAAGTCGTTGTGCAGCCGGTTGCGGATGACCTCCAGGTGCAGTTCGCCCATGCCGCTGATGATCGTCTGCCCGGTATCTTCGTTGACGCGTGAATCGAAGGTCGGGTCCTGTTTGGCGAGTCGGGCCAGGACATCGTTCAATTTTTTCCGTTCGGCACTCGATTCCGGCTCCACCGCCATCGAAATCACGGTTTGCGGAAAGTGAATCGATTCCAACAGAACCGGCTTATTGGCATCGCACAGCGTGTCTCCGGTGACTGCGTCTTTGGGGCCGACAAGTCCGACGATATTGCCGGCGTGGGCCTCGTCGATTTTCGTTCGCTGCGATGCCTGAACCTGCCAAATTTGACTGACTAACTCCTTCTTCCCCGTGCGGGGGTTGAGCAACCGGCTGCTGCTTTTGAGCGTTCCCGAGTAGATGCGGAAGAAGTACAGATCGGCGTGCTGCTCCGCCACGATCTTGAACACGAGACCGGCCACCGGTTCATCCGGGTCGGTGTGCCGAATGACCGGCCCGGTTTCTTTCTTTGACATCGGGTTCGTCCCCTCGACCGGCGGGCGGTCGAGCGGGCTCGGCAGGTACGCGGCGACGCCATCGAGCAGAGGTTGAACACCGATGTAATCGAGCGATGAGCCACTGAAGACCGGGTGGAAAGCGCCTTCGAGCGTCCCCTTCCGCAGCAGCGTGCGGACTTGATCGGACGGAAGGTCTTCGGATTCCAGGTACGCTTCCATCGCGTCGTCGTCGATCTCGCAGACCGCCTCGAGCAAGAGCTGGCGAGCCTCGGCAGCGCGGTCGGCGAATTCAGCCGGCACATCTTCGACTTTGAATTCTTTGCCTTGTTTGGCCGGATCGAAATAGTGGGCCTTCATCGCGATCAGGTCGATGATCCCGGAGAAGGCGTTCGGGTCAGGCGGGGAGCCGGCTCCCATTGGCAAGGTGACCGCCACCGGCTTGCACTGCAGACGGTCGGCGACTTGAGCCATTACGCGGTCAAAGTCAGCCCCGATGCGATCGAGCTTATTGATGAAGCAGATCCGGGGTACTTTATACTTGTCGGCCTGCCGCCAGACGGTTTCGCTCTGCGCTTCGACTCCCTCGACGGCGCTGAAAATTACGACCGCGCCGTCGAGCACTCTTAGACTTCTCTCGACTTCCGCGGTGAAGTCGACGTGCCCCGGCGTGTCGATGATGTTGATCGTTGTTTCTTTCCACCGGCACGACACGGCGGCGGAGTAGATCGTAATGCCCCGCTCGGCTTCCTCAGGGTCGAAGTCGGTGGTGGCCGTGCCTTCATCCACCTGCCCGACCCGGTGTGTGGCGTCGGTGTAGAAGAGGATACGCTCGGTCGTTGTGGTCTTACCCGCGTCGATGTGCGCGATAATTCCGATGTTGCGAACGTCGTCGAGTGCAGCGGCCATGAAGCACTTTGGTGGTCTGTTGTGACGGGCAAAAAAAACGCGACCGCGGAAGTTCGCGGTCGCGTCGAATTGTAGAAATTGAAGCGTCGTTTAATAAGCGAAGTGGGCAAACGCCTTGTTGGCGTCGGCCATGCGGTGCACGTTCTCGCGCTTCGTCATGGCGGCGCCTTCGCGATTTGCCGCAGCCAGAAGTTCATCCGACAACGTGAGGTGGCACGGGCGGCCCTTCTTCGAGCGAACCGCTTCCAATAACCAGCGAATCGCGAGCGTCTGCTGACGGCGGGCACTCACGGGTGTCGGTACCTGATAGGTCGCACCGCCGACGCGCTTCGACCGGACTTCGATCGCCGGCTTGACGTTCTCGATCGCCCGCGTGAAAACGTCGATCGGGCTTTCTTCCGGCAGTTTTTCCTTGATGCGATCCAAAGCGTCGTAGAACACGTTGTAAGCCGTGCTCTTTTTGCCGTCATACATCAGGCAATTGACGAACTTCTCGGCCAGTTTCGACCCGAATCGCGGGTCCGGCTTCAGCATCGTGCGACTGGCGGTG
Organism: Stratiformator vulcanicus; assembly: GCF_007744515.1. Taxonomy (NCBI): domain Bacteria; kingdom Pseudomonadati; phylum Planctomycetota; class Planctomycetia; order Planctomycetales; family Planctomycetaceae; genus Stratiformator; species Stratiformator vulcanicus. The sequence goes on from NZ_CP036268.1 coordinate 2,340,682, forward strand.
AAGGACTTGGCCATGTTCTATTCGGATCGATCTGATGAAAAGTAGAGGGAATGACTGGTAGATGGCGGAAGTTGGCTCGGAGAGTCGTCAGGTCGGAAAGGTCGATCCCCGAGACTCCCGATCGCTACGACGGCTTCTTCGCCCCGTAGCGGCTGCGGGCCTGCTGGCGGCCGTTGACTGCGAGGGTATCGAGAGAGCCGCGGACGATCTTGTATCGCACACCGGGAAGGTCACGGACACGACCGCCACGCACGAGCACGATCGAGTGCTCCTGCAGGTTGTGGCCTTCGCCCGGAATGTAAGCGGTGCACTCTTTACCGTTGGAGAGCCGAACGCGAGCGACCTTCCGCAAAGCCGAGTTCGGCTTCTTCGGCGTGACCGTCTTCACGTTCAGGCAGACGCCGCGCTTTTGCGGGCAACCTTCGAGCAAAGGCGTTTTGCTTTTCGCGGACTTCTTCTTCCGCGGCTTTCGAACTAATTGATTGATAGTCGGCATCGTGTCGAACGCGATTTCCGAAAGAGGTAAATCAAGACCGTCTCCGCAACTCCTTGCGGGAATCGGGCAGGATAGGGTGGCCGGTTTCAGGCGTCAAGTAACTCAGGCCCCGCATTTCTTGACAGAGCAGCATCTCGGCGTGAGACTCGACGACGGGGTGATCCCTCACCGGTGCAAACCAGCACTTTCGTGACTGTCGCATCGGCGATTGCGATTTGAGTTGCGAGACCGCGTCAGCCGGACGCGGCTCGATTCGTTCAAATTTCATCTCCACCGGCGATTTTCGCCTCACTTTCACGTTATTATGTCAGGAACTGCTTTCGCGGTAGTTCCGAACCACGCGAGATGACCTTCGAGAAGAGTCATCCGTGAATATGCGAGGTCGTCATGGCTGAAGACTGGGTCAGAAAATTTCTGAAAGAGGGCGTGATCAGCGAGGATCAACTCGCCGAAGCCGATCAGGTGGCCAAACGCAAAGGGATTTCGGCTGGCGACGCCCTCGTCCAACTCGGATATCTCGAGCCGTCCGACGTCGCCTCGGCACAGGCGAGTCAGTATGGCGGCCAGATGGTCGACCTCTCTGATATGGAGATTCCGCCCGCCGCTTTGGAGCTGGTCGCCGAGTCTTTGGCGCGAGAGCACACGATTATCCCGATCGCTGTGGACGGGAGCAGCGTGAGTATCGCGTTTCACGATCCGTCACGGCTCGACATCGAGGAGAAGCTGAGGTTCATCCTCGCCAAGGAAATCGACATCGTCGTGGCCCCGAAAGATCAGATCGAAGCCGCGATCAATCGCTCCTACGGTCAGAATCAGACCGAATCGGTCGACTCGATGCTCGCCGAGTTTACCGAAACGCAGATCGATTTCAGTGCGACGGAAGTCAAGCAGGCCACGGCTGACTCGATCGAGGAAGATGATGAGAACGCACCGGTGGTGAAGCTGGTCAATTTGATCATCTCCGAAGCGGTCAAGATGCGGGCCAGCGATATCCACATCGAGCCGTTCGAAGACCGCGTCCGAATTCGTTATCGGATCGACGGAAAGCTAATCGAACGCGACAAGGCTCCGCGACGGCTGCTGCCGGCCATCACGTCCCGCGTCAAAATTATGGCGAGGATCGACATCGCCGAGAAACGCCGCGCGCAAGACGGCCGGATCAAGACGACGACCAACGGCAAGGACTTCGACCTGCGGGTCAGTGTGCTGCCCACCAGTCACGGGCAGGGCATCTGCCTGCGAATTCTCGATCGCGACAACATCAAGATTGGTATTCGAAACCTCGGGTTCAGTGAAGAGAACTACCGCACGTTTCAGAACATCATTCGGCGACCGAACGGAATCTTCCTGGTGACGGGGCCGACTGGTTCGGGCAAGACAACGACGTTGTACTCCGCGCTCGGCGAGTTAAACCGGCCCGATAAGAAGGTCATCACTGCCGAGGATCCCGTCGAGTATTACCTGCCGGGCATCAATCAGTGCGAGGTCAAAGCGAACATCGGGCTCGATTTCGCGCGGATCATTCGGGCGATGCTGCGACAGGCACCGAACGTGATTCTGGTGGGTGAGATTCGGGACGTCGAAACGGCCGAAATGGCCATTCAGGCGTCGCTGACCGGGCACCTGGTGTTCAGCACGCTTCACACAAACGATGCGCCGAGCTCGATTACACGACTGATCGACATGGGCGTGCAGCCGTTTCTTGTCGCATCGAGCGTGATGGCGGTGATGGCCCAGCGACTCGTGCGGCGGGTCTGCACGAACTGCAAAGAGCCGTACCGGCCCGATGCCTCCGAAATACAGCACTTCACGCTGACCGATGAAGAGCTCTCGACCGGCACATTCGTTCGGGGGAAGGGCTGCAAAGACTGCCAGCACACCGGCTACAAGGGCCGACTGGCCGTCTTTGAACTGATGACGATGAACTCGGCAATTCGCGAAATGACTTTTCGCAGCGAGCCGGCACAGAACATCCGTCGGCAAGCCCGACTGTACGGAATGAAAACGCTGGTTGATGATGCCCGCGACAAGGCGTTGACGGGGCTGACGTCTCTGGCGGAAGTGGATCGGCTTTCAAAGGACAGTGACTGACTGCGAGCCGCGCCGACGAAATCGGTTCGTGTGGCGGGTACTCTGGAAGTTTACAGGCGGCGGACGTGATACTGAGGACTAGCAACAGATGATCGGCACGAGTTCGAGACGGCTTGCTGCGGCAGGCAACGGCTTCGAGCTCACACGTTCGAACGTGATCTAAATCAGACCGGGACTTTTCGAGACAACGATGGCCACCGTCCAGATTGACAAGCTGCTCGAGTATTGCGTCGTCAACGACGTCAGCGACCTCCATATCACGACGGGTCAGCCCCCGGTGGTTCGCGAGAGCGGGCACCTGAAGCGGTTGGAAACCAAGTCGCTGACTTCTGACGACACCGTGTCGCTCATGAAGAGCATCACGCCGGAGCGCAATCAGCAGGAACTGCAGGAAATGGGCGGGACCGACTTCGGTTTCGCCTTCGGGGAGAAGGCACGCTTTCGCGTCGCCGTCTTCAAGCAGCGGGGCCACATCGGCATCGTGCTGCGGAAGATTCCGAGTGAGTTCCTGACGCCCGAGCAGCTCGGCCTGCCTCCGGTCGTCAAAGAGTTGATCACCCGGCCTCGCGGGTTGTTCCTCGTCACCGGACCGACCGGTAGCGGCAAGACGACCAGCCTTGCCAGCATGATCAACTACATCAACGAGTCTGAGGGGCACCACATTATCACCCTTGAAGACCCGATCGAGTATTATCACAAGCACATTAAGAGCACGATCAATCAGCGCGAGATCGGCGTCGACGTCCCCGACTTTCCCGAGGCGCTTCGCCGGGCCCTGCGAATGGACCCCGACGTGATCCTCGTGGGGGAAATGCGAGACCTCGAGACGATTGCCTCGGCGATTACCGCGGCGGAAACGGGCCACGTCGTGTTCGGTACGCTCCACACGACCGGGGCCCAGGGGACGGTCGACCGAATCATCGACGTCTTCCCGACAAACCAGCAGGAGCAAATTCGCACGCAACTTTCGACGTCGATCATCGGCATCCTTTCGCAGGCCTTGTTGCCGCGAAAGCCCAAGGGCAAGGTGGCCGCTTACGAGATGCTCGTCGTGACGCCCGCCATCGCGAACCTGATTCGCGAGGGCAAAACCTTCCGGATCAACTCGTCGATTCAAACTGGTCGCAAGTTCGGGATGCAGTTGCTCGATGACGCACTGTTCGACCTCTGGAAGAACGAGCTGTGCGAAGAACGCGACGTGATCATGAAGTCGAACTTCCCCGGCGAATTGCGGGCCCGGATCGAGCGGGCCAAACGGGGACTTGAGGAGGAAGAGGACGAAGACCTCGAAGACGACGATGACGAATACGAAGATTGATTGAACGAAGCGGCTGGCTTTCGACTCATCAGCCCGCCGCTTCAATTCATCGATCTTCGCTCGAACGTTCTCGAACATTGATGACTCGCACGACGCGGCCGAATGTGTTTTTCCGTAGTTGCAGCAACTTTCGAATGACCTCTGGAACACGCTGACAGCCGAAAGCTGACAGCAGAGAGCTTTTCATGGCCCAACGCCGCCTCGGACAGATCCTCGTCGACCTCGGTTATCTCACCGAAGATCACCTTTGGGACGTGCTGGAGGAACAAAAGCAGAGCGCCGGCGAGGTGATCGGTCAGGTCGCCATTCGCATGGGCTTTGTCACCGAAGATCAGGTGACCGAGGCTCTCGCCGAACAGTTCGGGATGAGCGTCGTCAATCTCGAAGAGACGACGATCTCGGCCAAGGTGCTCGAACTCGTCCCGCAGACGATGGCTGAAATCTACAAGGTGATGCCGTTCTCTTTGCAGAAAGACATCCTGACGGTCGCGATGGCGGAGCCGCAGAATCTGGGAGTGCTCGACGACCTGCGAAACTTTTTGGGGGTCGAAGTCCGCGGCGCCGTCTCGACGCCGAAGCAGGTCGAAGAGGCGATTTCCACCGCCTATACCGGCCACGAAGACAGCATCGAAGACGTGATTACGGCGCTCGAGAGCGCCGACGAGCGCGACGAATACAGCAACATGATCGACCTGACGGATCCGGACGAGCTCGCCGATGCCGCCCCGATTCGCAAGTTGCTCAACATGGTGCTCCTGCTGGCGATCAAAGACAAAGCCAGCGACATTCACTTCGAACCGTTCGAAGACGAATTCAAAATTCGCGTCAAGGCCGACGGCCAGCTTTACGAGATGGTCCCCCCGCCGCGGCACTTGGCGAACGCGATTATCTCCCGCATCAAGGTCATGAGCGAGCTCGACATCGCCGAGCGCCGCATGCCGCAGGACGGTCGTATCGAGCTGAACGTCGGCGGGAACCGGGTCGACCTTCGCGTCAGTGTGCTGCCAACGCTTTATGGCGAGAGCGTCGTCATGCGAGTGCTCGACAAGACCGTCGTGCAATTGGACCTGAACAAAATCGGAATGGATGCCGGCACGCTCGCCCGATTCCGCCGCATCATCAAACGGCCGAACGGGATCGTTCTGGTGACCGGGCCGACCGGGTCCGGCAAAACGACGACGCTCTACTCGGCACTGAATGAACTCAATACGATCTCCGACAAGATCATCACGACCGAAGACCCGATCGAATACGACATCGACGGGTTGATCCAGTGCCCGATCAACGCGGATATCGGCGTGACCTTTGCCGCGTGCCTGCGGGCGATTTTGCGGCACGATCCCGACGTGATTCTTGTCGGGGAAATTCGAGACTACGAAACCGCTGAGATCGGGATCCAAAGTGCGCTGACCGGACACCTCGTCTTCAGCACGCTGCACACCAACGACGCCCCCACGACGATCACGCGTCTTCGCGATATGGGGGTGCCGACCTTCCTGATCACCGCGACGGTCGAGGCGATTCTCGCCCAGCGGTTGGTCCGTCGCATCTGCGTCGAATGCCGGACGGAATTCGAGCCGAGCGACGAACTTCTGATGGAGTTGCAGTTGCCGATTGAGCAGGCCCGGCAGTACCGTTTCTATTACGGCAAGGGTTGTCCCACCTGTAACAACTCGGGATACAAAGGCCGGACCGGGATCTACGAGCTGTTGGAGATCACTGATGACATCCGCGATCTCGTCAGTTCCGAGGCCTCGGTTGACGACATACGGAGCTTCGCCCGCAGCCAGGGAATGACGACATTGCGGGAAGCGGGACTGAAACTGATTTTCGACGGACTCACCACGATCGACGAGGTCGTGCGGGAAACCGTCGTGGAAGACGTCGAGTGACTGATTCGCACAGGTTGAAACACAGATTGAAGCTGCAACTGGTTGTTGCCGTTTCGTCAAGAATTCCCCACCCGGGGAGACCGAACTTAATGAACTCTTCAGACGACGCTCACATGAGCGGGTAAACTCCCCACATCACCGGCTGACAAAGATCGACGACCCGGGACCGACCCGGCGACGAACGCCCGCGGAGGATTGCGATGCCGACTTTTCAGTACGAGGCCATGGATAACACCGGCCTCGAGATCAAGGAAACGATTGAAGCCGCGACCGAAGCCGAAGCCACGGCTGCGATTCGCGAAAAAGGCTTCTACGTCACCAAGATCACCGAGAAAGATCGAAAGAAAAAGAAGAAGGACGCGGCCAAGGGCGGGGCTGCCGGCTCGAAAAAGAAGGGCCCGCAGGCCAAAAAGACCTTCACTATCGGAGGCGTGGGGGCCAAGCAGTTGACCGCCTTCACGCGTCAGCTCTCGACGCTCCAGGATGCCGGCCTGCCGATTCTGCGAAGTCTTCGCATTCTGGAAGGTCAGTCCAAACCGGGGGCGCTCAAGAACTCCCTGATGGGGGTCATCGAAGACATCGAAGGTGGAGCCACGCTCTCCGAGGCGATGTCGAAGCAGCCCAAGGCCTTCGACCACCTCTACGTCAATATGGTCAAAGCCGGTGAGGCCGGTGGCGCGCTCGAGTTAATTCTGCAACGTCTGGCCGACTTCAAAGAGCGGTCGCAGAGCCTGAAGAAGCGGGTGCAGGGGGCGATGATTTACCCGGCGTGTGTGATCACCGTCGCGTCGCTCATCGTCTTTTTCATCATGTATTGGATCATCCCGAAGTTCAAAGCGATCTTCGAGGGCTTCGGCACCGAATTGCCGGGCATGACGGTTGCTCTGATCAACACGTCCGACTTCGTCGTCACCTACTTCTATCTGCTCCCGGCGATTCCCTTCGCCTTCTGGCTGTTCATCAAGATCGTCAAGAAGAACAAGACGGGAGCCTATATCGTCGACTGGATATCGCTGCGCATACCGTTGTTAGGAAAGATTATCGAGAAGGCGACCGTCGCCCGTTTATGCCGGACCCTGGGGACGTTGATCGGTGCGGGGGTGCCGATTCTCGAGGCCATTCTCATTGCCAGAGACACCGCCGGGAACGCGGTCTTCAAGCGGGCCTTCGACAACATCTACGCGGCCATCCGCGAGGGGGAATCGATGGCGGTCCCGCTCAAAGAGTCCCGCATCGTCGACGACATCGTGGTCAACATGGTCGACGTCGGGGAAGAGACCGGTGCGCTCGACAACATGCTCTACAAGGTCGCCGACGTTTACGACGAAGAGGTTCAGACGCTCGTCGACGGCCTGATCAAGATGCTCGAACCGCTGATGGTCGTAGCGCTCGGTTTGATCGTGGGATTCATCGTGATCGCCCTCTTCCTGCCGCTGATCAAGCTGCTCAACGATCTTTCGTGAGTGGATGAATGTGCAAAATCGAACAGGGGGCCGAAGGTGTGTGTTGCAGAACGCGGCATGCCTCGGTGGTTGTCTGATTTTGCCGCGTTCGCCGTAAGGCTCTATTGAATAGAAGGTTGCGGCTGATTCAGTGTGATTGGCCGGTTTCGGAACGGAATTTGACACTTATGGCGCCGGGCAAACGGTTTTTTAGCCCTGCCAGGAGATCACTACCCATGCAAGCGCTCAACGAACTTTCGCGACCCTTCGATCGCCATCGCGGCTCCTCGCGAGCTGGCTTCACGATGATCGAACTGCTCGGCGTAATCGTGATCATCCTGATCCTGATGGCCCTGATCATCCCGTCAGTCGGAGCCGCGATGCGGGTCGCCCGCAACGCGAAGGTGCGGGCTGAAATCACAGGTCTCGATACGGGCTTGTCGACCTTCAAGAACGAGTTCGGGGCGTTTCCACCGAGCCATATCACGTTTCCAGAGCAGAATGGAACTTGGTCGAACGAAACGCTTGCAGTGCTGAGAAGCATGTTCCCGCAAATCAGTATCGATGCTGCTTTGGAGCAAAGCTTGGTTGACGCCCAGATCATGAAGACCGCGGGGAACGGGTCTCGAGAGTTGAATGGCGCGCAGTGCCTCGTGTTTTTTCTCGGGGGGGTACCAAGGGTGAGCGGCGGTGCGGCTACGACTGAGATGATCGGATTCTCGAAGAACCCGAAAAACCCGTTTCAGCAGCCAGCCAGTGCGTCATCCGGATCACGCATCGGTCCTTTCTACGAGTTCGATGCGGGTCGGCTAACAAGCGGCGTCATCGGTGGGGTGACCTACGACACCTTTGTTTATCTCGACGGTTTTCCTTCAAGCTCCCAGCCCTACCTCTACGCCAGTTCGTGGGAAGGGGCGGGCTACGAGGTCGGAACCGGTGCGACGGCTGTCGCCGCTCAGGCCAATAGCGACGTGCCCGCGCTTGTTCGTGAAGTGAGCGCAGGTGTTTTCGAAAGCGGCCCGTATCGTCAAACCGCGAATGGCACGCACTGGAAGGCGCAGTCGTACCAGATTATCTCCTCCGGCATTGATCAGAACTTTGGTCTGGGCGGCGTGTACAACCCGGACGATACCTCGACGCTGATCGAAGCCGATCGGGACAACATTACGAACTTTTCCGATGGCGGCACCCTCGGCGGCTAAGCGCCGTCCGACCACACGGGACGTCTGCCGTTCGGTCCTTACTCTTGAAACAACTGATGCGCTCAAACGACCTCAATCCGGCCTGCCGACGTCGACGAGGATTTACCGTCCTCGAACTGCTGGCGGTCATTCTCGTGATCACCGTCCTGTTCACGCTCGTCACCGTCGCCTCAGTCGGATTCATCGCACAGGCCAAAGAAGCCGCGACGAAGACCACGCTGCAAAAAATTCAGGGCATCCTCAATCGCCGCATCAGCGGGTTCGAGAGATTCATCACCGAGCAGGACGAAATTCGGCGAACTAAGGGCCAAAATCCCCTCACGCCGATTCAGCGGAAAGATCTTTTCCGTCAATACTTCCCGATGACGGCGGCCGAAGGCGGCTACAACGCGGGCACCTTCGATTTGCATGAAGAAGTCCTCTACAAGATGCTCACCGAGGGCGAGTCGTTCGGAGTTGAGGAAGTCGATACCGACGGCTTCACAGCCGCGGAAATCTCTGACATCGACGGCGACGGCAACATGGAGTTCGTCGACGCTTGGGATCAGCCGCTGAGGTACTACCGCTGGCCGACCCGGTTGGTGAAACCGGGCGGAGACAATGACGACATCACCGATTCCAGTGATGTCGTTACCAATTCTGCATTCGACGGCGATGCCCGTCAGACGGCGTTCATTGTGCTGATTCCCTCGGCCCCGTCGGAAGAGTCGCTTGACCGCGATCCTGATGATCCGCGCGGCAGCATCGGAACGCTTAATCCGTCGAATTATCACGACAAAGACACCTGGCATGCGCCCTTGGTCGTCTCGGCTGGGCCGGATCAGAATCTCGGTCTGTTCGAACCGGGAGCCGTGGCCAACTCCGGCCACCTCGCCGCCATCGAAAATGCCGAAGCCGTGCAGGACAACCTGAGCAACCTCGCACTCGCCGCGGGAGATTAGTGAAAGGCCAGAGGCGAGTGGCTAGAGAAGAGCAGGCGAAATTCAACGAGCGAACGAAGAACGATGAGAAGCATTCAGCACACAATACGACGCAGCGACGGCAGTCGGCCGCGGGCCAAGTTCCCGGCCGCTCAACGTCGCGCCCGCTTCTCCCTTCCTCTAATCTCTAGACTCTCGCCACTCGCCTCTGACCGCAGCGGCTTCACCCTGATCGAACTGCTCGTCGTCACGGTGATCGTGATGATCCTGATGACGGCCACCTTCACGGTCGTCAGTTCCACGATCGACGGCGACCGCGTCCGCGGCGGCGCACGGCAATTGCAAAGCATGCTCGCCGGCGGCCGCGACCGCGCGATCTTCTCCAGTAAACGCAGCGCCGAACCCCGTCCGATGGGCGTGCGGTTTATTAAAGACGAAAACGGCGACTACTGCCGCAGCATGGTGTTCGTGGGGGTCCTCGGGGCATTTACGGAGGGGCGGATTCAAGTTGACACCGGCGACAATCGAACGTTGGGCTGGAGCGCGGATTGGGAATCGCTTTACGATCGCGGGTTACTTGTCAACGGGACCCGATTGGCCGTCATTGATCCCGTCAGCGATGTCGAGCACTGGTCGACCGTCGTCCTTAACGTGAGCGGACCGCCCAGTGCCAGCACCGATCTGACTGGAGTGGCGTTGACGCGAGATTACGCCGGCAACACGGCAACTAACTACGAATACAAACTCCTGCTGGCCCCGGAGATCCTTCAGAACGAAGAGCCTCGGTTGCTGCCTTCGGGCGTCGTGATTGACCTGGCGAGCATGTACGTCATGGGTTCGCTGCCCGATAGCTGGCGAACGATCGTCAGCGACGGCGGCGACGGCAGCGCGAGCCGAACGGCTCGGCGTAATGATACGATCGCGTATTCTGACAAGATGGACGTGCTGTTTTCCCCACGCGGCACGGTCTACGGCAGCCTTTCGGCGGAGGGTTTAATCACCTTCGTTTTAGCGGACCTGCAAGATGTCGCGCTCGGCTTCACGGTCGATGAGCAAGTGATTGACCGGACCACCGGCGACCCTGTCGTCACCACGAATGCGAACGCGATCGAGCGCACCGGCGACGAAATCTTAATGACGCTGGCGACACAAACCGGGGCGGCTTTCAGCTCGCCGATCGATGTCACGATCACGGGCAGCCCGCCGCTGCGGACCGACCCGTTCTTCTTCGCGGAGACGGGAGAGGTCGCGAAATAGGCTAGTGGCCAGAGTCGAGTGGCTAGAGAAATGAGTTGTGCGGACGTCTTAAGAATTTCTTGTGGGCGGTTGGCTGGAATGAAACTGAGAAACCAATGATCTCGCTGAGAACGACAACCCGACCTCGCAGCAGCCGAGCCGTTTTGCGGGCGCAACGTGCTCCGCGGTCGGTGTCTCCAAATACTCTGGCCACTCGCCTCTGGCCACTCGCCCCGCTGCAAAGCAGCGCCCGAGGTGCCACGCTGACTGAAGTGCTCATGGCGCTTCTAATCATGGGCATCGGCGTCGTCAGCGTCGCCACGCTGTTCCCGCTGTCACTGATGCGTTCGGTCCACGCGACGAAAATGACCAACGCCACGATCCTGCGCTACAACGCTGAAACGTGGATTAAGATGCAGGATATGGAGCCGCTTCGCGATCCGGATGGCGACGGCACCGACTTTAACGAGCCCAGTGATCGCTTCATCATCGATCCGATGGGCGCGGTGCGGCTCGGGCTTGATGTCAGTAATCTTGATGGTGACGGCGCAGATGGTGACGGGGCGGCTCCCGATGAGTTCTTTCCGTTCGGCACGCTCATCGATCGCCACGCCTTTGTTCTATCGACGGCCGATGTCTTCGATGGCGTCAACGCGGCTGAAGAGCAAGCCGCCTCGTCCACGGTCACGCTGCCGGACAGTTTTGTTGATGCCTTCGAAACGCAATTTCAACGGGTGACGGGGGCGCCGACTGCCGCGGAGAATACCACGCTTAACCCGGTTAGCCTGACCGATCACCGGTTGATCTTTAAAACCGTCGATGGCATCGCAGATTATGGCACCGACTTAAGAATCACGGTCTTTAACGGCAACGGCTCGCGCGCAGTGAGCCGGACCGTGACGAATATCGCTACGGACACACCTTCGGCTGGCAACACAGAGGTCACCCTCAACGCGCCGCTGCCGTATCCGCTGGTGTTCGATGCTGATGGCGATACGACGATTGATGTCACCGATGTCGCCGAAGTGGATCTGGGTGAAATCCGGGTCGAACTTCCCGAACGTCGCTACACATGGATGCTTTCGGTCCGACGAAACACGTTATCGTCCGGCTCGGAAACGGCGAATGTCGATGTCGTGACTTATTTCCGACGGCCGTACGGGAACGAGCTGTGGGACGAAAAACCCTATGCCTATATCGAAGGCGCGACGACGAATGACCCGTTCTATGTCGCATATGATCCCGCGACGGAGAATCGGCCTTCGGTTAAGCGCGGCTATTACTTCTGTAACTTAAACGAACTCCGCTGGTACCAGATCGGCGACTTCGTTCGTGAGTTCGACAATACGGGCGATCTGAACGGCGACGGTGATACCGATTTCGATCTGCCGGCCACCGCCCGCGTTCTGGAATTCAAGCTGACCCCGAGTTCGATCATCCCGACGGAGCCGGGGCGGGTGACGGGGCGGTTCGATTTCGATGATCCCAAGGACGGAATTAGTACCGCCGATAACGAATACCCCCTCGCCGTATTCCCTCGCAATGTGGTCGAGGTGTATCCGCTTAGCACATTATCCATCGCACCTTAATTTATTCGACCGAGTCGTCACGTGTTGCGTTCCGCCAACAAATATCAATCGCCGCAAAAAGCCGGGCACTCCGCTCGCCGCGGCTTCACGCTCGTCGAGGCGCTCGTCTCGGTCGCGCTCGTGATGCTGATGATGGTGATGTTCTCGCAGGTGTTCGGCATCGTGGGCACCACGATCCAAACGCAGAAGGGGATCGCCGAGAACGACCAGCGAGCACGACTGCTGGTGAATCTGCTGCAGGGTGATCTGCAACGGCGAACGTATCGCGATGTCGTTCCGTTCTGGCCGGGTCAGAACACCAGTTCATTTTCGGATATGGAGCTTCGCAGGGGCTATTTTTCGATCTCTGAGAATGAGTCGAACAATCCGCTCGACGATGTTCTCGCACTCACGATTGAAACGACCGGCGATGATGTCATTTTCGGTAAGACGGCCGAATTAGCCGACATGGCATCCGGTGGAGATGCGTTGGATCAGCCGGAGTTTGATGACGGCGTTTCCACGGTGAACGGCGTTGGCGTCTCGACGGCGGCCGAAGTTGTTTATTTCTTGCGTGGCAAAAATTTATATCGCTCCGTTCTGCTGATTCGCGATCCATACGTTGATGGTGCTTCGGGCACGCAGGGACAGCCGAAACAGGATGGGGGTGGCGGCAACTATTTCAGCGATGTCGATAGCAGCAGTGCCTTCAGCTACTCGACTGATCCGCTGGCTTACCCGGCGGGGCCCAATCAACCCGATACCGCCAACGGTTATTCGGGCGTGTTCTGGCGGGACTTCGATTACGCGGCGTTTTATGACACATCCACAAATGTGACTAAGTTTCACAGCGTCGACTTTTCGTTGAGCAACGATATCGGCGGCGGGGGTGGGGGCGTCGTCAGTCTCAGCACGTCACCGCCGATTGATGTCCCGACGAGTTTGGGATTGCCTCACTTGCGATACGGCTCGTCACTTGCGGTTCTATCAGGCGCGCCGCGGGAATATCTCGACAACGCCACCAACAGCGGACCGTTTCTTGGACGGTTTCTAAAACGGGAAACGGCTGACGACACATTTCGATATCCCGGCGAGACCACGAGCGCCACGACGAACCCCTATCGACGAAACGATCTCACCGATTCCGATAACGACGGAGTAATCGACCTCTATGATGATTTTGTCGGTCGACGCAATGTCGAACTGTTGCTCACCGATGTCTTGGAGTTCGACGTCAAAGTGTTCGATGACGGGCTGACGCTGCCCGCTTTCGTCGATCTTGGAAATGGCGGCGGCGGCTTCTATGGCACGCCGTTTAATCCGACCGCAGATTCAACCTATGGAAATACGACCAACCTCGATTCTGGAAGCGGTTCGACCGGCGATTTTCAAGATGATTCGCGACGGCGGTACGATACTTGGCATCCGGCGTTGAATGAGAATACCTCGACTGGTCTTGGCGATCCGATTAACGGTATTGGAGTGCCCGCATATGCACCATACAACGGTGGCGATCGCTATTCGCAACCCAACTTCGGCTTGGGTGACGGCAACGAAGAGGCCCTCAAAGCCATCCAAATTCGCGTCGTCTTCAAAGACCCGTCAAGCGAGCAAATTAAGCAGGTGACGATTACACAGTCGCTGGTGGATTGAAGGGGTGAGAGTTCAACAAGCCGCACTTCCTGTGAAGTGCGGATCGAACGCGGGGAGCGGCGGAAAATGGTTCTCGCAGGTCGCTCTCTTGATCGGCCCGCGGCTCTCAGGAGCCTCGGAGTGATTTCAATACCAGCCAGAGGCGCAAGCCGATGGTCGATCAACGAGCGATTTTCCCGACGGCTTGCGCCTCGGGCTTGTATGTTGAGCGATTTGAAACCGCTTCTCGGGTTGTTGACGGCGGACGGCGAAAAGCGTTTTAAGAACTAACGTCCTCGGCGGGCCAATGCCTTGGACTACGGACAAAACCAATGCGATCACTAAATGCATCAATAAGTCACCACCTGCCGCCGCAGGCACAAGGACCCTGTGGGTCGCCGCGACGCGGTAGCGTGATTGTGGTGGTGCTGGGGCTGTTGGGGATGATGCTGATCCTGGGGTTCGTGTTCTTCACGATCGCCTCGCAGGAGGAGCAGAGTGCCCAGTACTTCGCTGAAACGGCGAAGGAACCGCGGTCGCTGGAACTCGATGCGACCGCGCTGTTCGATCACGCGCTGGAGCAACTGATCCTCGGCCCGGAGGACGGTCTTTATAACTCGGCCCTGTGGGGCGGCCGGGCCAGCCTGCTGGCCACACTCGTGGGCACCGACCTGCAACCGTTCGACGGCGGCGGCGTCAATCTTGTCATGGACACGAGCGGTACCGTCGCGGTTCCCTCGGTGGATGCCGACTACAACGGTTCGCCCGACGGCGCGAGCACGCAGTTTGCGCTGGAATTAAATCAATCCCCGGTCGCCAACAACCGCGGTGATGCGGATGACGATCAGCTGACGACCGGAGCACTCACCAGCACCCGCCTGCCACAGCCCGACGTTAACTACACCTATCCCGATATTAATTCCCCGTTTCTGGCCTATCGGGGCATTGAGCCGTCGACCGGCCAAGAAGTCATCATTCCTTCGTTTCACCGGCCGCAGTATCTGCGCAGTTCGGCTGATCCGGATTCGACCACCTGGTACAACACGGCGGCTCTGTCGAGCCGGGTGATGCGGCCTCATGCTGATCACATCGCGTATCTGAATGACGGGACGCGTTCGGGTGAAGATCGCTTCCCGCAGAATCCGGCCCTATTTCCGACGGCCGGCGTCTTCACATTTCGACCGGCCGGCTGGAGCGAAGGGCATTGGGAGAATGGCGGCACTTCTTCGACCTATGACTTCGACGCCGACCCGGATGGCGATGGCGTGAAAGAGGCGGTCTGGCTGGATCTCGACTTCCCGGTGCAGCAGACCTCGGACGGGTCGATCACCTATGTCCCGCTGTTCGCGATCACGGTGTATGACCTCGATGCGTTATTTAATCTGAACGTCCACGGCAACGCGTACGGTGACATTCGACTCGACAACACGACAACACTTAATAGCCAGGACTTCGGCGGCGGGCAGTCGATTTCACAGTCGAACATCGGGCGCTCGCCGCATGAGGTCAATCCGACATGGGCCTTCGATGCCGACCCGAACGGGGCCGATACATCGCAGCACCGGCGCTACCTCGGCATTCATAGTGGTGGCCCCGCTGATCGACAGATCGGCGAAGGCAGCGGAGCGGCCACGGCACAAACTCGCATTGCCGAGATGGCGAACCTGGAGTGGTGGTGGTTGCTGACGGGGCGGCCCGAACTCGACACGGCGACGGGCGACATCCTGAGCCTGGTTCTGGGCCGCTGGGGCGACCCGACGCGGCTGCGGAACGGCTACGAAAACGTGAATACCAACGGCTTCCCCCTGCCGGGCGAACCGACGGAAGATGATGACGGCAACGCGGCCTTCGGGTCGGCGGCTTCCGACACGAACAATGTCGTCTTCCCCAGCACCATCGCGGCGACCCTGCCGCACCGGCATCCCGTCGATCCGCGGGGTGAGGGCACTGATATTGCGTCAGGATCGAACGGCAAAGGCCGGTTGTTTCAGACCGATGCCGGGAAGTTTCGCTTCCCCGGATACGCCAACTATTGGACCCTGTCGGGAATCAGTGGCGGTGGCGGCGTGATCGGTTGGGGGAACGCGTTCAACAGTACGCTTATCTCGATTTCAGCGACGGGCCCGTTGTACGGTATCGGTGACTCAACCGGTGATTTGTTCACCGGCGGCGATGGCTTGCTGAAATACATTCTGACCGACGATCCGGGCGAAACTCTGCTGACGGTCGGTGACTCCTCCGACGCGATTTACGGGCCGGACGAAACCGCGGTGCTGCACACCTCGCAGACCGATCTTGATCAAACCAATACCGTCGGCCGCGTGCAGTCGGTCGCGCCGTTTAGTCTTAAGGAAGCGACCACTGCCGATGACATCCGCAGCCGCCTGACGGCGACGAGTGCGGATGTGAAGGCGCATGGGTTTAGCAAGATGGATGGTTTGCTGGCGACACCTTCGGTTGTAAGCAATCAATTTCTCTACACCGGCGAATGGGATGGTGACGGGAACTTCGACGACTTTCCGCCGCGTGCGGGAGGTGGGCCGCCCGTGGGCGATCCGCGGGAACCATTTCGGCAAGAAGTCCGCGAGCTGCTCCGGCACGACGTCGATCCGGTCGCGAAGCAGGGAGACCGAAATGAATTGCGGATGCTGCGGAAGATCAGCCCGAACCTTGTCGCGGCGGCCAATACCAATGGCGAAGTCGTGTTGCGACCGCTCATGACTCACCCCGCGACGGGGTTGTCGTCAGCCGATTTGGCGAGCCAATTGACAGTTCCGTCCACGACGTTCGGGATTCCCGATGCCTCGGCGGCGCTGAACGGTCAGCGGTCGTGGAACGTTGCCGGAAACCCGGCCTTGCAGGAGTGGCACGCTCGCCGCGATCGGCAGAACCTGGCTCGGGATATTTACGTTCTACTTTATACATTAAATGCGGAGCCCGGTTTTCAGCCGCTCGTGGCGCCGTCGGGAAGCGTCCATCCAGACCCGGACGGCAGTACCACGATTAATGAACGCCTCCGGGAGATGGCGCAGTTTGCCGTCAATATGGTCGACGCAGCCGATTCCGATAATATCTCGACCGTCTTCGTATACGACACCGATCTGTCGAACGGCTACACCCTTAACGACAACGGCTATGTCGACAACGCCGACACCGACCGCGAAGTCGTCTACGGGGTTGAGGCTCAGGAATTAAATCTGAATGAAGCGATGGTCGTCGCCACGCGGAAGATCAATGATTCCGGTTCCGATAAAGACCACCCGATGACGTCGTGGTTCGAGAAAGAACCGCACTGGTTTGCTTATCTGGAGCTGCAGCTTTGCGGGCCGGGGACCGCCGCCGGTGATCTCGACCTCAACGGCGACTGGCAGATCGTGACCGTCACCAGCGAGGTCGGTGCCGAAGAGACTTACACAACACTCACCGATGGTAGCGTGCTCGGGTCGAACAATCGGCTCTATACGATCGGGGCGACCGACTCCAGTTCCAACAGAATCGAGCGGGTCTCGCCCGATGATGCGGCCGAGCTTAATAATGCCGCGACGACCGGTACGGCCGACAGCCGGATGTTCGTCGACTTCACGCAGCTTAAAGCTGGCGTGACCGACTTCGACGATCTGTCGTTCGGTGGGACGAATCCGACCAACTCATTCGTTCCTTACAATAGCCCGCTCGACCTCGATCTATTGGTTGACGGCACGCTCTACGAAATTAATCAGGATTCAAACACGTCGGAGACCTATCTGGAGACGCCGGAGGTCGGAAACGCATTTACGGGCTCGGCCGAAGCTCGCGGCGTGAATTTCATCCGGTTCGTCGCTCCCGACCTCGACACGCTCGATTCCGGGACTTCGGTGAAATTCGTTCTGCGTCGCCGGGCCAATCCGGTCCGGAACGTTCCGACAGTCGCGGCCGACATCGCCGACGACGCGACCAACTACGACAACCCGTGGATTGTGGTCGACGAGATGGAGGTCGACGTCGACGCACTGGCATTGCTGTACGGTGACGACAATCTCGATACCGGGATGTACGCGTCTTACCCCAACTCACCGCCGGCGACGCCCGAAAGTCTGGCGAGTAAATTACAGGACGTGACCAGCACGAATCGCAGCCGGGCACTGAAGCGTGGCGCACCGAGCGATGCCAACTTCCCGACCGGGACCGACGTCAACTCGCACGACTTCAACCTGGCGAACGATCGGGCTCCGAATAAGTACACCGTCTGGCAGCCGCACTACGATCGGCCGATGTCGACGTTGGCTGACCTGTTGCAGGTGCCGTTATACGGGCCGGCGGAGTTGACCGTTCAGCTCTCCGATAACAACGTGATTGACCGTCGCCACATCGCGGCGGCGCGGTTCCTGTATCCGGACGGCCAGACGAGTTTTGGGGTCAATTCGATCACCTCGGACGGACGGGTCGGGTCGGGGGAATCGCTGCAGACCAACCTGTGGTTCCGGATGCTGCAGTTCCTCGAGATTCCGTCGTCGTACGGGAACTACGATTCCGACTATCCGTGGTTCGTCGAACCGATCGGCACCGCGGCCTTCAGCGGGTCGGCCGGATCGCGTGAGCGGTTCCGGCAGTTCGGAAAGATCAACGTCAACACGCTCCGCCATCCGCATGTGCTCGGCGGTATTCTGGATGATACGGACGTGGCCGGGCTTTATAACTACGGCTCGGTCGTCGGTCTGCGTTCGACTTCTGGTGAAACTTTTGATGGCACGACGAATGCCCGCGATTGGTGGAACAGTCTGATTTCAGCTCGTGACGGGCTCGACCCGGTCTCCGGGTCCCTGTACTTACCCGGTTTGCCATCGCGAACCGTGGGTGCCGACTACGCCGGTCCCTTCCGCGGGTTTGCTGATCCGCTGAAGTACGACGGCTCGGGGATCGACTATGCGGCGAGCCTTGGGCAGACGCTATTGCGCCGGCTGCCGGGCGATGACTTTAACGGAGTGCTTCCTCGGGGGCTGTTCGAACTGGGCGATGCCGACGAGCACGATCATGAATTCGATCACAACACCGACGGCATCGACGACTTGGATTTCTCCACCCGCTACCGACTGCTCGGCAAGGTGCTGCAGAATGCGACGACGCGGAGCAACGCGTTCGTGGTCTTCATCAAAGTCGATTTCTTCGAGGCGGTCAGCCGCGACCATGATACGAACCCATCAACCCCGAATGTGGTACAGATCGGCGGGAAGCTGCCGACCTCGCCGGGGAATCGGGCGGTGTTCGTGATCGATCGCACCCTGGCTCTCGAATCGCTGGAGGAGTCTGATTTGCCGCTCGATCCGAACCTGGCGGCAGGCGGCAACGCAACGTTCAGCTTCGCCCGCGACAGCGACGGCAATCCGGAGTTCAACTGGCGGAATCTGGTGCTGCATCGCAAGACGCTGCAATAGAGGTGAGTGTTTAGCGGTGAGAGGTGAGAGTCAACAAGCCGCACTTCCTGAGAAGTGCGGATCGAACACGGGGAAACGCTATATAGACCATTCCACTCGCAACGTGCGTTCGGCCCGCGGCTCTCAGGAGCCTCGGCTTGTGGGGAAGTCGTCGCGAATATGACTTCATAAGGGGTGCCGGTGTGCGTGTCGCCCCCGCATCAGGGCGCCTGCTGATATCTTGCACAATCGGCTGATCCGACAGGTTTCGTAGTTGAAGTGGTCACTGTTGAAATGGTCGCTGTTCAAGGAGATCACCGACCGCACACTACGGGGGCGACACGCCCCCGGCACCCGAGCGGCAATAGAGGTGAGTGTTTAGCGGTGAGAGGTGAGAGACAAGCCGTACTTCCTGAGAAGTGCGGATCGAACACGGGGAAACGCTATATAGACCATTCCACTCGCAACGTGCGTTCGGCCCGCGGCTCTCAGGAGCCTCGGCTTGTGGGGAAGTCGTCGCGAATATGACTTCATAAGGGGTGCCGGGGTGCGTGTCGCCCCCGCATCTGGGTGTTCGTGAGCTTCTTGCACCGACGAGTTTCCCGACAGGATTTCGAGCTTCGCAATGGTCGCGATGCAAGGCATGAGCCAAATCTAGCCAACGGGATCGACACGCCCTCGGCACATGGCGCAACCCGAATCAATAGGTTAGAGGACTGGTGCACCACCTCTTATCACCCCGCCGGTGATCGCAGCACTTTGCTGCCGTTCACGCGGCGGAAGTTGCCGCGGCAAACCGTCGGGCGCGTCCGATTTTTCTTTCGATCTCGAATCACAGCAAATGAGGCTCTGAACTCAAAACACGAAGAATAACAAGCCATATTCAATAATCATCGGGTAGCCCGGCCGATATTCGGCCGGGTGCCGACAGGCACACGATGCTGTTCGGGAAACTTACAATGGAGTGAGTCGTTTCCACGGTTCGATAGTTTTTCGAACGGCATCTTGTCGCTGCGCGACCCGGCCGACATGTCGGCCGGGTCACCCGTGTGAGCCAATTTCTCCGCTTGCAAAGGCATCGAAAACTTGTCGCTGGAGGACCCGTGTGGATATCGTGCAACAGGTGAGCAAGCCGCACACTACGGGGGCGACACGCCCCCGGCACCCGAGCGGCAATAGAGGTGAGTGTTTAGAGGTGAGAGGTGAGAGACAAGCCGTACTTCCTGAGAAGTGCGGATCGAAAGCGGTTTAGAGGGGGAATGGGTTCTCGTGGCTTGTCCCCGTTGAAGTGGTCACTGTTGAAATGGTCGCTGTTCAAGGGGATCGCCGACCGTACACTGCGGGGGCGACACGCCCCCGGCACCCGAGCGGCTCACAGGAGCCTCGGCTTGTGGGAGAGGCGGGTTGGGAATTGTTCGGATTGACCGATTTTCAGCAGATTCTCCCAAATCGTGTTGAGATCGGTTAGAATCTACGTATCTGAGAATAACTGGGTGTTCCGAGGGGCGGGCATCCATTCGACACAGCAGTCATTTTGTACGTTCAGGTTCCAACCTTTGGGCGGGCCGTCCTCAGGGAACCAAGCTGCATGTCACCACGGGTATCAACTACACCGAAAGGAATGCCGATGCGCAACTTCCGTCAAAGACAGGCCCGCAAGGGATTTACGCTGATTGAGCTACTGGTGGTGATTTCGATCATCGCCGTGCTCGTGTCACTGATCGCACCCGCGGTCCAAAGCGCCCGCCGGGCCGCTCGCCGACTGGAGTGTTTGAACAACGTGAAGAACCTCGCCTTGGCCGTCGCAAACGTGACCTCGACCAATGGTGGGAAGATTCCGTATGCGGTCGCCACTGATTTTTCACAAACCGGTGCAGGCGGCTCGGTCGATGCTTCTTGGTGTCGCCAAGTCCTCACGGCGTTGGATGAGCCAGGCTTGGATCGACAGATCGCTGCGAACGAAGCGGCGGGTGGGGCTGGTACCGGGGCGACGGCAGCTAGTTTGACTACTCCCACTTCTGCGGAAGTTAGTGATTTTGATCTGTTCAGCGCTGACACTGATGTCGAGCCGGCAGATGCAGATGTCACGGCTCTTTACGCAGATAATTTGGATGTCTTCGTCAAAGTCTTTGCCTGCCCTGAGGACTTGAACAACTTTAATCAAGACCGTGGGTCCAGCTATGTGATGAACATCGGATACATCAATTTCGATGGCGCTATGGCTGCCGATTCAAATTGGCCGGTGAGCGATGCACACGGCAACATGGCCCAGCACCGGCCGGATGGTGAGTCCTATGTGTGGGGAATTACCGGAACCCCGGATGCTCAGGTCTCTATTCGGTCGGGAGCGTCCCATTTCGAACCGATTTCACCATCGGGCCGCGTTCGTCAGAATCTTGACTCGATTGGTCTCGGCGATGGTATCAGTCAGACGCTCTTGCTGACGGAAAATGACGACTCACGGGCAGACTGGCTCATGGGACCGGCGATTGAATTGGTGTTTGGCGCGGCAGTTGATGTCAGTGCCGAGGGATTCCCCAATAACGTGACCTCCGGCTCTTACACCGCGCGTGACATCGATCTTCCGAACCGTTCAGCCGATGCGTCGGGAACTGATGTGATTCGAGTACCGCGACCGTCGTCCAACCATAGCGGTACCTGCAATGTCGCATTCGTCGATGGTCGTGCGTCGAATCTCTCGAACACGATTGGTCGCGAAGTCTACCTCAAGCTGCTTTCCAGCGGTGGATCGCTCTACGGTCAGACCCCGCTTGACGCGAGTGAGTTCTAGGAGTGGATCAGTCTTGCTGATCTCAGAGAACAAGAATGGCGTGGCTCTCGGGCCGCGCCATTTTTTTGCGCTGATCGATTTGAGGTGAGCGCATGAAAAGACCCACGGGGTGGGACCCGTGGGCTTTGGGCAATTGCGAATCACATTGCAGCACTTACTCGCCTGCGGCGGCTTTCTTTGCGGCGGCGACGAGTCGGCTCTTTAGCCGGGCGGCTGTGTTCTTGTGGATCAGGTTCTTCGCGGCCGCTTTGTCGAGTGACTTGTAGGCGGCGCTGATCTCTTCGCTCGCCTGGCCGGTTTCAGCCGCGGCGCGGGCCTTCTTCAGCGTCGACCGCAGGGCCGAGCGCTTCGCTCGGTTGGCGATGCGGCGTTTCTTGCTCTTGCGAAGGGCCTGTTTAGCGCTGGTGGAATTCGGCATTAGTTTCGAAATCGAATATCAGGTGACGATCAAAACGTACGCACCCTCTTGAGGGTGAGCCAATTAGTGTAGTGTGGTTGCGGCACCGCTTCCAGCCTGTGGCGGGTCAGCGAACCCGATTTCGCTGATCTTGTGACTCTCACGCCGGACGCGGCGAGAGTGCCGTCTTCGGCCGCACAGGCACCAAGTGCCTCGATGAGATCAGAGTGTGGGGATCAGTTCGGCGAGCAGGTGTGACAGCCGTTGGCCGCCCTCCGCGGCGACTTCGAGGATCTTCTCGATCGCCACCGGCTCCAAGGCATCGGGCAGGCAGATGTCGGTAATAACCGAGCAGGTCAACACTTTCATACCGGCATGGGCGGCGACGATCACTTCGGGGACGGTCGACATCCCGACGAGATCCGCCCCCATATTCCGCAGCATTCGATATTCGGCCCGCGTTTCGAGATTCGGGCCGGGCACGGCGACGAAGACCCCTTTTTGAAAGGGGGTCCCGGTCCGGCGGGCCGTCGTGACTGCTTTGGAAAGCAGTTCGTAATCATACGGCTCGCTCATATCGGGGAACCGCGGCCCGAGGCTGTCGTCGTTGACGCCACGAAGCGGGTTGTCGGGCATCAGGTTGATGTGATCCTCGACGAGCACGATGTCGGCGAGTTCGTAGAGCGGATTCATCCCGCCGGCGGCATTGGTGACGATCAATATCTCGGCGCCGAGCGCCTGCATGACGCGAACCGGAAAGGTGACTTCGCTGAGCGAGTAGCCTTCGTAGTAATGGAACCGGCCCTCCATCGCGACGACCGGGACCCCGCCGAGCGTCCCACAGGCCAGTTGGCCGCGGTGTGACTCGACCGTCGAGGTCGGGAAGTGAGGGATGTCCGCATACGGCACTTCGGCGACCGTCTCGATCTGCTCTGCGAGATCACCGAGCCCGGTTCCGAGAATCATCCCGATGCGGGGCGTCTCTGAGTACGACTTGCGAAGAAAGCCAACGGCCTCCTCGATCTGCTGACGGAGACCGTCCATTGAATCAACCTGCGAATAGCACCTGTCGGCAGTAACTGTGAACGCCGTAGTCGTCGCCGAATCAGGAGTTACCGCTGGGGCAATACTGATTCCGGGCGTCGGCGTCAGTCGTCGAAGTCGTCGTCGAAATCATCATCGTCGTCATCGTCATCGAGGTCGTCGTCGAGATCGTCTTCGAATTCTTCGTCTTCATCGTCGTCGAAATCGTCTTCGTCGTCGTCGAATTCGTCGTCCTCATCGTCCTCGAATTCCTCGTCGAGGTCGTCGTCCTCATCATCATCGTCGTCGTCGAACGAGTCGAAATCGTCTTCATCGTCGATCAGATAGGGCGATGTCAGAAAGGGCGATGATCGGAGCATATCGACCTCGTCTTCGACCGCAATCGTACCAGTCAGCATGTCGGTCTGGTACGGACGGCTAATTACATCGCGCGTTGCAATGGCCATACTCACAGCTGCGATCCTCTCGTTCGGGGCAGTCAATTCCATAAAACAAGTCGCAGAAACGATTCGAACGGGCATTTCAACCGTTTGATTTCATTTGACGCAACTCACGTTCTTGCATGTGTCTGCGATCAGAGACGCACTCGATAGCGGACACGATTTTCCATGTCAAGCAACCTTTCGAACTCCCCACGGAAAATTTGACTTCTCGCGAAAATGCTTGCGATCACAACGGCGTTTTCGTCCCGTTTTCCATCGGATATTGAGGGCTCCTCCTAAGAAGTTGCTGCTATGTTGCGCGGGCCATTCTGATCCTCGAAAATTCAATTTTTTTCAGTCTCTGCCTCCGAGCCGGGATGCCAACGTGTGGATCGACCGAATGTCGAAGACAAATGGCTGGTTTCACTGCTCGAAGAGCGACTGAAATCGAACTTGGGGTCAATTCAGGTCAACCGGGCTCGATTTCCTCCTAATTCCCGAGTGCTTGATTGCGGGGGCCGCAGCCATTCGATGATCATCAAAGAAATTGGCAGCTCGGAGCGAACCCTGCCGCATTCATTCGTCCCAACGAGAACTCTAATGCATCATCGAATCAGAATTGCTCTGACGGCCTGCGTCGCCTCGGTCAGTATCGCGGCGATCTCAGTCGCGGACTCAGGCTCTGCGGTCAGAACGGAAGCCGAAGCTTCGATCGAAGCCGTATTGAGTGATGCCATCGCAGAAGGCGAAGCCGTTGGGATGGTCGCTCTCGTCGCCGACGGCGCCGACGTGATCCACCTCTCTTCGGCCGGTCGAGCCGGAATTAGTGCGGAAGAGCCGCTGGCGACAGACGCTTTATTCGCGATCGCCTCAATGACGAAGCCGATCGCATCGACGGCCGTCATGATGCTCGTCGACGAAGGTCGGCTTTCGCTCGACGATCCAGTCTCCGACTACATTCCGGAATTCGGGAAGATGCGGCTCAAAGATGGATCAACGCCCGACAACGTCATGACGGTCCGCCACCTTCTAACGCACACCTCCGGGCTAGGGGGAGATCAGCGGACGGAAGAAACCTTGGAGAAGACTGCTCAAGTGATTGCGCAGCGGCCGCTGCTGTTCGAGCCCGGCACCAAATGGAATTACAGTCCCGGAATTACCGTCGCGGGTCGGATCGTTGAGATAGTCGCGGAGCAGCCGTTCGAAAATTTTCTTAAGGATCGCCTTTTCGTTCCGCTGCAAATGAAAGATGCCACGTTTTTTCCGACCCAAGCGCAGCGTGACCGGATGGCCGAGTTATATGGTCGAAACGCGTCCGGCGAACTGGAGCCGGCGGAGTATTGGATTTGGAAAGAAGAGCCGAATCGCGCGGCCAACCCTTCGGCCGGGCTCGTTTGCTCGGCTGCGGACTTGCATCGCTTCTATGCAATGATCTTAAACGGCGGCGAGTGGGACGGCCGCCGGTATCTGTCGGAGAAATCGGTGGCACTGATGACGTCGCTGAGGACCGGCGAGATCACAACCGGTTTCACCCCCGGTTGCGGTTGGGGACTGGGCTGGTGCGTCATCCGCGAGCCGCAGGGAGTCACGCGATCGCTTTCCGTCGGTTCGTACGGTCACGGCGGCGCACTGGGCACCCACGGAACCGTCGATCCGCAACGAGGCCGAATCTATATCTTGCTCATGCAGCGTAAGAGCATGCCGGTCGATAGCGCTGACTTGCGAGGAGAATTTCTCGATGCCGCGGCTGCACTGCGTTGAGTTCGCCACCGCCCTGCGGCAACGGGCAGCGACCGATTCGACTTCAACTTAATGTTCGAACAATACGAGCGCTTCCGTAGAGCACCCGATCAAACTCGGTCGAACTCCGACTCAACGTCGTCTAGAAGCGGTTTAAAATCACCCAGCGTACAAGCCCGAGGCGCCAGCCGTCGGGAAAATCGCTGGTTGATCGACCATCGGCTTGCGCCTCTGGCTGGTGTTAAAATCGCTTCTAATGCTTCGTGAACGATTCGGATGTCACGATTTCTTTGACGATGGTTCCGAAGCGGTATTCGTCCGCTGCCGCCGCATTGACGATATCTTCGATCCGAGTGCGATCATTGAGCGACAGCGTGCGTCCGATCCCGTACATCATCAATTTCTCGGCAAGACCTTGTACGAAGTCTCGTTCGCGCCTTTGAAGTTCGCTGCGGATGCCGTTTGGCCCGTCGATGACTCGACCGTCGGGGAGGTCCGCCGTTAGATCGAGATTACCCGCATCGCGCTTCTTGCCAAGCGCGTCAAACGATTCTAAAGGCAGGCCCCAGTAATCGATTTTGCGATGACAGGCCGCACACGTCGGGTTCGTGCTGTGGGCGGCAAGTTGCTCGCGAACACTCGTCGGGTCCTTTGTCACGGCCTCCTCGTCGAGCGGCGGCACGTTGGCCGGTGGATTCGGCGGTGGTCGATTGAAGAGCTTTTCGACGATGAATACGCCCCGTTTAATTGGGGACGTCCGTGTCGGGTTCGACCCCAAGGCAAGTACCGCCGCTGTGGTCGCCAGTCCGCCGCGCTCGGGAACCTTATCGAGGCTGACCTTTCGGAACTCCTGACCTTCAACGCCGTCAATTCCGTAATGAATTGCCAATCGTTGATCAATGAAGGCGAAGTCTGCAGTCAGGAAGGTCGTTACCGGCTCATTATTTTCAATGACGTGACGAACCAAGTACTGCAATTCCTGCTTCATCGAAACCGGTAGTTTTTTATCCCACTCGGGGAAGAGTTTCGGATCGGGAGTCAAATCCTGAAGACGGTGATAACCGAGCCACTGAGCGGCAAAATTCTCCACGAGGGCTTCTGACCTCGGATCGGCCAGCATTCGATCGACCTGAGTTCTCAGACCATTACTCGACGTTAATTCGCCCCGATCGGCGGCTGCAATCAGCTCGTCATCCGGCATCGTACTCCACAAGAAGTAAGAGAGCCGCGACGCGAGCTCGTAGTTGTCCAGTGACTTGTCGGGTCGGGACTCTTCAACAAGAAATAAGAACTTGGGGGAAATGAGAATTGCCTGCAAAGCGGCAGTTAACGCTTCTTTCTCACTCAGCCCGAGATCTTTTTGAGACTGGTAGAGATTAACGTAGGTCGTGACTTCCTCTGAAGTCGCCGGTCGACGGAACGCACGCGAGGCAAAATCTCGCAGTACGACGTCGGCCGGAGTGTTGTCGTTCTGGCCGAAAATGGCGCGATGGCTGATCGGCGGCCATTGATCGTAAAGTGGTCCTTCGACTTCAACCTCCGTGATCATCACGCTGGGCGCGACGGTCGGAGAATTCCACTTCCTTCCGATCGCTCGAGAAATCGCTCCCACCCCAATGCTCGGCTTCTTGAAAGTTGCCGGAAACTCATACTCATACCATTGCGGTTGAGCATCGAGTGGAATTGGTACTTGATGCGCGACTTCGCCGGTGTGGACAAACGCGAGGGCCACGCCGTCGAGCATCTTGTCTTTGGGCAGGTCGTTGCCTTTCCCATCCACTGCCAGGGCTTGAGCTTTCACGCGAATTCGATAACGACCGTATTGCAATTCGTTGGTGAAGGGGGCCTTCACCCGGTTCGTTCCGTCGTCCGAAGGCGGGGAGACAAAGAACAGGTTGCCCGGCCCTTTGCCTTCTTGAACCATAGACCAGCCGCCGGCCTTCTTCGGAGGACCCGCTTGACGGTAGCCCACACTCAGCAGCCTGACATCTTCGGGCGGCTCGCTTCCTTTCGGGGGCGTTTTCTTCTTTCGAATTTTAAGAAAATACTCTTTCACATGCAGCGGCGAGTCTGGAATCGTATCAGGTTTTCCCGTATGGCCGCGGTGGAGTGGGAAATAGCGGTACTTAAATTGGTCCGGCTCCGGCTCATCGACAATCGCGTAGGCGAGCGCTTCTTCAGCCGATTCCAAGTATTTTTCCAACAGCGCCGGTGCCAAAGATTGCGCTTCAACAATCGTCTTAAATCCATCGATACCGAGGTCGTCCGGGAAGGAGTCTCCGACATCGTACTCCGGAAGATGCAATAGATCGCGAATCGTATTGACGTACTCCACGCGATTTAAACGCCGTGTCCAACGACCGGTATTTCCGCTCGCCTCTGCGATAAGTGAATGCAATTCCTCACTTTGCTGTGTGTACTGTTCCAACGTGGGAATCGAGACGCCCGAATCGGCCGGCGGCATATCGCGCGATTCGAGCCGCTCGAGAATCGGAATCCAATCCGATGGTCGCCGTGAGAGCGACCCGGCTTGAAGTAATTCCGCGACGGAGAAACTGCCGTCTGGATCATCACCGGTGTGGCAATCGGTGCAGAATTGCGACACGAACCGCCGCGGGCTCGAGTCGTCGACCACCTCGTCCGGCTGATGGGAAACCGGAATGACTTGATTGTCGAACTGACCGGCCGGAACAGAATTAATCGGTTCGCGGGGAGCGGCGGCGACCTGCGTTACTGGAGGTGTTGCCGGTGTTAAAGTGGGCTGATTTCCATCGCTTCCGCTCGGTGAAACGGTCGATGTGCCGGCTGAGTCCGAAGCATCGAGATCGATCGCTGTCGGCTGCTGAGTTGACGTGTCGGCAACAAGGGGCTGGTTGGAAGCATCACCACCACCGCCGAACAGCGCGACTCCTCCGATTGCCGCGCCGACGGCAATCAGCAAACCGAACGCGGCAGCGATTCCAATGAAGAGTCCTTTGCTCTGCCTTTTGTTCGCCGCAGACTTACCCTTCGATCCACGACGTTTGGTCCGATCGGATCGTGCCGGGAGCGAAGGCGACACTTGCTTCGCCCGAACCTCTCGGGCCGGGGCGGCATCGTTACTTCGCTGCGGTCGACTGCGCTGCCGAAGTTTCGGCGCTTCCTGCTTAGGCTTCTCTAGCCTGACCGGAGGGGCGTCGGCCTTTGGCGCAACGATACGCAAAGACGACTCGCACTTCGGACACGCGACCTTGCGACCGACAAGGCTCGGCTTCTTAATCGAGAGTTTCGCACCGCACTCGTTACACGCGATTCGAAACGGTTTGAAAGTCATCGTCGACATTGCGTCGCAACTCTTGTAGAGACTCGGAGGGATCAGTAGTCGGGAAGGAATTCATCGACGGATCAGCCCAGACCGTTCAGGGTGCCCGTGCTGTCCGAAAATTGCTGGTCGGGGAGGTCCATGACCTCCATCATCGTGGTGAACAGGTTCGTCAACGGCGTGCCGTCGTCGAAGTTGACGTGCCGCCCGGTTTGCAGTCGCCCACCAGCTCCACCCGCAATCAAGACCGGGGTGTTGACCTGACCATGCGGATCGTGCGAAATGCTCTTGTCATGCCCGCGAGTCGGCCGGGCCCCGTTCGTCAAACCGGCCCCGTAGAAGATCATGCTGTTATCCAGCACGCTGCTGCCATCGGCCTCCGTCATTCCGGACAATTTATCGAGCAGGTAGGCAAGTTGCTCAACGTGCAGCCGATCAATCGCCTGCGCCCCGCCCGAATCTTTCCAAGCATTATGGGCGTAGCCGTTGTGCGGGTTCTCGGGAAAGCCGAGGAACTTGAACGTGCCGAAGTAGCCGCCCAGTCGCAGTGTCGCGATTCGAGTGACATCGGTCTGCATGGCGAGTGCCAAAATGTCGAGCATCAAACGCATTTGCTCAACGCGGCCCGACCCGTCACCCGCGTTCGTCGCATAGCCCTCGTAACCGCTCGGCTTCATGGCGTCGGAGGGCAAGTTAATAGGAATCTCTTCCCACTCGCGTTGCTTCTCGATTCGCCGCTCCAGCTCACGGATTGAATTTCCGTACTCATCGAGCTTGCGACGGTCTTTCTTCGAGACCGCTTTATCAAGGCCACTTAGATCATCCAAGACGGTATCGAGAATGCTGGCTCGTCGAGTTCGGTCCAACTCGCGTTTCGTGCGATCCTCGGCCGAACCGCCGGTGAACAGTCGGTCGAATAAAGCTTCAGGGTTGGCCTCGACCGGCAGGGCATTTCCTTCGGCGTCGTAACTGAGGAAGCCCATTAAGCCCTGTGTGCTGGCCTCACGGGTGTTATAACTACTCTTGCCGACCGCGAGTTCGAGAGATGAATATCGAGTTCGTCGACCGATCCGTTCGGCCATGTATTGATCAGCCGACTGACCGTTTCGCAGCGACACCCCGGGCGTGCCGCTGATGTTCGTTCCCGTCAGGAGTGTTCCGAGATCCTGGCCGTGTGCGTTGACCACGCTGTTGCCGATGCTGTCGTGCTTATGTCGCAAGCCGCTCAAGATTAAGAGTTGCTCACGGTGATCGGCCAGCGGCTCGAGCGTCTGAGTCAGCTTGAAGTCCTTCCCCGTATCGGCAACGAAACCGCCGGGCAGAATTTCATTCTTGCCCCACTGCTTAGCCCGCTCGACATCTTGGTCGGTCTTATAAGGGAAGAAACCATCCTTACCGGTCCACACGCCGCCCTCGGTTCCGAGAAAGATGCTGCGGATCGGCCGACCGGCCGACGCTGCCTGCGCGGAGGCGGTCCGCGGAAGCATGGCATCCAGAAACGGCAGGGCCACCGCGGCACCGGCACCACGGAGAATCGTTCGGCGGGAAAGTTGTTGGCGGGGCATGATATTACTCTTGGGTGGGACAGGTTGCAGGCTTCATTCTAACAAATAAACCCGGGCGAGAGAAAAGAATTCTCCCACCCGGACTCTGTTCAACGATCAAAATTTTCCGATCACAATTTCATCCGCGTTGCCGACGAGAGCCTCCATCACGCTGTCGATCGGGTGTGACGCATAATTATGGTCGATGTTCTCCCCGATAAATCTCACAGAACCGTCAGCGAGGACGACGTTGGCGCCGCCAGTATGGTGGCTGCTGAGAACGAATCTGGCACGGGGCACCGTACCTTCTAGATCATCGGTTCGATGATTGATCGGATACCACATGCCGGCGGTGATGTAGACCATGCCTTGTCCAAGAACGGTCGAAACGGAGTTCGAACCTTCTCGAACGGCACAGGGGCCTCCGCCGTTGTAATCACGAACGAAGTAGAGGTCTCCGGCCATGACGGTCTCGGCGATTGTGTCGCCCCGGAACCAACCTCGCTCACCGCCGATGATCGTATTACTTGTTCCGTCGAAAATGTCGGATAACGGCATGTAGCTATCCCGGAAAAATAAACCGGTCGCGCCGCCGGTTCCATTCCACCCATCGGACCGACGTCGGTTTTTATCGAAGTCAGACTCTCGCCGTCGCGGGTAGTCGGTGCCGTTCATCACGACGTAATTCGTGACGACGCCGATCGGGTTGTTGCCGGTCGCGTCGACGATCTGAGGTCCTGCATCTTCATGCAGTGTCGGGCCAATGTCCGAAGGGCATCGAAAAACGGAAAGTCGCTGCGACACGGCATCGCGGACTGCCGCATTCGAAATGGCGTCGGAAGCCTTGCCGTTACTTACGTTGAGGAGTTCGTAGAGATTTTGCTGATCCAGAAAGGGCAGGATTGAGGCGCTCCAAGCCCAGTGCCCTTCGTTGTCGGAGAGCGTCGTGTCATGAGTGTATGGCGCCGGCAGCATCGAATACGTGTCGTGATACGTGTGCATCGCAATCCCGATCTGCTTGAGATTGTTCTGGCACGAACTTCGCCTGGCCGCCTCTCTGGCTTGTTGAACAGCCGGGAGCAGTAGGGCGATTAAAATTGCAATAATCGCAATCACGACCAGCAATTCGATCAATGTGAAACCACGTTTCGCGAAGGGCTCGGAAAGCCGCAAACGAGGTATTAGGAACATTGAAACTCCTGATAACGAGGTTTTTTGAAAGTCGATGCAGGTCAATCAAATGCCACACGGAACTGAAGCAAGTGTCATCGATGATTCACACCGATCTACGATTAGAAATTACCGACCGGAATTTCGTCGGCGTTGCTGACAAGTGCTTCGAGAATGCTATCGACTCGACAGCCGGAGTAGTCGTGTTCAATATTTTCACTAATGAAGCGAACGGCGCCATCCGCCATTACGACCTGCACACCACCGGTGTGATGGCTGCTGAGTGTTTCTCGAGCACCCCAAGGGTAACCGCGACTAGAGAGGTCGCTGATCGGATGATTGATCGAACGCCAAGTTCCTGCACCAATGTAGAACGCGCCTCCAGACTGGTATTGTGCCCACCATCCAGAATCTCGTTCGGCATAAGGACCTTCATTGCGAGCTTTGGTGAAGAACAGGCTTCCGGCCATTGCAGACTCGTCCAGCGTAGGGCCGGCAAACCATCCGCGTTCACCGACGAGGACGGTATTACTGGTGCCGTCGAAAATGTCGGCTAGCGGGAGATAACTTCCGCCGTAAAAAATACCCGTCGCACCGGCATTATAAGACTGGCATCCGCCCGGATTGCCGTAGTAATCATCGTTGGGAGATCGAACATTCCGAACGTGGCCTGCGCTATTCATCGCGACGTAATTGGTTACGACGCCAATGTCGCTACCGCTCGCTGCGTCAACTTGTGCTGCAGTGTCTTCGTGTAAAGTCGGCCCGATGTCCGACGGGCATCGGAACACGCCAATGCGGTTGTTTATAGCTGCACGTACCGCCGCATCACCTAGAGCTTGCCGGACCGATTGATCGCCGACCTGAAAAAGGTTGTAAAGGTTCTGTTGGTCAAGGTATGGCAGAATCGATGCGGACCACGACCAGACGCCGTTGCCGTCGAGGCTGGTTTCGTGAGTGTACATCGACGGGAGCACATTGAAGATATCGTGATAGTTGTGCATCGCGATGCCGATTTGTTTTAAATTATTTTTGCACGAGGTGCGCCGCGCGGCTTCGCGGGCCTGTTGCACCGCCGGCAAAAGCAGTGCAATCAGAATTGCAATGATCGCAATGACGACCAGCAACTCAATGAGCGTGAAACCGTTGCGTGACGATCGGAACGGGGCTTCGACTTTTCGCATTTGAACAAGCATGATTAAGCGATCTCCAGAATTGGATGTGACGTGAAATCGTCGACGTGAAGTTAGTTCCACTGGTTGGTGAGAAATGGATCAGAGGTCAATGCCAACTGTTAGAACTTTCCGACAGTCTGTCCGTCGCGCCGATTAATGAGTTGCTGGAATACGGCGTTGCTGGTGGAGCCGTTCCAGTCGATATTTTCACTCAGGAAGTGAACCGAGCCGTCGGCCAAGAGGAATTGTGCTCCGCCGCGATGCTGGCTGGAAAACGTTCGGACATCACCATAGCCGGCACATGTCCCGCTACGCTTGCAGTTAATCGGATTCCCTCCTGATCCCAGTGCCCCCGGTGCATCGTATCCTCGCTGATGGGTTGCGACTCGGATCGCGTAAAGATAGCCGCCCTGATGATGACGCGATTCACGCTCCCCAATCGCAATTGTATTGCTCAGACCGTCAGTCACGTCACGAAGTCGCACGGTGACGTCGCGACCGAACAGGCCGTGGAAGGAATCGACATCGGTTGTCGATGGGCTGGCAGGGAAACCGGCATTCATCCCGAGCGGATTCCACCATGATGAATGTGTCGCGCCGTTCGCGAGGTAGGCGGCCACATAGTTCGACTTCGCCACCTGAATTCTGTTACTTGAGTAACCGAAGTTGTACAGCTCGCTTATGGTCGACAACCGGGTCATTTTCCCATCGCTGGGACACGCAAATAACCTCAACGGTGTTTGCATCAGCGTTGCAGCACTGGGAAACGGATCTTGATCACCGACCTTTAATTCTTCATAGAGGGCACCTTGGTCGACATAGGGCAACAAAAAGCTTGCCCAGGTCCAGCCGCCGGGGTAAGTATCGTTGGTTCCCGCCTCGATCTTGGGAGTCGATCCGGACTGAATTCCGAACGGCAGTCGCCGATTGCCGTCATGGTAATTGTGGAGTGCGATCCCGATCTGCTTTAGATTATTCTGGCACTGACTTCGCCGAGCCGATTCACGCGCCTGCTGAACGGCGGGAAGAAGTAGTGCGATCAAGATCGCAATAATCGCGATCACCACCAACAGTTCGATCAGGGTGAAACCCGATCGACGGCTCAAAGTGACTTTCGGTGACATGACATAACCTCGATAGGCAACGAGAAAGACCCCGCCAACGCCGCAACCGGTTGTGTTACGCTATGCGGCGAGAGTTCGTGCATAGTTGCAAAGTCCCGTGAGATGAGATGGTAAGTGAGAATCCGACGTAGAGGTTAGGCTTAAAACTTGCCGACAGTTTCTCTGTCCCGGCGATGGATCAGCCGTTGGAAAATGCCCGCACTGCTGGTTGCGCAGGAGTGATCGATGTTCTCGTTGAGAAATACGACCGCCCCGTCGCCAATCAGAAAGTGAGCTCCGCCGGCATGCCGACTACTGAAAATTCGGTTGCCGCAGCGATCGTCGGTTGTGCAATCCCAGTCGTTGATGGGCGTACCCCCGCTCGCCAATGCCCCCGCCGCGCCATCGTTGTCTCGCGGACTCGCGCTTTCTGTCGCATATAGATAACCGCGACCGTTTTCCGTGGCTCTTTCGCCGACGGCAATCGTGTTGCTCAGGCCATCTTCAACGGCGCTAAAATCAACGTTGACATCCCGCTGAAACATTCCTTGGAATGTCAGCAGGGTCGGCTTGATTGTCGCCGTCCTTGGATATCCGGTAGCGCTGCTACTCCACAGCAGCGGATTCCACCAGGCACTGTCGGTTCGGCTGCACGACAAGAATGCTCCAACGTAATTCGACTTGGCCACATCCTCGCCACGGACAGTAAACGTTCGATCTTTCCGATCGCTCGGACAGATGAAAGTTGCCACGGGAGTTGCATAAACACCTGTGGTCGCAGGTGGAAAAGGTTGGCGGTTACCAACCTGCATCGCTTCATAAACGCTACTCTGATCCATGTACGGCAGTAGATAGCTGGCCCATGTCCATACGCCGTTATGGGTTCCGGAACTAGACTGGGGATTGCTGCCGGACATCAGCCCGAACGGCAGCATCGAAAAGTTATCGTGATAATTATGAAGCGCGATTCCAATTTGCTTCAGATTGTTCTGACAGGTTGATCGTCGAGCCGCTTCACGCGCCTGTTGGACCGCCGGGAGTAACAGTGCGATCAAAATCGCGATGATCGCGATGACCACCAATAGCTCAATCAAAGTGAAACCGCGTGGCCGCGGTGTGCTGGCCCTTGAGGTGCTGTGCTTCATCGGACTTCCCCTGAGATGTGTGTGTGTTGATATGTTAGTCGCTGGATGAGCCAAAGCGAAGCCGAGGGGAGAAATAGGACTGTTCGCAAGTCGATTTTCCGCCCGCAACGCCGCATCATCTGCTAGAACTTTCCGACCGGATTGCCATCGCGAATCGCACTCAGGTTTTGGAACAGTACCAAGTCGATGTTCTCGTTCAAGAACTGTACGTGACCGTCCACAAACACCATGTTCGCGCCCCCCGCATGGTAACTGCCGATTTCTTGCGCGGAGAGCCGACCGTTGCCATCAAAGGTGTTAATTCCGCCGTTTGAGTGTGCAAAGTAACCACCAGAGTAAGCTGCCCAGAACGCGGTGGAAAAGTGCCCTTCTTCAAACTGTGAATTGGTATTGTTTTTCTGAATCTGTGTTTCGGCGAAAGCATACGTATTGCTCGTACCGTCCGTAATATCCCGGATCCGCGCGGCCCCGTTGACCCCGAACACACCAAGCCTGACCACATCGTTCTTGAAGTAAGTGTCGGCATATCCCCAGTAGAGCTCACGGTCGTCGTTGTCGACACGACCCGAAGACGCCGCGTATGAGGTTCCATAAAAGTTGTCTGCGACATGTCCACCCATCCAACTGGGAGGGTTGTTGACGCTGTCGATTACGAGTCGCCTGACTGGGTCTGAAGGGCAGGCAAAGATCGGGAGATAGCGGTTTTGCAGCGCTGCCTGAAACGGCACCGCTGGCGCGGAGCAGTCTCCCGCGACACCGTTGACCGGAAGATCGAAGTCGATTGAGTCATAAAGAGCAGCTTGGTCGATGAAAGGCAACAGCATTAAATGGGCCGTGAAATTACGGACTTCTGAGTAAGCTTGGGGCTGACTATAGCTGGCGACGGTCGCTCCGTACCCGCAAGAACTCGCTCCATACTCTGGCGAGGTCCCAGCGTTGATGGCTCCCGGCGGAAGGATCCTGTTGACGCTGTGGTAATTCGCCAACGCCAACCCGATTTGCTTCAAGTTATTTTTGCACTGGCTCCGCCGCGCCGCTTCGCGGGCCTGCTGGACGGCGGGGAGTAGCAGGGCAATTAAGATCGCGATGATCGCAATCACGACCAGCAATTCAATGAGCGTAAAGCCGCTCCGGCCGTTTTTCGTTCTCGTTATTGATCGTCGATTCATTGATTTCCTCCGGTCGAGAAGTGAGCTTGGATTTACTAAGAAGTGAATTTGCGTTCGGCGAAGATGCCTAGTTCGAGTCTAGAGATGCACCGCGTCCTGCCATGAGGACCCGGAATTGGTCCACGCCTTGAGGCGGCACTTGAAGTGAAAACGGGACCAGCCCGCTTGCGAAGTCGATATCGGCAATGGTGTCTTCTAGTTCTTCAGCACCACGGTCGGCTTTGCCGGGCTGCGGAATACGCGATTGTTGAAGGTAAGGCACGGCGAACAGGTCGTCCGTCCGGTCCAATGCATCGGCCTGATAGAGAATTGCCAGCAGCGGCCAGCGAAACTGAATGGTCGCGCTGACGCTCGCGGCAGTTTCGCCGGGGTGGCAGGTGACCAGGTAACTGTCTACTTTGGTGCCGGCCGGGATGACGGTCTCACCGTTTGAGGTTGAAATGAGAAGATCATCTTCAAGCGTGACCCCGAGCCGCTCGGGAATGACGACGGCCTCATCACCGCTCGTGAAGCGACCATCGTAGGGGTTGCCGGTGGGCGTCTCGACAAAGCGAACCGCGCCGGTCGTTGCTTTCACGGCTCTGGTTCGTTCCGCGTACCAGTGGAATCGATCGGTCGAATAAGGGACGGCACTGACGGTCTTTTCAGCGATCACGCACCTTGCTGATTCACCCTCCTGCACCAACATCGACCAGCCTTCGGTTCCGCCGGGCGAATTGAAGCCGATTTCTGCTTTGCCTGCGCGAACGAGAAGCGTCGTTCCGGCGTCTGGATGAACTTCGGTAAGAAACTCCGTTCCGAGGTCGACGATTCTCCCATCGGGTGTGCGGACGGTGAATCCGACGGCCGGCGCCGGAACACGACACAGTGCCGAACCGCTGAGTATCGACAATTCTCGCGCACCCTCCATGCGATATCGTCCCGGCCCTCGTAGAATCGCGCGGGTGCCGCGGTGGAATTCGAGTTCAACGAAACCTTTCACGATCTCAAATTCCCGACCCGGGTTGATCCGCTCCCCCGTGCTGACCGAAGCGGAGCCCCATTCAACCTCGCGTGAGCGATCTAACACGATGGCCCGGTGGTCGATTTGACTGACCATAAAGCAGGCGGTCGTGATCAGAATCGCAACCGGGACCGCGACGGAAGCGATTGCGATGTACCACGTGCGAGACCTTCGCAACCGCGGCTTCCGAATGCGGGCAGGTTGTTGCAGTGCGGATGATATCTGGTCAGCGACATGGTCCGCGTGTGCCAAAGCCCGCAATTGCGAATGGATGTCGAGGAACTCGACGTATCGCTGCTGCAGCGAGAGATTGTCAGTCAACAACTCTTCCAGCCGCGCAGCACCTTCTTGCGACATCTGTCCGCTGCAAGCCGAATTGGCGAGCATCAGCAGTTCGTTCTGGGCGGAATCGTATTCGGCCGTTGCGGCGTTCAAGCCGTCCCTTTCATCTTGCGGTCGATGCACTCGAACAATCGCTGACGAATGCGGCCAAGTTTTTGGTACAGGGCGTTCGGCGAGGTTTGCCGTTCGGCGGCAATCTGCGCGATCGTGACTTCATCGCGGTAACAAACAAGGACCAGTTCTCGGTCCTCTTCGGGCAGCAGTGACAAGCACTTGCGAAGTCGTTCCTGACGCAACTCCAACAATTCGTTGCAGGAGGTTCTGACGCGCGACAGCTGACGGAGCAGTCCGTCGCTCAGTGCGACCCCGCCGCGACGGTAGTTTTCCCGCCGAAGGAATGAGCGAGCTGTGTTGTAAGCAACACCGTTCGCCCACTGGACGAAAGGGCGGCTCCGATCGTATTCGTCGAACTTCCGCCACAGGACGATGACAGTTTCCTGCATCACATCCTCGGCATCGTTGCGGTCTGGAACCAAAGTGACGACGCACCCATAGATCGCGTGGTACGACCGCTGGAGCATCGACAGAAACTCCTCGTGAACCGTGTCTTCCCGAGCTGACACTCCGGCTTCCGGACGTTCGTTGGAAGGCACGATCATGCCCGATGATTTGATCATCTGTTACATGGAGAAAGGGTTGCGCCGAGCAAGGAACTCAGGCTCGCAGCACTTGACGCATCAGTAGGTATTGCTTTGAGACGACGAAACCTGTCGCCGTTATCTCTCAAATCTTCTCGGAATCTTCACCAAATCATAGGTGGAACTACCTGTATGCAATGCGTTGAGTACGTAAGTCATTTGCTTGAAGTTGTTTGCGTGTTTTGTGTCGAGTTCGAATTGCGCTTGCAGAAAGTTGAGTTTTTCTGCTGACCGGACAGCTTCATCGGGGATTCGATTCAGAATTGATCTAGAGATCACTTCTTTCGTGGCCCTTATCGAAGCGTCAAACAATCGAACCGTGGTGGCAGACGCTTCATCGCTAGTTTTTGGATTGCTTCCCCGGTGCGACGCAGGCACAATACATTCAAGGGTGCTTATGTGCTTTCGCGTTGACGAACGGAGACTCTGCCAAGCAAACTGCGATAGCGAAGCGGATTCCCGAATCGGAGACACCGGAAGGATGTACTGATGTCCGTTCCAGGCCGGGCCGTCCAGTCGATCTCACGCAATGCGATTGTCGCCCTCTCGATTGCGGCCGCTATTTCGCTCGCCGTCGTGGCCCTCGTTGCGATCCAATATCGGTTTCAGTACGACGAACTGCGGACGCGGGTAGGTGAGTCAAGTTTCAATGCGGCAGCGACGATTCGAGAATCGTTGAGCCGCGGGGACCTGCAAAGACCACAAGTAGGCGGAGTGGTCGACGTCACCGAATCGCTCAGCTCGCTCCGAGACCGTTCCTCAATCGTCGCAGTCACACTCGAGTATCCCGAGTCCGATGAACTTGAAAGTTCAGCATCCTCATCGTCGGTCTCAGGCATCGGCGGATCAGAAGTTCAATTGGAAAATAGGGTCGAGGATGGACGCTCATTGGCCGTTCATAAGGTATCGATATATTTGGCCTCACCGAAAGATGAGCCTCTACTGCTTTTAATTCAACACGATGCTGCTGAGTTGTTTCAGTCTCTTCGTTCGCTGTTATTCATCGGTGGAATTGTCGCGACGATCATCTTTATCGTCGTTGCACTGACCTACACAAATTTGACGAAACCGGTCGCGATTCCTGCTCAGCAGCTCAGCGAGCGAGTGCGAAATTTAAGGGCGGGGGATATTGTCGAAGCCGACACCCGTCATACGCCGTTTCCGTTTGTTCCGCTTCAGCAGTCTATCAACGAACTCTCCGTTCGCTTCGCCGGTGAACACAAAGAGCTTAGCGATCGCATTGCCGAGCGTTCGACGGAACTCTCCGAGAAAAATGAAGAGCTTCTTCGCGAGATCACGGCTCGAAAGCAGTTCGAGCACGAGCTGCAAAGTCAGCAGCAACTCTATGAATCTCTCGTTGATAATCTGCCGGCGAATTTGATTCGGAAAGATTGTCAAGGGCGGTTTACATATATCAATTCGACCTTCTGTGAATTGCTCGGGCTTGATCGCGATGAAATTGTCGGTCGCGACGATTTCGATTTTTTCCCACAGGAACTGGCGCAAAAGTATCGCCAAGACGATGAACATGTTCGATCGACCGGCGAACATTTACATGACGTGGAAGAAAATGAGCACAGTGGCGACTTCAGTTACTTCGAAGTCATTAAGACCCCTGTGACCGACGCCACCGGCGATATTGTGGGTACGCAGGCAATTTTTTGGGACGTGACTGATCGCCATCGACTCGAAATTGAAATGCTCCAAGCGAAAGAAGATGCAGAAGCCGCGAATCGGGCCAAGAGCGATTTTTTGGCGACGATGAGCCACGAGATCCGAACGCCGATGAACGCCGTCATCGGCATGGCCGAGCTCGTGCTAGATACCGATCTTGATGCCACGCAGCGCGACTACCTCACAACGCTTGCCGAATCGGCCGAGTCGTTGCTGGTGATTATCAATGAGATTCTCGACTTTTCCAAGATCGAAGCCGGGCAAATCGAACTTGAAGAAGTTCCATTCTCTCTGCGGGAAGTCGTCGGCGATGCATTGAAAACACTCTCGCTTCGGGCCCACACCAAAGGGCTGGAATTGGCTTGGCACGTTCCGCCCGATGTTGTCGATGAGCGCCGTGGCGATCCATCTCGTGTTCGGCAAGTGATCGTAAATCTTGTCGGCAACGCAATTAAGTTTACCGAAGACGGAGAGGTCGTCGTCGATGTTCGCCCCGGCGATGCGAGCGATGAATTAGAATTTCTTGTTCGGGACACGGGAATAGGCATTCCTCTTCAAAAACAAGCTTCAATTTTTGAAGCATTCAATCAAGCAGATATGTCAACGACACGCCAATACGGCGGAACCGGATTGGGGTTGTCGATCTCCGCCCGATTGGTCGACCTGATGAAAGGTCGCATTTGGGTCGAGAGCAAACCGAAGAAAGGCAGTCGGTTTTACTTTTGTATTCGCTTGCCCGCATTGCCCGCGCCGGAGCGATCAAAGGTCACTCGTAAATCGGCAACTCTGCCGCCACCGGGTTTAACGGTGCTGGTGGTCGATGATAACGAAACGAATCGACGCATTCTCGAAGAAATGCTCTCGACGGCCCGCCTGATCGTGACAACGGCATCAAGTGCGAGTGAGGCTCTCGAGTTATTAAGTAAGGATCAAGGCAAACCCGAATCGCCGCAACTGCTGATTTCAGATTTGCAAATGCCGAAGATGGACGGACTCGACTTGATTGCCGCAGTACGAAACGAACTGCAGTTAAGCGATTTAAGAATCATGCTGCTGACCTCGGCTCACCGAACAGGAGAAGCCGAGAAATGCCGGGAACTGGACGTATCGGCCAACTTCACGAAGCCTGTCAAGCAATCGGAACTGCTTCAGGCGATTTCGAATATTTTCAGGCAAGAAGTAGCTTCATCGCCCCACACCGAACAAGATCAAGCCGAAGAAGACAATGCGCGCGACATTCCGCCACTAAAAATTTTGTTGGCAGAAGATGTCGTTGCAAATCAGCGGCTTGCTGTGGGATTGTTGACGAACTGGGGACACGAAGTTGAAGTGGCCGAGAACGGACGTGTGGCTCTCGACCGACTCGAAACGCAAAACTTTGATGTCGTGCTGATGGACATTAACATGCCGGTCATGGATGGTCTTCAAGCGACCCGCGCTCTAAGGAAGAAGGAGGCCGGCTCGACGGCACATTTGCCGGTGATTGCCATGACGGCCCACGCCTTAAAAGGCGACCGCGAGGCATGTCTGGCTGCCGGCGCGGATGATTACGTGGCAAAACCGATTCGTCGAACCGAGCTTCTCGCAGCGCTTCGTCCGCTTGTGACAATCGATGAAACCGACAAGTCTGAAGACCTGCAGTCGGGCGACTCTTCCGCAGACACTTCAGCCGTAGAACATAAGGTTGATTGGGACAGTGCGCTGGCGATGGTTGGGGGCAATCACGCTCTGCTCGCGAGCGTCCTCGAAGCGACAATTGAAGAAAGCCCGGTCTACAGCGAACAACTGAAAGTCGCAGTGGACGCGAAGGACGGGGCCGGCGTCGCGCAGGCGGCCCACGCGTTAAAAGGCATGTTCCGGACGCTCGGGACCGGCGAAGTCATT
The DNA here is from genome assembly GCF_007744515.1 of Stratiformator vulcanicus. Lineage (NCBI taxonomy): Bacteria > Pseudomonadati > Planctomycetota > Planctomycetia > Planctomycetales > Planctomycetaceae > Stratiformator > Stratiformator vulcanicus. The sequence goes on from NZ_CP036268.1 coordinate 2,382,471, forward strand.
GAATTTCTGGAGCGTCTTGAGACTTCCGGACGAGACGGTGATTGCGAAACATCCGCAGGGCTCTCGGTCGACTGGCAGCCAATGCGTCAAGAGCTCGAGAGCGAAATTCTTAGCTTTCTTAAGGCCCAACAGGGAGCCCCATCATGACACGAATTCTTGTAGTCGACGACGTTAAAGCAGATCGACGCCTCGTCGAAGGATTACTTGCTGCCGAAGACGATTTTGAATCTCGGACTGCGTCTGATGGAGCTGACGCTCTTGATGTTATTAAAGACTGGTCACCGGACCTCGTCGTCACAGATTTGCAGATGCCACAAATCGACGGCCTTGAACTCGTTACGTTAATAAAAGAAGAATTCCCGCAGCTACCCGTCATTTTGCTCACAGGGAAAGGGAGTGAGGAAATTGCGATCGAAGCAATTTCACGCGGCGCGGCCAGCTATGTGCCGAAACGGATCATGTCGCACGATTTGGTCCCGACGGTGCGTCGTGTACTGGCGACCGCGGCGACCGCCGACAATGAACGGCTTCTGTTGCGGCACCTTGAGTCGCTTTCATTCGACCTGGAAAATGATGCAAGCTTAATTTCGGTACTGGTCGGTCATTTGAGGGCAATGCTCGATGATCTTGCGGTCCTCGATGAGTCCGACCGCGTCCGTGTGACCAGTGCAGTTCTGGAGGCTCTTCAGAATGCCTATTATCATGGGAACTTGGAATTGGACTCGAGTTTGCGAGAGCAGGACGGGCACCAATACGAAGATCTTGCGAAAGAGCGCCTCACCGACCCCGCGTATCAAGGGCGGCGGATTCATTTTCGCATGTTTATCGAAGAGGAATGCATTGGATTTGTCGTTTCCGACGATGGCCCCGGCTTTCACGTAGGCGAACTTCCGAATCCGACGGATCCCGAATTTTTCGATCGGCCGCATGGCCGAGGCGTGTTCTTAATGAGGGCATTCATGGACAGCGTCGATTTTAATGACAGGGGAAATGAAGTTACGATGATCAAACACCTTTCGCCACAGCATCAAGGATCGGCAACACCCCAGCCCGTGTTAGCATAGGTGGAGTCGGCTTAAAGCCGTGAAGGCCGCCTTATGTTCGCGATTGCACATTTTAGATGTTTAAAGTCGCTGTTTGATTTCGCGACGGTGCATGGTCGACACGAAGCCTGCAAAGTCGCTCCGGTCAGTAGTCATTGCTTCGAGCCAGAATGAAAGCCGGGATATGAAGGTAAATCGCAAGGCCGGCAAAGATTCCGGTTGGGATCAACTTCACTGTGAGATTGAGGGTGACACGGCTGTTGTCAGCTTCGGTGATGTTCGCTCTCCGCACGAAACGGATGCCGGCGAGATTGCTGACAAACTGGAACAATTGGTGAAACGACATGCGATCAAAACGCTTGTCTTCGATCTCGAAAATGTCGCGATGTTGCCAAGCGACGTGTTCGGCTTGCTCATCCTTTACCGTAACCGCGGATACGACGTCGCTATTCGTCGGCCCTCGCGGGAAGTTACGGATGTGCTCGCAGTCACGAAAATCGATAGCATTATTCGCGTCGAGCGATAATTGTTTCTGCGGCTTGTTCCTGGCGCGCAGTGCAAAATCGTATGATGAATTTGCGGCGATATTGGGACAAAGCCGAGGCGTCTCGCTTTGATAACCTTAACAAAGTCGGTCGGTGTTTAATCGGCTCGTGAGCGTTCGGTGCGTGGCAATCGAAAAACTCGGCCCCACGTCAATGGTGTCAGATTGCCTCGACTTGATTTTCGACGCTTTCTTCCTCGATAAGTGAAACCTCGGATTGTGACTCCTTAACGACTCGCTCTCCTTCTTTCATGCCGATCGTCCAGAACAGGGCGGGATGAACGAAGAAGTCGAGCAGGGTGGAACTGATGAGTCCTCCTAGGATCACGGTTGCGACCGGATATAGTATTTCCTTACCCGGTTCACCTGCCGCAAGCACGAGCGGCACAAGTCCCAGTCCCGATGTGAGCGCTGTCATAAAGACCGGCGCGAGACGTTCAAGACCGGCTCGTAAAATCATTTCTTTCGTCCAATCTTCACCCTCATATTTCACGAGATGAAGATAGTGGTTTAGTAGAAGGATCCCATTTCGTGAGGCGATTCCGGCTAGCGAGATGAAGCCGACCATGGCTGCGACGGTCATTGTTTGCCCTGTCACAACCAATGCGGTCACCGAACCGATGAACGCCATGGGAAGCGCCGCCATCACTTGTAACGATAAATTGATAGAGCGAAACATCGTGTAGAGCACCAGGAACACACCCACAAGCGATATTAAGAACAACGCTCCGATCATACGGGATGCCGATTGCTCGCTTTCAAACTGACCGCCATATTCGAGAAAATATCCTGGCGGGAGTGATTGAACCAACGGATTGAGTTGTGCTTTGATTTCGTCGACGACATCGACAACGCCGCGCCCGGTCACGTTGCATTGGAGGACGATTCGCCGTCGCACATTCTCTCGGTTGATCGTGTTCGGCCCGCCCGACTCATAAATATTTGCAACCGCTTCGAGTGGAATCCGACTGTCGTCGTCGAGACGAAGGGTAAGGCGGCGCAGTTTCTGTAGGTCCTCTCGATAGTCTTCTTTTAGACGCACGAGCAGGTCGAACGTGCGCTGGCCCAGCAACACTTCGGAAACGACCTGACCCTGCATAGCCGTCTTAATGACATCGTTCACTTCTTGAGCCGACAGGCCATAGAAGAGAAGCTTGTCTCGATCAAGTTCGAGCCGGAGCTGCGGGATAATCACCTGAGGTTCGACAAGAATGTCGGTGACTCCATCGATTTCTTCAATGGCATGCTCCATTTTCTCGGCTTCTTTGCGAAGCACGGTCAGCTCATCCCCATAGAGTTTTATTCCGATTTGCGCTTTAATTCCTGAGAGCATGTGTGAAATTAAATGGGCCAGCGGCTGTTCGACAGCAGTGGCGACGCCAGGGACCGCATCGAGGGCCTTGCGCACGTCCTCGAGTTGTTCCTCGCGTGGGCGCTTCGACTCCGGATCAAGTTCAATAATGATTTCGCTCGTATTCACGCCCTCGGCATGTTCATCTAACTCAGCCCGGCCGGTTCGCCTGACGAATCGTGTGACGTCTTCGACTTCCCGAAGCTGCTGTTCCACCTGGCGGGCAATCGACTGAGACGTTTCGAGTGACGTTCCGGGCGGCAGGACCACGTTTGCCTGAATCGTTCCCTCATTGAATGGTGGCAAGAAATCTCGCTCGAGATTGACCAGAAACAGGCCCGCGATTCCGACAAGACAGGCGATCGCTGTCAGATTCAGAGCCGGGAACCGGAGGCTGAATCTGATGATCTTGCCGCCGAACCATTTTAAGACTCGAAGAAGCGGCCCGTCGCGTTCGGAATCGGACAGCTTTTGCTTTCCAAGCAGCCAGTAAGACAGGACCGGTGTGACGGTGAGCGAAATGAACAGCGAAGATAGGATCGAAACGATATAGGCAATCCCGAGCGGGGCGAAGAGGCGGCCCTCCATCCCCGAGAGAGCGAACAGTGGGACGAACACCAAAATGACGATCGCGGTCCCGAATACAATGGAGTTGCGGACTTCGACGCTCGCTCGGAAAACCACGAGCAAGGGATTGATCGGAGTCTGGGCACGGCGATTTTCTTTTAATCGGCGGAAGATATTTTCGACGTCGACGATCGCGTCGTCGACCAGTTCTCCGATGGCGACAGCGAGGCCGCCGAGCGTCATCGTATTGACTGACATACCGAACACGGCGAACACGATGGCGGTCACGAACAATGACAGCGGAATCGCGGTCAGCGTGATAAATGTCGTGCGAATATTCATCAGGAATAAGAACAACACGATCACAACCAGAATGCCTCCGTCGCGCAATGCTTCGAGGACGTTCTCCACCGCTCGGTCGATGAATAGCTTTTGTGAATAGAGCGGTTCGACTCTGACTCCGGCGGGAAGCGTCGTTTTTAGGTCCTCGACAGCGGCGAGAATCTCGTCGGTCACTCGTCGGGTGTCGGCATCCGGTTGTTTGTTGATTGTCAGGACGACCGCCGGTCCGCCGCTAATGTCGCCGCCTTCGTTCCAAACGAATGCCGAGCTGTCGCCGCGTTTAACTTGTGGACCGGTCTTAATCTGAGCGAGCTGCTCGAGCGAAATTGGGCGTCCGTTCCGTTTTGCCACGACCACCTTGTTTAGGTCTTCGGTGGTCTGAATTCGACCGAGCGCTCGCACCAGAAATTCATTCGGCCCTTGATCGTCGAGATATCCGCCAGTTGCATTTAAATTACTTCCGCGAACGGCTTCTTTTACTTCATGTAGCGTGACGCCGAGGCGGAGGAGCGCATTCGGATCAACGAGGACCTGAAATTGCTTGCGTTCGCCCCCCATCGTAAAGACTTGAGAGACTCCGGAAATCGTCAGCAGGCGTTGCCGGACGACCCAATCGGCAAGAGTGCGCAACTCCATCGGATCGACGGCAGACCCGTCATCCCACATCCCCAGCATCACGATCTGTCCCATAATTGAAGAGATCGGAGCAAGTGACGGTTTCACGCCTTCGGGCAGGCGATCTTGCACCAATTGCAGCCGCTCGCCCACGATTTGTCGATCAGTAAAGATGTCCGTCCCCCAACCGAACTCGACGTAAATGATTGAAATGCCGACGCCCGAGGAACTGCGAACCACTTCGACGCCGCTCGCTCCGTTGACGGCCGTTTCGATCGGAAAGGTTACGAGCGATTCGACTTCTTCCGGAGCAAGGCCCGGCGCTTCGGTCATAATGACGACGCGAGGTCGGTTCAAATTTGGGAAGACGTCGACCGGTACTCGAAATGAGGCCCATGTGCCGGCGGCAACGACCAGCAGGGCAATCGCGATTACGAGTAATCGCTGCTGCAATGAGAAACGGATAATTGAATTGAGAATTGTTCAGTCCTCCGCGGCAAAGCGCCGATTTTCAGTCGGGGTGGATACCGCTCAATTGATGCGAGACATTTAAGAGCTCGCTCGAATGTGTCACCGGTAGGTCTTGCAGAGGTTCAGCGCAGCGGAGCTTCACTGTGCTAATTCTTAATGAGAATGGCCGGCGTGCGGGTCGACCCCGCCGCCTGATTGATTCTCAATCGCCAAATGCAGTTGATGGGCGCCTAAACCGGCGACGATATCACCGGGGTTTATCGAGCCATCGTTGGCGATCACCACTGTCATTTGATCTCTGAACATGACGGTGACGGGGATTTGTTCGAATTCATCGCCTTCCTGTCGGTAGACGAATGATTCAACGCCGTCGCGCGCGACCGCGTCGGCCGGCAGGACGATTTGATTTTCCCATTGTTCGATCGGCACACGGAGTTCGATTCGCCGTCCCGGAACGTACCGCCACTCGATATATCGCTTGCCGTCGACTGAGCGGTCAGCCGTAATTTCATTCGGCAATCGGACGTAGAACTTTAATGTCCGCTCGTCACGATCGACCTCGTTGGCAAGGTAGGCGAATGGAAGATCATGAATGATTTCGCGTTCACGGCCCGCGTTTTCAAACACGGCCTCCACCGGCCAACCTTGCCCCGCGATGGCTCTGATTGCCGCGACGTCCTGTTCGAACGCGTGGCCTTCAATGTAGAGCAGGTCGTAGTCCGCCAGGTCGCACAGCGTCTGGCCCGCTTGCACGGCCTCTCCCGGCTGAATACGCATCGTCTTCAGGACGAGCGGTCCAAAGTGAACGGATTCGGAAAGGGCGGCGGTTCGTATCTTAGGAATCGATTCAACGCCTTCGCTTGCGGGACGTGAGTCTGCGAAATCAAATTTTTCGGCGCCGTGGCCATCAATGGCCGGGGCAAAAATTTGCAGCTCTTTGAGGAGCCGTCGACTATCTTCAATTTGCGTTACTTGTTTTTCAGAGAGACCATGCAGGCGAAGGGACTCTCGTTGGGCATCGCGTATCGCTCTTAACTTGGCCTGCTCGTACTCGCTTTCCAACAGCAGTTTGCGGGCGACGGCTCCGCTTCGAGTGACGACTTCGAGTCGATTAATTTCTCGCTGCTCGACGTCCAATTCGCCAAGGGTCCGCAGGAATTCAGTTTGCGTTCGAACTAAGTCTTCATGGGTTAATCGGACCTCAAACATTAACGTTCCCGGTTCAACCGCTTGCCCTTCAAGGACATGCACCTTCTCAATAACGCCGGTCAGTGGGGTTGCGATCGTTACCCGCGAGTGCCCGGGGCGTTCGGCGATGACGGCTGGTACCGAGATCGAGCGGCGGAACGTGGTCAGCTCGACGTTCTGAAGTGCGTCACCCGTCAAACCGATGCTCCGCATCGCCTGGGGGCTTAATTCGATGTGGGAGAATTCGGGCTCGTCGTGGTGATCATCAAAGTGATGGTCGTCATGATCACCGTGCGCATGGTCGTGGTGATCATGCTCGGCGTGATGGTTATCGTCGTGATGGTCATCGTCGTGGTGGTCATCGTCGTGGTGGTCATCGTCGTGGTGGTCATCGTCGTGATGGTCATCGTCGTGATGGTCATCGTCGTGATGGTCATCGTCGTGATGGTCATCGTCCATGGATGCGGGGCTGCTCCGCAGCGACGCTATGATCCCGCTGACGCCCGAATGCACACTCGGAACGAAGAACGCGGCCAGAACAACGCAGACTGCGATTGCCAAGAGGAAACGAGAGAGTCGAACCGCAGTGATATTTGTTTTCATCGCCAGAGCGACCTCAGATTGAATAAACGGACTCCGCGCGGGCGCTGTGAAAGACAACAGCCGCATCGCAGGAAGTGCTCAGTAACGCTCAGCGCTGCCGAAAGAACCGACGGGCATCGGTGATGCGAGGACGCGCAATCAAGCTCGTCGCGGTGAAGCGAAAGCGCGAGGCGCATTCATCGCGGTAAATCAACTTTGGCGCAGGGGCGATTACAGTCGCCAAACCCGCTGCATGATCCGAATCGCGGGCGGACTGCCGGAGATCGATCGGTCAAAGCAGGTTTCGCGGAGCCGACCGTTCTCTGTCAAGCCGGTCGAAGCGGTCGCGAACCAGACGGACTTCGAAACGTCTGTCAAAGAGTTCGAGAGCCGGCAAGTCGTCGAAGCACGCAATCCCACAAAGTCTGAACAGCAACATCCGTCACAGGGTTCGAATGGGGAATGTGGCGCTTCGCCCGTTTCGTCATCGCTGCCGTGGAACGCGATCTGTTCATCAGCATGATCCGAACTGTGTGACGCAGTTCGGATCAGAGCAGCTTTGCTTGTCTGTTGTGTGTCAACGCCCACATCGTGGGCCGCTTCGGCTCCGTGCGAATGATGCCCACAGCACCCGAAAAGTGCTTGGAGGCCCATCGCAGCGATGGTCAATAAGCTGACAAGCGATTGAAACATTCCAACCTGCTCAATGGCGTAGCGCGGCATTCCGATCGGAATCCCTTACTCAAAGTTCTATCAATGCCGAGCCGGTCGGTCCATCCCTTCTTACGCGGGATTTGAATTCACTCGAGACTGAAAGCACGACGGCACGCAGCCGCCACGAAGTGACTGCACTGTCCGATCGACAGGGAATCGACCAAAAGAGATGGACTATTCGCCGGGCTTCAAGTGCGGCGAAGCAGTGATTGACGCGCCGACGTGGCGATTTCGGCCGCCCGCGATGCCGTTTCGGCTAGCGCTGTCAGGTGCCCAACTTTGCGGCCGGGACGGGGCCCACTTTTGCCGTACAAATGCAGTTTGACTTCGGACTGCGCGAGCGCCGCGGCCCAATTCGGCTCTCCGCCCGACCATAGATCGCCGAGCAGGTTCGCCATTGCCGCGGGACGAAGTTGCTCGACCGAGCCGAGCGGCAAGCCGCAAACCGCCCGCACCTGCTGCTCGAATTGGCTCGTGGCGCAGGAATCGATCGTCAGGTGTCCCGAATTGTGCGGTCGCGGGGCGAGTTCGTTAATCAGCAGGCGGCCGTCTCCGGTGAGGAAGAACTCCACGCACAGCACGCCCACGACGTCCAGCGTTTCGAACACCGATCGGGTGATTTGCAGCGCGTCCTCAGCTACCTCCGGTGAGACATTGGCGGGGTACGTCGATAGGTCGAGAATATGATTCTGGTGATCGTTTTCGATCGGGCCGAAGGCTTTGAAGTCGCCGCCCGCTCCGCGGACCCCGACGACCGAGACTTCTTTTTCGAACGGGACGAACGCTTCCAGAATCGCTTCGTCGGTCGCAAGGTCTTCCCACGCGGCAGCAAGCTCATCCGCAGTTTCAATCCGGCGCTGGCCCTTGCCGTCATAGCCCCATGCGGCCGTCTTCAGGATCGCGGGCAGCATCAGTTCACTCGCGGCCGCTACGAGTTCACTCAGCGATCGCACGGCGGCGAAAGGGGTTACCGGTAAGCCTGCATCGCGGAGCGTTGACTTCTCTCGGATGCGATGCTGCGCGACGTGCAGCACGTTCCCACCGGGGCGAACCGGCGAGTAACGCTCACAGGCCGCGACGGTTTCGGACGGCACGTTCTCAAATTCAAACGTGACGACCGAGACCGACTTCGCAAATTTCTCGACCCGCTCGAGATCGGAATAGTCGGCTTTGATTTCGATGTCGGCGACTTGGCCGGTCGGCGTGTCATCGGACGGAGAGTAAACCGCAACGCGATAGCCCATCTGCCGGGCCGCGATCGCAAACATTCGACCTAATTGGCCGCTTCCGAGCACGCCGAGGGTTGCTCCGGGGAGGATCGGACTGCTCATCCGTGAGAGTCCTCCAACACGGCTTGCGTCTGTCGTTCGTTGTATTCGCTCAGTTGGTCGGCGAGAGCCTGGTCGTTGGTTGCCAGAATTCGAACCGCGAGCAGCCCGGCATTTTTCGCTCCCGCAGTCCCGATCGCGAGGGTTCCAACGGGAACGCCGCCGGGCATCTGCACGATGGAAAGCAGGGAGTCGAGCCCGCTTAGCGTCTTGCTTTGGACCGGAACGCCCAACACCGGCAGAGTGGTCTGAGCCGCGACCATTCCCGGCAAATGTGCAGCGCCTCCCGCCCCGGCGATGATTACCTTCAAGCCGCGCTGGCGCGCCGTCTTTGCGTACTCGTTCATCCAGTCGGGAGTGCGGTGTGCCGACACGATTCGAACTTCGTGTGCAACGCCGAACCCCTCCAAAATCTTTGCCGCGGCTTGCATGGTTTCCAAGTCGGACCGACTGCCCATAATCACGCCAACAAGCGGATTTTCATCGGTTTGCGGTTTGTTCATAAATCCAGCTTCGTCACGTGCGGGTCAATTCGCGAAGGTTTTTCCCTTGATACACCGATCCGGCCGAATGAGAAAGGAATCCGTCGGACCGAAGTTGGAGATCAGACCGTGTCTGTTGCGCATCGCGGTCTCATTTTGTTAGGGTTTCCCCGCCCAAACCGCGGGGCGAACAGCACTGTGAGACAAAAGTTCTGTGAGACAAAAGGCACAAAGGGTATCGCCGTGAAATGGACGCTGGCTTCAGACATCGACGGCACCCTCGTCGGCAGCCGCGAATCGCTCGATCGACTCGCCAATCGCTTGGACGTACTCCGCAACGCAGGAGGCCTCTTGCTGATCTACTGCACCGGCCGCCGACTCGATCAAGTCATTGACGGCACCGAGACGGAGGGCTTGCCGATTCCGGACGCGGTGATCTGTCAGGTTGGGACCGAAATCTATCTCGAGCCGAATCAAGAAAGCGCGTCGCTCGAATCATGGCGGACGAAACTTCTCAGCGAATACTCCCGCGCTGAGGCGGAATCGTTTCTCGATGGCATTCCGGGACTGCAGATGCAACCACACGAATTTAATACCGACTTGAAAACAAGTTGCTTCGTCGACGAGTGCCCGAACCCCGATGCAACCGCGGCGATGATCGCGGAGCGGGCTGCGCGGGCGGACGATCGCTACATGGTCATTTACTCCAGCGGGCGTGACCTCGACATCCTGCCCGCATCATCGGGCAAGGGGAAGGCGATTGCGTTCCTGCTCCAGCATTTAGGTCGTTCTCACGAAAACGTCGTCGTCGCCGGAGACACGGGGAATGATTCCGCGATGTTTCATCACTTCGACCGGGGAATTGTCGTGGCCAATGCCCAGCCCGAATTAATTGCCCTCGCCGAAGCCGCCGATGCGAAGTCGGTCTATCAAGCCGGTCTGCCTTATGCGGCGGGCGTGGAGCAGGGTCTTGAGTTTTTCGGCGTGCTGCCGATTAAGACTGCCTGAGCATCACTGCTTGGCCCAGCTTTCTCTTAAGTGTTTGGCATGCTCGCGAATTGGGCCGAGTTCGCCCTTGTCCCGTTTGCGGTCGATATTCTTCAGTTGCAACGCCATGCGGTTGTTGTTTGCGAGCTTCTTCTCGCTCCGCGTGAGAAAGTCCCAGTAAAACGTGGTGAACGGACAGGCTTCGTCTCCGTGAGCCACTTCCGGTCGATATCGGCAGCCCTCGCAATAGTTGCTCATCCGCTTGATATATTTTCCCGTTGAGCAATAAGGCTTCGTGCCCACAATTCCGCCATCACCGTACTGACTCATGCCGAGCGTGTTCGGCAGCGATGCCCAATCGACCGAGTCGAGGTACATCGCCATGTGCCATTCGTGAAATTTGTACGGGTCCGCCCCGTACATTAAAGACAGATTCCCCAGCACCATGAGCCGCTCGATGTGATGCGTGTAACCATGATCTAACACATGCTGCATCGCGTGACGGACGCAATTCATATCGGTCTGGCCGTCCCAGAAGAACTTCGGTAAATCCCTCGTCGCCGAAAGCGCGTTCTTTTCCGCGTAATCGGGCATCTTCAGCCAATAGATGCCGCGGACGAATTCGCGCCAGCCGATGAGTTGGCGCACGAATCCTTCGACGTTGTTCAGCTCGGCATGGCCCGAATGATATGCTTCAACGGCTTTCTCCACGCACTCGCGCGGGTTTAAAAGTTTCACGTTGAGTATTGCGGAAAGCCGCGAGTGATAGAGAAAAGCCTCGTCGGTCCACATCGCGTCTTCAAAGGTGCCGAACTTCGGCAGGCTATGATCGATGAAGTCTCGCAGCATCTGCAGTGCTTGCGGCCTTGTGACCGGCAATGTGAAGTTGTTGAGCGAGCCGGGATGATCACTCCAACGCTTCTCGACCAATTCTAAGACTTCCTGAGTTAAATCATCGGGCCGGAAGCGATGCGGCGGAGTGGGGTTATCCGGCCCCTGCTTACCGAAGACTTCTCGGTTATCTTCGTCGAAATTCCAATTATCTCCCTCGGGGTCACCACTTGAGGTCATCAAGACATCATGCTTCTTTCGCATTTGCCGATAGAACGTTTCGAGCAGCAAAGACTTTCTGCCGTCGGCATACTCGGTGAATTCATCCACGTCGCAATAGAAGTGCCGGTCCGGTCGGATCTCAATTTCAAGCCCGGACTCTTCGGCTTGATCTTCAAGATTCTGCAGAACTCGATAATGGCCCGGCCGGGTAACGATTAACTTTTGCGGCCGTAGATTGTAGATGTCCTTGCGAAGAACCGTCTGGAAATCTTTGCCGCGGTCATCCGACCGGCGGTGCGTTAACTCTTGGTAATGGACTTCGATGTCTCTTTCGCGAAGATAGTCGCGAAAGTGCCGCATGCAGCTAAAGAAAAAGGCGATGCGGAGCTTATGAGACCAAACGTAGGACGTCTCTTCTTCGACCTCCGCCATCCAGACGGCGTCTTGTTCGGAATCAAAATCATCGAACGCGGAGGAATCGGCGTCGAGTTGATCGCCGAGAATCAGAATTAAGTTTCGCACCGATTGTAGTCCTATGCCTTTTGAGTCACTCGCGGTGCGATACTTCCCAGCCCGCCGTCAATGCCGAGCACTTGGCCGGTGACGAAATCATTATTGGGATCGAGGAACCAGCAGATCGCTGCCGCAATGTCTTCGGGACGACCGATTCGGCCGAGTGGGTGCATTGCCTGAGAAGCTTCCAGTTGGCTATCAACCGACCAAATCCGCTCGGTCAGCTTCGTCTTCACCATCCCCGGTGCAACGCAGTTCACCCGGATGTTCTTAGACGCGTAACTGGCCGCCGCGGCCAATGTGAGACCGATCACCGCTCCCTTCGCCGCCGCTATTGCCTCGTGGCTCGGCAATCCGGTCCGGGCGGCCGCGGACGACATCAGCACGATCGAGCCTCCCGTCTTCTTCATCGCCTGCGTGGCCGCTTTCACGGTGAAGAAGGCCGAGTTGGCGTTGATCTCCATCGCCTCACGCCACTCATCGGGCGTCGTCAGGTGCGCCGGCTTGAGCTTGATCGATCCGACCAAATTGACGGCTCCGTGAACCTCGCCGAATTGCTCTTTTGCTTGGTCGAAGACCGCTGCGACTGAGTCGGCATTGGTCGCATCGAAAGTGGTGAAAGGAGCATCGTAATTGCTGGCGACATCCGACGTTCGTTGCTCATCGCGCCCGGCCAGAAAGAACTGGTGGCCGTCCGCAGTCAGCGACTGTAGCACGTGCCCACCGATGTCGCTGGTTGCGCCAAGAATGACAAAATTCGCTCGTGTTTGCTCAGCCATGGAGCCGCCCTGTCAGATGTTCGAACCGAAAGCGTCTTTGCGTACAGATCGTTGTAGTTGCGTCGGCTGATCCTTCAACCTCGGGGATTCACCGGATGTGACATCGTGATTGCTACGACACGACCACCTTGTAACTTTCGCCAATCGTGGCAAACCGCTGGCTCGCCATTCCCCGCGAGCGGGCGTAACATATCCAAAATCGATGATGCATCACGACGACCCACCGCGACGACCCGCCAATTTTCGCAGGACTCCATGAGCGACCCCGTTTTCGACGCGCCGCAAATCGACGTTTCGTTCTCCGTTCCTTTCCAGCATCGCCTCCGATTCACCGCGGACGTGCTCGGCAGCGACGAGCACGTACTGCTCGATCTGCTCGAAGGTTCTGAAGGTAAGACGCCACGTGTGCAGTTCTGGGTCGATGAAGACGTTGCTGCGGCCAATCCCGGGTTGGAGCAGAGACTCGAATTGTTCGGCGAACGGCACAGCGATCGAGTCATCGCCACCGGCAATGTGCAATTCGTCCCTGGGGGCGAGGCGGTTAAGAATGACATTCACATTCTGGAGCGGATGCTCAAGTGCATGAACGCCGCTGACCTCGATCGGCGGAGCTACGTCGTGGTCATCGGCGGCGGGGCGGTGCTCGACGCCGTCGGCTTCGCGGCGGCCATCGCGCACCGTGGGATCCGGCTGATTCGCCTGCCTACGACAACCCTCGCCCAAGGCGACTCGGGCGTCGGTGTGAAGAACAGCGTCAACCTGTTCCGGCAGAAAAATTGGATCGGCACCTTCGCGGTGCCATGGGCTGTGATCAACGATGAAGCCCTGTTGAGCACGCTGCCCGACCGCGAATTCGTCGCCGGGTTCTCGGAGGCGGTGAAGGTCTCCCTGCTCAAAGATGCCGCGTTCTTCGATCGGGTTTGCGAGGGAGCTGCAGCAATCCGCGAGCGGGACATGGAGGTGGCGCGGCCGATCATCCGCGACTCAGCCGTGTGGCACCTCAAGCACATCACCCGTGGCGGCGACCCCTTTGAAGCCCTCGAAGCCCGGCCGCTCGACTACGGGCACTGGTCGGCCCACAAGCTCGAAGTGATGACCGACTTCGCCGTCAGCCACGGCGAAGCGGTCGGTATCGGCGTCGCGATTGACACGGTCTATTCGTCGCTCAAGCACGGCCTGAGCGAGACCGATGCGAATCGCGTCCTCGACTGCCTCCAGGACCTCGGCCTCCCGCTGTCTCATCCAATGCTCAGTGAGACGGGGCTGCTATTTGAAGGTTTGGAGCAATTCCGCCAACACCTCGGCGGCCGGCTCACCATCACGATGCTCGACGGCGTCGGCCGCCCGATCAACGTCCACGAAATCGACCGCGGGGCAATGACCGAAGCAATCGAGCGGGTTAGAGTCGTTGCCGGGGGCTCGAAAGTCCACGCCCGATAACAAGCCGCACTCCCTGTGAAGTGCGGATCGAGCGCGGCGCGACACGCCCTTGAGAGGTCGGGATTCCGTCGCGCGCTCAGCCCGCGGTTCTCAGGAACCTCGGCTTGTCGTGTGGTTGACAAGCCGCGCACGTAGTAAGCGGATCGATGCATCTAAAAGCCCCGCGTTATCCGCTTACTTCGTGCGCGGCTTGTAAGGTGGCTTGAAATGTAATTTGCCAACAAGCCGTACTTCTTGTGAAGTGCGGCTGGAGCGTGGGGTGAGGCGGGAAGGTGTTCTCGCGATGTGTCCTCGCGCTCGGTCCGCGGTTCACAGGAACCTCGGCTTGTCGTGTGCTCGTGATGGGATTTGACCCGGCCGCACCCTACATCGCCGGATGGGCGTTCGTTATGATGCCCGATTCGCCCGTCCCGCCCGCCACCATTGCCGCCCGACCACATGGACCATTGGAGTGTCGCCGTCATTTACGGCGCGACGATCGCCGTGCTGTCGTTCTGTGGCGGAGCGCTGCCGAGCTTTGTCCGCATTTCGCACACGCGAATGCAGATCATCATGAGCGCGGTGGGCGGGCTGATGCTCGGGGTCGCATTGTTCCAGCTTTGGCCGCATTCGTTTGCCCTGATCGGTCGGGCCGACCGCGTGGGGATTGGTGTCGCGTGCGGACTAGTGACGCTGTTCGTGCTGATGCGGGCGTTTCACTTTCACACGCACGAAATCGCGGTTGACGATACCGAAGACCCGCACGCCCACGATCACGATGGCGGGCTGGAGGGCCACCATTGCGATCCGCGGGCCCTGTCTGACAGTTCGTGGGCGGGCATGCTGTTCGGGCTGTCGGTCCATTCGCTGATTGATGGCGTCGCCCTTGGCGCAGCGGTCCGGGCGGCCTCCGGCAGCGCGGTCTGGATGGCCGCGCTGGGAACGTTCATCGCCATCGCAGCCCACAAGCCGCTCGACGCGCTGTCGATCCGCTCGCTGATGCTGGCCTCCGGGCGATCGGCAAAATCACAATTGATCGTGAACCTGCTGTATGCCGTGATTTGTCCTCTTGGTGCGTTCGCGTTTCTGGCGGGGGTGACATCGAACGGCGAGACGACGCAGCTCGTCACCGGGTACGCCCTTGCCTTCAGCGCGGGGGTGTTCCTGTGCATCTCCCTGAGCGATGTCCTGCCCGAACTGGAGTTTCACAGCCACGACCGCATCAAACTGACCCTCGCGCTCATCGGGGGTGTGCTGGTGGCGTACGCGATCGAATACTTCGCCCACGGCTCGCACGCGGCGGGGGCATCGGCCGAGGTCGTGTTCGGGGCATGACTGACGCTGGCAAACGAGCCGCGGAACGACCGCAAATTGATAACGTAACGCTCCCTGTCGGTCGCGGCTAAACGGAATTGATGTCCGATACCACTGACGAACTCGAAGAATTTCAGCGTCAAATCGCCGAGGCAATGCCCGGTGATCGCGGTCGGCTGCGCGGCAAACTGCGGTCGATGAAGAAGGCCCAGTCGGCGGGGAAACCCTTCGATCGCAACCTCAAGCGATTTTCCCGCGACCTCAAGCGCAGCGTCGAACTGCGGACCAAGCGGGTCGAGTCGAAACCGCAGATCAAGTTCGGTGACGACCTCCCGGTCCTGGAGCGACGCGAAGAGATCGCGCAGGCCATTCGCGAAAATCAGGTCGTCGTGATCTGCGGCGAGACAGGCTCCGGTAAGTCGACGCAGCTCCCGAAGATCTGCCTCGACATGGGACGCGGCGTCGACGGCATGATCGGCCACACGCAGCCGCGGCGGATTGCGGCGCGATCGGTTGCAACTCGCATCGCAGAAGAAATGAGCGTCCCCGTTGGCGACGCGGTGGGCTTTAAGGTCCGCTTCGCCGATGCGACCAAACCGTCGACTTACATCAAGCTGATGACCGACGGCATTTTGCTCGCCGAGTCTCAGGGGGACCGGCTGCTCAACCAGTACGACACGCTGATCATCGACGAAGCCCACGAGCGGTCGCTCAATATTGATTTTCTGCTCGGCTATTTGAAGTCGCTGTTGCCAAAGCGGCCCGAGCTGAAGGTGATTATCACCTCAGCCACGATCGACGCCGAGCGTTTTGCGGAACACTTCAGCACCGACGGCAAGCCGGCGCCCGTCGTTGAGGTCTCGGGACGGACCTATCCGGTCGAGGTTCGCTATCGGCCACCGGTCTCCGACAGCGAAGACAATGCCGAGCCTGATCCGACGGAGAACATGCTCGAAGCCGTTGAGGAGGTTTGCCGCGAAGGGAACGGCGACGTGCTGGTTTTTATGCCGACGGAGCGCGACATCCGCGATGCGGCCAAACGCCTGCGTGGGAAAACACTGCCGGGGGACTATTCCGGCGCGACGACCGAAATTCTACCGCTCTATGGACGACTCTCCGCGGCCGAGCAGAGCCGGGTGTTCCAGACACATCCGCACCGGCGGATCGTGATCGCCACGAATGTTGCCGAAAGTTCGCTGACGGTGCCGCACATCCGATATGTCGTTGACACGGGGACGGCGAGGATCAGTAGGTACAGTTCGCGGTCGGGTGTGCAGCGGCTGCCGATCGAGGCGGTCTCCAAGGCATCGGCCGACCAGAGGAAGGGCCGCTGCGGCCGTGTCGGGCCGGGCGTCTGCGTCCGGTTGTACTCCGAGGAAGACTATGAGAACCGCGAGGACTATACGCAGCCGGAGATTCTGCGAACGAACCTCGCGTCGGTGATTTTGCAGCTGAAGATGCTCGGGCTCGGCGACGTCGAGAGCTTTCCGTTTCTCGAGTCACCGAAGCCGGGCGCGATTCGCAACGGATATGCGACGTTGTACGAACTCGGCGCCCTCGACGCCGAAAACCAGATCACCGACATCGGCCGGACCCTCGGCAAATTGCCGGTCGATCCGCGAATCGGGCGGATGGTCCTCGCCGGCAACGACGAACGCTGTCTGCACGAGATATTGATCATCGCCGCGGCTTTGGAGATTCAAGACCCGCGGGAGCGCCCTGTCGACAAGCAACAGGCCGCCGATCAGCAGCATGAGAAGTTCGCGGACACCGACTCCGATTTCATCAGCTATCTGAAGCTGTGGGAGTTTTATCACAAGCTTAAAGACGACCTTTCAAAGTCGAGGCTTCGGCGGGCCTGCCAGAAGAATTTCCTTTCTTATAACCGCCTCCGCGAGTGGACCGACGTCTTTCGCCAATTGCGAGAACTGGCGGACGAGTGTGGCTGCAAAAAGAGTTCGAAGCGGGAGGACTACGATGCGATCCATCGCGCTTTGCTAACCGGACTACTTACGAACGTCGCCCTTAAACAGGACAAGGAACGCAAGAACGAATATCAGTCCGCGGGCGGGCATACCGTCTGGCTGTGGCCGGGTTCGGGGTTGATCGAGAAGAAACCCAAGTGGGTCGTCTCGGCAGAACAAATTGAAACGGCGAAACGTTACGCCCGTGTTTGTGCCCGCATTAATCCGGCGTGGATCGAACCGATCGCTGGCGACCTCGTTAAGAAGTCGCACAGTGACCCGTATTGGGACGCGGAGCAGGGGACCGTGTTCTGTAACGAGCGGGTCACGCTGCTCGGCCTGCCGATCATTCCGCGGAGACGGGTCCGCTTCGGCCCGATCGACATGCCCGCGGCCCGAACCCTCTTCGTTCAGCACGGGCTCGTCGAAGAGGAACTCGAAGCCGAGCTGTCGTTCATTGTGCAGAACAGGAAACTGCGGGCCGAAGCCGAGGAGCAGGTGTCGAAGTCGCGGCGGGTCGAATTGCTTCGCGGTGAGGCGGACCGCTTTCAGTTCTACGATGAGCGGCTGCCGCATGACGTGTTCGATCTCGCCTCGCTGCACAAGTGGTGGAAGAAGGCGGCGGAGAACGAGAAGGCCCGGCTTTCAATGCGGCGGAGTGATGTCATCGCCGAGGAGAGCGACGAACCTTCGCTGGAGGCGTTTCCCGATGGGCTCACGATCGCACAGGTCCGCCTCCCGCTGGAATATCACTTGGAGCCGGGGGCTGAAGAAGACGGCGTGACGCTCGTCGTGCCGCGGGGGATGCTCGGGCAGGTACCGCCGAACCGGCTCGGCTGGCTCGTCCCCGGCCTTGTGACAGAGAAGGTCGAAGCGCTGACCCGCACACTGCCAAAGTCATTGCGGACGCGATTCGTCCCGGTGCCGGAGACCGCGAAGGAAGTCGTTGGTCGGCTCAAATTCGGTCACGGCAACTTCGAGGACCTCGTCGCAAAAGAGCTGACGCGACTCTCCGGTGAACCGATCGCCGCGCCGCAATTCGATGCGGATCGATTGCCGACGCACCTGCGGATGAACGTCCGCGTCGTCGATGCGGAGGGCAACACGATTGCGACGGGGCGGGACATTGCCGCGTTGCAGCGCGGCCCGTCACTGAATGCGACCGAGCAACCGAAGCAATCGGGGCAGCCGGTTCGTGATGCGAAGTGGCACCGCGACGGGCTGACTCAGTGGGACTTCGGGCCGCTGCCGCCGACGGTGACAACGTCACATGGCGACTTCGAATTGCAGGCGTTTCCGACATTAATTGACCGCGGCGATCGAGTTGATCTGCGTCTCGCCGAGACGCCGCAGGAAGCCGCGGCAACGATTCGGGCTGGGTTGCGGCGGCTGTTCCTACTTAAACACGGCAAACGGGTCCGGGGACAGGTCGACCATCTACCGAACGTCGATCGGCACTTAATGACACTTTCGCCTTTCGCGAAGGCGGGCGAAGTCCGGCGGCAATTGGAAGAATTAATTGCCGATCGCGCCTTCTTCGCCGAGTCGGGAATTCCGCGGGACGAGCAGCAGTTTGCTCAGCGTGCGGATCTCGCTCGGGAACGGCTCGGGGTTGCCGCACAGGAAGTCGGCACGGTCTTCGCGGCGATTTGCGCCGGCCTGCCGGACACTCGCAAGCCGCTTGATAAGCAGTGCCCGCCGATGCTCGCTCCTGCGGTCGACGACATGCAGCGGCAGCTCAAAGAACTATTCGAGGGAGACTTTTTGCTCAATACGCCTTGGGCATGGTTGCAGCAGTTCCCGCGATATTTGCAGGGAATCCGAGCAAGACACGCACGGCTGCAAGGTGGCGGACTGTCCCGCGATCAGAAGATGTTCGAGCAATTAAGGCCTTACTTAAAAAAATTCGCCGGCCTCAGCTCGAATGTCTCAAAGCATTCGGCGATACCGGGCCCGTTGGTGCAGTTTCGCTGGATGCTCGAAGAGTTTCGCATTTCGCTATTTGCGCAGCAACTAGGAACTGCGATTAAGATTTCGGCGGCCCGGCTCGATGAGCAATTTGAAGCGGCGAGGCGAAGTGTGGGGTAGACGTCACACGTTGCAATCGGGTCACTTGGCCGCGACACAATTAAAGTGTCGTGCGCTCCGATCTCTGAGTATCAGAGCGACGTAGCGTTCCCCCATGATCGGTCCGCGGTTCTTTCGAACTCGCGGCTTATGGCGATCTGCACTCCTGCCAATTGGCGCAGGATGATCGCTGCTACGGGGCACGCGGACGGGCAAGTCTTAAGTGATAGAGCGGACCGGATCGGGGTTCGTGCATTCGGTCGGCAGATTCATAGTTCGCTTTGCCCACCGCACGGCGTTGCCGATCACTCTTAATACGGATTCGTTATAGTAGGTAGGATGTGTTTCGTGGCCGGGGCGGAAGTAGACGATCCGACCGTGGCCGCGCCGCCATGTGCAGCCGCTGCGAAAGACTTCGCCTCCTTGGAACCATGATAGAAATAGCAACTCTTCCGGCTCGGGGACGTCGAACCGCTCGCCGTACATCTCTTCATGATCGAGTTCGATCCGCTCGCCGATTCCTCGGCAAATCGGGTGACTGGGCTGCAGGTTCCAGAGGATCTCCGCCTCGTTCGCCTCACGCCACTTGAGTGAGCAGCTTGTGCCGAGCAGTCGCTTGAAGATTTTCGAATCATGAGTCGAGTGCAGCGCGACAAATCCCATCCCGGAAAGGACGCGTTGATGCACCCGCTGAACAATCTCTTCCTCGACTTCAAGGTGAGCGAGATGCGCCCACCAGACGACGACATCGGCCCAGTCGAGCACCTCTTCGCTTAGCCCCTGTTCCGGCTCGTCCAAGGTTGCCGTGCGGATGTCGAGGTCGTCGGAAGCGATACCGCCGGCGATCTGCCCGTGGATACCGTCCGGATAGATGTCCCGAACTTCCTGCCGCTCCCGCTCGTGGCGGTACTCGTTCCAGATCAGCACTCGCGTTGGTTCACTCATTGAATCCCAGTCTCCGGCTCGTTTGGTGCCGGCTCATCCTGCCCGCCCGGCCCGAGCGGGTCAATGTCCATCAACTCCAATTGTTGCTTGCCAAAGCCCAGCGCTGAAAATCTCCAATAAAAAAGCCCACGGGCTACGACCCGTGGGCTTCAATATGTGGCGAGGAAAAAGCGTGATCAGTTCGAAGCTGTCACAGCGGCTGCGATGCCGTCGAGAAAGCCCTTGAGCTGCTTGCTTCTGACAGGATGCTGCAGCTTGCGAACGGCTTTCGCCTCAATCTGCCGCACACGCTCGCGGGTAACCTTGAAGATGCGGCCGACCTCTTCGAGCGTGTAGGTGTAGCCGTCGCCAAGGCCGTAACGCAGCTTGATGATTTCCCTCTCGCGATACGTCAACGTTTTGAGCACGCTGTCGATCTTGTCTTTGAGCATCTCCTGAGTCGCCGCGTTAACGGGGCTGTCGGAAGAGTGGTCTTCGATGAAGTCGCCGAAGTAGCTGTCTTCCGACTCGCCGACCGGTCGGTCGAGGCTGATCGGCTGCCGGTGAATCTTCATCACCCGGCGAGCTTCTTCGATGCTGACCTCGGCCGCTTCGGCGGTCTCTTCGACGGTCGGCTCGCGTCCGTTCTCCTGCAGCAGGGCCTTGGCGACCTTCCGCAGTTTCGACATCGTCTCGATCATGTGGACCGGGATGCGGATTGTACGGGCCTGGTCGGCGATGGCTCGCGTGATCGCCTGGCGAATCCACCATGTCGCGTAGGTGCTGAACTTGTAACCGCGGCGGTACTCGTATTTGTCGACCGCACGCATCAGGCCGGTGTTGCCTTCCTGGATGAGGTCGAGGAACGACAGCCCGCGGTTGCGGTACTTCTTGGCGATCGAGACGACGAGTCGGAGGTTACCGCCCGAAAGGTCTCGCATCGCCTGCTCGTACGACTGAAAGCGAACGTCGACAAGTTCGACGCGATGCTTGATCGTCTCGGGCGTTTCGAGCGTCATCCGCATCAGGTCGTCGAGTTCTTTCTGCAGATTGGCCTTCTCGTCTTTGGCGCTCTTGAGATTTCGCAGGCTCTTGATGCGGGCGACCAGTTCCTGCATCCGCTGCGAGATCTGCTCCATCCGACGCAGACACGGCTGCAGCCGTTGGGTTCGCAGGCTTAATTCTTCGACCAGCGTGGTCATCTTGCGGCGACGCACGGTCAACTGGGCTTGAGCCTCCTGCCGCTCCGCCTTGGGCGTTTCGGGGTCCATGATGACCGCGAAGTCGGCGAGGTTCTTCTGATAGAGCACGTCGAGCGTGGTCAGATTGTGCGGCATCCGGCCGGTAATCTGCTCTTTTTCCAGTCCCTCGGTCATGCTGACCTTGATGGTTCTGTCAAAAGGTAATTCCGAGTTGTGTACTTTCTTCAAAATGTCGATCGCGGTCTGCATCGCGTAGTCGCTCTCCAGGAGCGCCCGGCGGAACCGCTTGCGGGTGACTTCGATCTTCTTGGCGAGCGAGATTTCCTCTTCGCGGGTCAGCAGCGGGATTTCGCCCATCTGCGTCAGATACATCCGCACGGGGTCGTCGATCTTTCGCGTCGCCTCTTCGGCGGCGAGGTCGCGCGGCTTGCGCGTCGACTTCTTTTTCTTGACCTCTTCGGGGAGACCGGCCTCCCGCTCGGTCATGATTTCCATCTCGAGTTCCTCCAAACACATCAGGAGGTTATCGAGCTTTTCTGGATTCAATGCTTCATCGGGCAGGTAGGCATTGACCTGGGTATAGGTCAAAAAACCCTGCTCTTTGGCAGTGTCGATGAGCTGGTCAAGTGTGTCGTCAAGGCGGTGCACGCGCGGGCTCCTCCGAGGGAAAGGCTCGGCATCAAACAAGGGGTAGGTCAATTAATTGCGGACATGACGGACGGAAATCGTTTCGTGTGCTCGACGCAGCAGTTGCTTCATCTGGTCGTCGAGAACATCTCCGTCTTCAGCCCGTTTTTGCGCGATCTGCCCGCGGGATCGCTCAAACGTTTGGTCCTGTCGGCGTCTCTTGATCAATTCGACCGCGCGACTCAGGAACTCGGGGCGGGGGTTATTACTGCCGGGGGTCGACCGTTCGGTCGGGCCGGACAGTGTCTTCGTTCGTATCTCAGAGTCAATCGAAACGATCAAACTCACGAGATCAGGTTGTGCTTTGCTGATCAGCAAATCGTACGCCGGTGGGCCGTGGATTTCCGACACATCGCGGCAATAGTCAAACAATCGAGCCATCGGCTCGGACTGAAAATCATCGCTGCCGATCTCGCCGGCAACGTAACCAAAGTGTTCCGGAAACATCATCACAGCGCCAAGCAAATCTCGCTCCACGCGTTCGTGACGCGAATAACTTTTCGCTTCGAAATGAGGTCGCCCCGAGCCACCACGCGGCGTCGGCTGATTGCCTCGCAGCCGTGATAACTGGGTTCGCAGTTCGCCATCACCGATCATCAACAGATCAGACAGTTTGCTCAGTATTCCGTTCACCCGACCGGGGTCGGGATTGCCGGCAGCCGCCAACGTCGACAGCACGTCGTCTGCGATGCGTGTCCGACCGAGAGCGGTATCCAGCCCGTGAGTTCGCCGCGCCTCGTTGAGCCGGAACTGCAATGCATCCGGTGCTTGTTCGATTAGCGACTTAAACGACTTGTCTACATCATCTTTCGCAAGAAAATCGGCCGGGTCTAGTCCCTCAGGGAGCGTGAGAATGCGAAGATCGACATCCTGGGCTAGAAATTTTTCCAAAGCGCGATGGGCCGCACTCAGCCCCGCGTCGTCTCCGTCGAAGACCAGCACGACCCGCTCGGCGAAACGTTTCAGCACAGAAACGTGCTGCTCTGTCAGTGAGGTGCCCAGCGGTGCGACCGCATTTTGATAGCCAGCCTGATGGGCCGCGATGCAGTCCGTGTAGCCTTCCATCACTAGCGCCGTTTTCGGCCGAGATGCCCGAATCGCATCGCGAGCGGCATCGAGTGCGTAGAGGAGTTGACTCTTCTTGAACAGAACCCCTTCCGGGCTGTTGAGATATTTTGCATCCCCGGCCGGACCGTAGTCCTGACCGGGCAGGACACGTCCCCCAAATGCAACGGCGCGCCCCCGTTCGTCGCGAATCGGAAACATCAGCCGACCGACGAAATCATCCCGATAACCGTTCCCTTGGCTCTTTTCACGCACCAGTCGGGCCGCGAATAGCTCCTCGTGTGTGAAGTTACCCTTCGCCCGGTCGAGCAGCCACGACCAATCATTGGGGTGATAACCGATCTTGAATCGGTCGATCATCTCCGACGTGATGCCGCGGCCCGCGCAGTAATCTCGGGCGATTCGGCCTTCAGCCCCGGTCAGGAAGCACTGATGCATCTCGCGCTCGGCCCAGGCCGCAGCAGCGAACAGGCGATTCTTGTCGGAGGAGCCGGTCCCGGACGAGTTGTTGCTGTAGCCAGCCGACCGCTTGGGCATCTCCAGCCCGGCTCGCTCAGCCAGTTGTTCGAGCGTCTGGCGGAAGTCGAGCCCGTCATGCTTCATCACGAAGCTGAAGACGTCGCCCCCCTCATCGCACACCCAGCAGCGAAAGCTTTGCCGATCGGGATAGACGTGCATCGAAGGATTGTGGTCGTCGTGAAACGGACAGAGCCCGACATATTCGGCTCCACCGCGCCGCGGCGACAGCGTGACCGAATCACCGACCACCTCGACAATACTGGTCCGGGAACGGACCAGCTCTTTAAATTCATCCGACGACGACACAGGCGCTCCGCAGCAGCGTGATCTCAGGGTGCGAGCAGGGCGGATCGACTCCCTCGGCTAACCCGGGAACGCTCCCGAGGTCGACCTTCGCGGCTCACAACGATTAAACGGGCCAAGTCAAGCCGACGTTTGATCAGTTCCTGCCGCAGGAGTTCGTGCATCCCCGCAGATCAAACCTACAACCCACAGCCGCCGGGTCAAGCAATCGCGAAGAACTTAGAGGGTCGCCGACGCGTCGCAACCGCATTGAGATTAGAATGTTGCAAGTCCCCGCACACCGCAATCTCGACCACAATTCCCGCCGATCCCGCAACCACCGCTGACGATCCGACCCCCAGTTCCCCCCCGACAGCGCAACCCCGCATAATCGATTAGACAGTTAGTTTCTGCGATAGGTGAGTTTTGGGTAGTGTCCTAATTTGAAAAGTTCGGGAGGGGCGGATCTTCGTGGTAGCGGTAGGCGACGGGAGGTCGGCTCATGATTTTCGCCATCTCTTTTGGGACCGGAATTCGTGTCGGGCCGTAGTCTCCCGACCGTTCTGTGTTGCTGTCGTACGTGTAAAAGTCCCAACGACTTTTCGGGGGAACGATCTTCGGATTGCGCCCGCCCCAGGAGGGCGGGCGATACTCTTCGTCACGGCACGACATGACGATCTCTGCTCTCAACCACGTGCGCAGTTGGCTAAATCGTGGTGAATACGGCTCCAGCACGCCTAATGGGCGATAGACAGACCATAGACTCGGCTTCTCCCATGTCGCCCCGGCGTCTTCCCACAAACGAAAGGCAACCCCCTCACTCAGCACGTACGGAATCGGCCACAACAGCAGCAGCCCGGTCAAGATGATCCAGCGGCGTTTCATGGCCGCATATTAGCAGGATGACGGCGGAACGCGGTGCGCTACTTCGCTGGCCCGCCAAATTCGCGTTCCCGGTTCCGGCGGAGGGTCTCGAACGCCGCACAACCTTCGCGGGTTGTCTCCTCATCTGAGAGAGTTGCCAGCGCAAAGAAGAAGGCCGACTGCTCAGGCAGTCGGCCTTTCCAGCGGAGAGAGAAGGATTCTCCAGAAGGCCTTTTCGCAACATGCTTCCCGCAAAGGACTTAATGCGAAAACCCCATGGGCCAGCAAGAGTTAGGGCGAGCGGTGCGATATCAAACTTGACCACCGTTATCCACTATTGACCGTCTTTTATGTCCCAGTGGGACAAGTCGGCTGCGAGGGATTGAAGCTCTAGGAGTTCAATCCCATGTACCATCCTAATTTGCCTCTGGTTGCCCGAGACGGGCAGACTCTTCGCGTTGTCGGCGTTTGCCGGATCAGCACCGAACATCAGGACGCAAAGAGCCTGCAAGACCAAGAGGCCCTCTATCGCAGCTGGGTTGACGAGAACTACGACGGCGCCGTCGAGTTCCAAGTGATTTGCAGTCGAGGTAGCGGCGAGCTTCTCGAAACACGTGAGCAGCTTCAGTTGATGGAACTGGTCGAGTCTGCCACCTGCGACCTTGTCATCGTGGAAGACCTCGGCCGTATCTGCCGGCGATTCTTTGCACATTCAATCTGTGAAAATGCACAAGATACCGACACTCGCGTGATCGCACTGAATGACAATGTCGACACGGCGAACGAAGGCTGGGAAATCAATTCATTGTTCTCATCCCTTCGGCATGAGTCCTACAATAAGGATACGAGTAAACGGATTAAGCGTTCCCATTTGAGCCGATTCCAAAAGGGGGGAATCGTCCAATGCTTACCCTATGGCTATCGCAAGCCTCATCCTGGAGCCAACGATGAAGAGTGCTGGGTAGTTCCAGAGGCT
The DNA here is from genome assembly GCF_007744515.1 of Stratiformator vulcanicus. Classification (NCBI taxonomy): domain Bacteria; kingdom Pseudomonadati; phylum Planctomycetota; class Planctomycetia; order Planctomycetales; family Planctomycetaceae; genus Stratiformator; species Stratiformator vulcanicus. The sequence goes on from NZ_CP036268.1 coordinate 2,408,313, forward strand.
CGCCCTGTCTGGGACGAAGTGTTTCGCCGGCTGGAGGAGGGACACTCGAATGCCGAGATCGCCGATTGGTTGAACGATGAAAAGGTGCCGGTGGGGCCGCACGTCAAGAAAAAGAAATGGGATGGAACACTTCTCGGCCAGAATATCCATAACCCGATCCTCAAAGGGGTCCGCGAACGCAACCGTCGCGAAACCAAGCGTGAGAATCGAACGGGTCGTCGTATATCAGTGAAGGCCCCTCCCGAAGCGCTTCTTCAGCGGGACTGCCCGAATCTGGTGATCATAGATCCCGATCGGTACGACCTCGTGATACGAGCAGTGGATGCACGGAACGCACATTACGCTCGTGGCAGAAAGGCTGCCGCTGATAGCCGTAAGGGCGTGCCCCGAAAGCGGACGGTCAGGCCTGGTCAAAGCCTGTCGTGCGGCATTTGCGGGCGGGTTCTTTACTATGGCGGCCACGGGCAGAACGATCGCTTCATGTGTTCAGGAGCTCGCGATCATCATTGCTGGAATGGAGTGACCTGTTCCGGGTTCGATACTTCGCGAAAGGTTCTCGCGGCCGTCATCGGACATCTACGCTCCCAAGCGACGTTCATTGACGAGCTCCGCAACTCCATTGAACTGGAGCTACAAAAGGCCTTTGCAGCCGATAACGATCGCCTGACCGCGATCAACAAGCAGCGCACGGAGGTTGCGAAAGAAATTGACAATATAACTTTAGCCGTTGCTAAAAGCGGGGGCTCGAACGCGTTGCTTGGACGTCTCTCGCAATTGGAGAACGAAGAGCGGCGAATTCAGCTTGAACTTGATAACCTCCATCGGAGACGACAGCCATTACCACCATTGCCCTCAGAGGAAGAATTGAACCAGATGATCGGCCGCCTTGCCGACGAGGTCGACCGAACATCTCCCGAGTTTCATCGGATCATGTCTGCTTTGCTGCCTGATGCGACGGTCATGCCGGTCCGCCAATGCCTCGGCAACGGCCTCGGCCTTCGATTAACGGGCTTGCTGCATCTTGTGGAGATCGTACCTGGTTTGGCAACGAAGCTTGATCTCTCCGCGGAATCCTACACAGTGCCGATTGAGCTGGACCTTTTCGATCCGCCACAACCAGTCGTAATCCGCGAGGATGTCATCCGATTGACGGAAGAAAATCAGAAAGAACGTGATATCGCCAAGCGCCTGCACGTGACTCAGCCCGCCGTCAAGAACGCTTAGAAGCTGCATCGGAAGATGCAGGAGCTTGGTTTAGCCGACCCCTACCAGGTACTCACGGAGCCTCCGGACGGTACAAGGCTCAGGCGACATCTGCATCGGCGGTACAAATTCCGCCATTCCGATGACGATTGATAACCGCCGCCAAAGACTGCAATTTCATTCCCTTAACGATCAGGAGCCCCGGCGAAAGCCGGGGATTTTTTATGCGCGATCCAAAGAAGACTTCCGGAAATTACATTCCTCACTCTGAAACTACCGCTCCAGGAAGGTCCGTCGGGAAACTCCTCCAGCTGTTCGGTCGAACGATTGCAAGAAAGTTGGTTTCCGACGAAAAGCGAGAGCAGAGATAGAAAACCGTGTAGAAGTTTTCGGATTCTCAGGACACCTGAAAGCGAGAGTACTTCACGCCGCAACAACCGTCTCACTGGAATCGAATTCTGGGGAAAGGAGCAATCATTTCGCACAAAACAACATCTCGCGCTGATCGTGTCGGCATTGAAGTTTTGGAGGGAGGAGAACGTTCCTCACGAACCAGTGGCCGATGTCCCAAACTTTAATAAAGGCGCACTCGAAGAAATCGGCGTCACCGATCTGTGAGACCGTTTGCGCCACTGCCGGATTCGCTACGGCAACTGAGATAACTATGCCCGCGCTGAACAAACTGCACTTCGGCCGACGTGGCAGCCGCACGAGTCGGCGGCGACCTCCGCTGGTGGCCTCTGTACTGAAACCCGGCTCCATCTGAATTCAGAAGTTCTTCATCAGTTCCGATGCGTTGAGCCCGAGCGTGTCCGCAATCCGCTCGATGTTTCGCAGGGCGACGTTTCTTTCGCCGCCCGCTCCGCTAGTGCCAGACCTGCACTGCGTACTTTTCGGGGAGAGACGGCACATCGGCCATGCCGATGGCTTATGCGAATCGAAGTAGTGAGCCGCGTATCGATGAATAGAAAGGAGGTTTTAATAATCATTTCGACTTAGCCGGCAGGTCGCCTATTGCTAAGACTTAATTCGATTTTTGTGGCATATATCCATGGGGCGAATTAGTCGTTTGAACCCCTGGCCCCAACCGAAAGGAGGCCTTCTTGAAGCGGAGTTTATAGCGGAAACGACGACTCGCTTCACGAATCCAGAGCTGGCTTGTGTGCCGGCTCTTTTCATGCGCTGACTGACAACATCATCAATTTCTAAACCAGGGAACGAACCTATGAAGATCATGCTGATTAACAACGACGGTGGCGGATTCGCGGACTGGGTCGAAGTGGCTGATGGCACCACGACCTCGCAGCTGTTCGCCAAGCACATTCCCCACGGGTCGCCGCGGGACTACCTCATCCGTGTCAATCGCCTTCCCGCTTCGGCGGAGCAGGAACTGACCGAGGGCGATCGCGTCTCGATTACGCCGACCAAGATTGAAGGAGCTGTTCACGCGGCGTGACGCCCTCACTTTCACCAACCACCGCAGCCGGGTCGACGCATGCCGTTGGCCCGGCTGCTTTCATTAAGGAGACCAACTATGGAGACCAGAGAGGCCGCCCGAGCGGCTCTCAAGATGCACGAACGGCTCCGGCAGCGGCACGAGGCGCACGCCCCGGTCGAATTGCCGGAGCGGATGTGGGATGAGTGCCGTGACTCGCTGCGATTAAGTAACCGAGCCCGATTGCTGAAGCACCCGCTCGCGGCACTCCGCCTCAGGCGGCAGTTTCGAGGCCGACTGATTAATCTGATCGACGTCCTTGACGATCAGCGACGGCAGCTCAACGAGGAGTTCGCGGGACAGCGATTAATGTCGCCGTACGAGATCGCCCTTGACTTGAAGGCTCTCGAACACGACTTCCCGGAAGTCGAGATCGATTTCGGCTCATGCATCATCTCGGTCACGACGGAACCGGTCGAACTGGAAGGCCTCTATCTCGGTCCGTTCCGGGTTAAGTTCTGTTGGAAGTCGCTGGCCCGTTCGCAGCCTTACATTGTCGAGGCTCTCGATCCGCATCCGGCCGCGTGTGACAGCGACTGCCATCACCCGCACGTTCAGAACGGGGCACTCTGCGAAGGGGACGCCCGGTTGGCGATCGCGAAGGCGATTGCCGAAGGACGCCTGGCCGACTTCTTCCAGATCGTGGGCAGCGTGCTTGCGACCTACAACTCGGCGAGTCCCTACGTCTCGGTCGAAGACTGGGACCGTCCCGAATGCAGCTGCGGCGACTGCGGCAGCGGCATCGATGAAGAGGACGCGTGGGGCTGCGAAGGCTGCTCCACGACGATCTGTGATGGCTGCCGGGAACGCTGCGTCGACTGCGACGGCATTTACTGTGCGGCGTGTGTGACCTCCTGCGATGGCGAATGTGGCGAACGTCTCTGTCGCGGCTGTGCGGAGGACGGCGAGGGCTACTGCAAGGACTGCCGGAGGGCTCTCGAAGAAGAGCTCGCCGAGCAGGCGGCCGAGGAAGCGGAAGCGAATGCTGCTGAGTCGGCTGAAGCTTCCGACTCGGTACTGGTTCGAGAGGAGGTGCCGGTATAAGACGGGATGCTCCGATTGATCTCTCCGCGGCCGCTTTAAGATTCACGCCTTACGCCTGGGCAAAGCTGCTGTTCTTAAGAGAAGCCGTTGATGTCGAGGTCAGTGGCTTCGGGATCACGCCCGCTGACGACCCGCTCTGCGTCGAGGACATCGTCCTCGTGCCGCAGACGGGTGAGACAGCCTTCACCTCGATGGACGATGTCGGCGTGGCCGACTTCTTCGACGAGCAGGTCGAACTCGGTCGCAGCCCGGCCGAGTTCGCACGGGTCTGGATTCACACGCACCCGGGTCGTTCACCGACACCGAGCGGCGTGGATGAGCAGACGTTCGACCGCTGCTTCGGCCGGGATGACTGGGCGGCGATGTTCATCCTCGCCGAGAACGAACGGTGCTACGGCCGGCTTCGCTTCGGCCACGAGCCGGGCTTCTCGCTCGACCTCGGGGCCGACGTGACCTTCGATCATCCGTTCGAGGGCACCGATCACGAGTCGTGGCAGGCTGAACTGGATGCCAATCTCACGGTGCTTGAGCCGCAGACGGTCTGCGGCCCGGACCTCGTCGACCGGGATGAATTCTTCGACGAACAGAACTTCGACTGGGACTGGAGGTGGGAGGATGAGAAGCCGTTTAATGCGGCAGAGCGGGCTGGTGCCCGAGGAGAGGCTTATTGACTCGCCGGTAACGGTGATCGGCGTCGGAGCGATCGGCCGGCAGGTTGCCCTTCAGGCGGCGTCGCTCGGCGTGCCGACCCTGCAATTAATCGACTTCGACACGGTCGATGAGACGAACGTCTCAACGCAGGGGTACCGACAGCAGGATGTCGGCCGATTAAAGGTCGATGCCGTGCAGGACGCGATCCGTGAGATCGACCCCTCGATCGAAGTGCAGAGAATCGCCGACCGCTTTCGCAGTCGGCAGGAAGTTCATCGAGCGGTGTTCTGCTGCGTCGACTCGATCTCGGCCCGGTCGGCGATCTGGAAGGCCATTAAGGACCGCTGCCGCTTCTGGTGTGATGGTCGGATGCTGGCGGAAGTGATCCGCGTGCTCGCTGTGTCGTCGCATGACGATCACCCGCGGTACGAAGCGACGCTATTCACCCAAGACGAGGCTCAAGCCGGCAGCTGCACGTCCCGCGGGGTGATCTACACCGCCCACATCGCCGCGGGCTTAATGCTGCACCAGTACGTCCGCTGGCTGCGCGGCATCCCGACGGAGCCGGAGCAGACGCTGAACTTAACGGCCGCGGAACTTTCCATCGGCTGTCCTATTAAATGCTGATGAAGTAGTTCGGCTGAGCCGCGTGGCGAAGCCAAAACGAACGACTTAATCACACAGGCCGCTCCCGAAGGGGGCGGCCTTTCGTAATTCCAGAAAAGGTTCCGATCAATGAAGTGCAATGACCTCAATCGTGCCGTCGCCCGAGCGACCGGCGATACCGCCCAGACTATTAAACACCGCGGCTTCGGCCCGGACCTTAACGAGCAGGCTGGCCCCTATCTCGACTGGGACATCGCCGACCTCGAACGAAAAACGCCGCTATTTCCGTAGTGATCGCGGAAGCAAGTCGTCTGACACCAACACAATACGCACGCATTTTTTGGAGACGACGTGGAAGAACTACTTTATCTCACTGTCATCGGAGGGACCGTTTTGTGGCTTTGCCAGCATGACGGGCGGCATAGTCGCCGCAGACGCAGGCGGCGACGACGGCGAAGCTGAATTCGATGGCTTCAGTCCCATCGTGGCTACGATGCAGCGGCGGTCGAGACATCAACCGTCGCTGCTTTTTCCACTCAATCGCGGGAGAGACGGGCCCCGATTTTTTGGCTCTCAGGTACTTTCTGTATAACTTGCAACTGTCGACCTAACGCCAAATGTTGCATTAGATACCGCGCGGAAGGCATCAGACTTATGCAAGACGCACTGGGTCTGGTAATCTATTTTTAATCGAACTTTTGCACCGAGAACGCTCGGGATCAACAACGCGGCGTACGTTGCAAAGACGTGTGTTGCTATGGCATGGCCTCTGGCCCGCCGAGATTAGGGATGATACTGAAGTGATCAAATGCCCGCGACGATTAGAAATGAAAGTGTCCCTGTTTAAGATTACGCGGCGCATTGCGAGCGATGATGTGACTAAAACGATGACAGCGATTTTCGCGATGCACGGTGAGCTGAGCGTCATCCGGTCGAACAATATCGCTACAGGCATCAAGAACTGGCCGTACCCAGCGAGGTTCGCCTTAAGGGCTACTACAGATTGGTAAACTTCTTGAAAGCCCATGCTATATATGTCGCAGTCCGGTAGCCTTTGGAAAACAGGTAAGAGTAGAGCTTTCAATCGAAGCTGAACGATGAGCTCGTCCACCTGCACATGTTCGAGCACGTGCGGGTGGCACGATTAATGGGGTCGACACAAACGTGCGATTGCAACGAAGTGTGCCTGGCCGATTTTTCTTGAGGCTGCGTGGCTGGACTACGCAATCCTGAAGCACCTCGAAGTGAAGAAGGCAGCCGCGTGCTTCTTCCGTTTGAGGTACGCTTTCACTCCTACAGTATACAACCCCCGCCGGATCACTCGTATGACTAATAGGCGTGCTTTCGCACCGCAGCGTATTAAACGCCAGGCAGATTATTCGGCCGAGTCGGACCGGTCGAGAAATGGATCAAGCCCGGCGTCGACAAGTCGTCGATGTCGAGCACGCTCGTCATGTAAGAGTTTTCGTCGGGCCGTCGATCCTGACCTTTCACGAATTCGCTGTGCGCGTCGGAAGTAGCGGAGCCAATACCTCGGCAGTTCACCGTCCGTGGCCTGTATATTGCCTCTTCGTTTCAGTTTTGAGCGATATTGAAGTGGAAACACACTCAATAATTCGTCATCTAATGATAGAAGAAACCGAAAACTTCCCGGGTCGCCTTGGCGAGCAGCTCGCCCGATCAACTGCCGGTCGATCCTCTCTGACGAATGCATCTCCGTGGCGATCACATGCAGGCCTCCGTTGCTCCGCACCTGTTCGCTGAGCAAAATATCTGTTCCGCGTCCGGCCATATTTGTGGCGACGGTCACGGTACCCGGTTCACCGGCACGACTCACGATCGAAGCCTCTTCCTCATGATGCCGGGCGCTCAACACCGCGTGTTCGATCGCTGCCTCCTTTAAGCAGCTCGAAACCTGTTCGGATGCGTCGACGGAGGGGGTCCCAATGAGTACCGCCCGCCCCGCGCCGATCATGTCGCTGACCGATGTGAGCAACGCATTCAGCTTGGCTTCGAACGACACGAACAAGCGAGGAGCAATGCGTGATCGACAGACAGGGCGATTCGTCGGAATAACGACCACACGGCGTCGATAGATTTTCTGTAATTCACGACGGACCGGAGTGGCTGTTCCGGTCATGCCAGCGAAATCCGTGTAGCTGCGAAACAGAGTTTGTATTGTCATCGTGGCGGCCACGCCGGTTGGCGATGATAACGGCAAGTTCTCTTTAGCTTCGATCGCTTGGTGCAGTCCCGCCTGCCATTTCCGACCGGCGAGCTTCCTTCCGGTACCCTCATCGATAATTGCGACCTCGTCCGCCGACACGAGGTAATCGCGTCCGGAGACAAACAAGTGCCTTGCCGCCAACGCCTTTTCGACCGCAGTAAACAGGGCGTCACCGTCGAACTCATTCAGGTCGACCGGTTTTTCGATTGCGTTGAGTGAAGCGCAACCAGCGGGGGTCAGGTCGACGCGACGATGTCGCGAATTCACCCGAAAGTCTTGCCCGGGCTCCAACCTTTCGACGACATCGCGGCACCATGAATAGAGAATCGGCATTCGCTCTCCGAGTCGCTTTTCAACGCCGATGATTAATGGAGTGCGGGCTTCGTCGATGAGGATACTATCGGCCTCGTCGATCAGGGCGAAGTGTTGACCACGTTGCACGCCTGCGGCTTTAATTGAGTTACCACTGCGACTTTCACTAAAGCGGAACGGATCGGCCCGCTTCTTAAGCCTGTCACGCAGGAAGTCGAATCCGAGTTCAGAAGCAGTCGCGTAAGTGATATCACGTTGATATTGCGTGCGGCGGTCGTCGTCAGAGAGACCGGGTACGATACATCCGGTCGATAATTCACAGAGTTGATAAACAGGCGCCATCGTTTCGGCGTCCCTCCGGGCAAGATATTCGTTTGCAGTCACGACATGAACACCCTGCCCCTTCATCGCTTTTAAAAGAACTGGCAGCACGGCGGTAAGCGTTTTCCCCTCGCCGGTTTGCATTTCTACGATACGAGAACGAAACAGGCCGATCGCTCCGAGCAATTGCACCGGATAGTGCTCGTAGCCGAATACTCGGTGACTTGCCGCAAAGCCAAGCGCAAACCCTCTCTGCATTAGTTGCGACTGCGATGCTCCAGCACGAATCGACCATTTGAGTTCTCGCGCTTCGTCTGCGAACGCGGACGGAGACAAAGCCGCCAAGCGTCGGCCGTCGCGCCGGATGCGCTCGACCAAACGGAGGTCGGTGTATTGAAAACTTAATGGCATCGCGGATCTTGCCCGACTGCTCGCGCGTCAACTCAAACGGAACAATTCAACAAGGCGTTCCCAAGCCGTTTCTCCGAGCGGTTCCCAGCCGACGAGAATTCGCGCATAACCATGCAACCCCGGCGGAACGCCGTCGGCTGAAGTCTCAATCAGCGCTCGCACCTCATAGATCGTATCGACTGGCTGCTCAATCCCGGAGCGATTGCGTTCTGTGGCCAGTACGCCACCGGTTCTCAGGGCGACCTCGGGCGGCGCAACCTCGACGCGGTCGGTCCCGACGCTATCAATGATGCTCGTCCAGGTTCGGCTCGAAAGAGCAGTGAAGCGGATGCGGACGTTCTGCCCCACGCGAACTCGATCAATCTCTGTTTGGTCGATCAACAAGACGGCTTCAATCTTTCGTGATTCTCCGACGAGACAGAACGTGTCGCCGCTATTGAGCCACGCACTTCGATTTTCTGTATCGAACGGCGTACCTTCGTAGCCGACGAGTTGTCTGTCACCGCGATCGGGGCGAATCTTGGGCGGGGGCGGAAACACCGTCCCTTCAACGTGCGATACAAGTCGAAGTTGCTCCTGCTCCGACTCAAGCTGATCGAGCCGCGCTTGTGACGCCGCCATGGCCTCGCGAAGTTCCGGAAGACGTTCGGCGGCGGTGCGATTCTCGGTCGCTTGTCGCTGAAGCAGCCTTAGCTGTTCCTGCAATCGTCGGTGACGGCCTCGGCTTTGAGCCATCAGAACTTGCATGTGTGAATCCTCCAGGCGAGCCAGAGATTCACCTGCTTCGACTTGATCTCCCGGGCGGACATGTATTTCTGCAAGATGCCCCGGCACGCTGACGTAAATGCGTTCGGCGTTGCAGGGCCTCGTGACCACAATTGCCGACACATATCGTGGAACTGGGACCACGGCGATCACCGCCACCGCAATGAGCAGGCCTAAGACAAAAATCGCCAGCCGCGCCTTTTTCATTCGTTCAAGCCTTCCCGGAGTGAGCAGATACTTCGCCATGCGGTACAAAGGCACCAGCACCATCCCACCCAGCGAACTCAAGATCAGTCCATAAGCGATAGGTCGCAATCCGTAAGGAGCTAAGACCTCCACAACGAGCCAGCACAGCACGAGCATAACGAACCAGCGGTAAATCGGTGCCGCGACGGCATAGAGTGCGAAGACAATGGAATACTGCGTGGGGTGACTCGTGGGCGATGATGCCTCTTTTCCGAAAAACCAACGTTCGGCGAGTCCGACGATCGCCGATCTCGCCTTGCCGCTGAGGTTCGGAACTTCGATCAAGTCCGAGAGAATATAGTACCCGTCATATCGGAGAAGTGGATTCGCATTAAATACTAAGGTCGAGACTGACCCGACGGCCATTGTACTTAGACACAAATAATGAAGCAGACCCGGGCTTGTATTCCACCAGATGAACGTACAAATCGCTGCAATGACGAGTTCAACATACATTCCGGCAGCGCCGACGGCGGCCCGTTGCCATTTGCTTCGAAGCATCCACGAGTCTGACGTGTCGCAGTACAGACAGGGTGTGAATACGAGCAGCAGCAGCCCGATTTGGTGACATTCGCAGCCGAATCGCTTGCAGGCGACCGCATGTCCTAATTCATGGGCACACTTTGTGAGAGCCAACGCAACCATCACCCACGCAAAGTTTCCTCCGGCGAAGACACTTTGGAAACCGGCTAGTTTGCCAAGAAACTGGTCGAATTGAACAGCAATCAGCAGAAGCGCGGCGACAATTGAAGCCAGCCCGACGACAACTGCAGGAAACGAAAACAGCCAACCGGTTCGTGGGACCAGCCAATTAAGAAATGGATCGGGATCGACACCCGGAAATTTAATCCAGAGCAGGCTGAGAAACTTCGTACCGACCTGTCGCCGACGCTTCTTACGCGACCGATCTAAAAGCCCAGTCGCCTGTCCGTCTCCTTCAGAAAGAATGAGTCCCGATTGATAGAATGCTGTAAACATCGCCTGGAGCCGCGACGATGAGATCGCGACAGCCGGAAATCGGGAACGCAGCGACGATACGATTTCGCCAAGCGAGTTCTTGCCATCTAACATCTGAAGGGCTGCGAACTGCTCTTCACGCAGCCTAAGATATTTTAGCGCCGCCGGATCTTTAATAATATACCAGGCGAGCCCCTGCTGCGTCTGCCGCTGCCAAGTCAGGTCCGGCCGCATTCGCAACGGAACGGGACGATCCTCTACTGTCGTGAAACTCATCGACATGACAGGGTGCCTATCGGCAGGAGAGCCAAGATGGACTTCGGCCGGGCTTAAGTTTTTTAGAAAAGGCGAAACGACTGGAGAGAGAGAAACGCAATTAATTCGTGGAACCAAACGTAGCCAAGCGACCGCTTGCCACAGTGAATGCGGGCGACAACGCGGGCCCCCGGTCGTAGTCGGCTGAGCTTATCTTCCTTAACGTCGACCCAGACCTTGAGGCCGTAGTTGGTCTCATTCGCATCGGGAGTCGTCGCCCGGGCCACGCGAGCAATACGGCCGCGATAGGTCGTCTCGGGAGCCGTCGCCAAGATGTACTCGACCTCAAGCGGCTCGTCCGCACGCTTTCCAGATTCAAGCAATTGACCGACGTGCTTGTCGGGGACATGGAGTTCGAGTCCCCAACTACCCGTCACGTCGGCGACCTTGAGCAATGCCTCACCCCGATTCACGGGCCGACCGTCAAGCAGTTCTTCCACATCGGTCGTAACCACGACACCCGTGATCGGACTCGTCAGCAAAAGACGCTCGCGACGAGACTGAAGAAGCCCCTTCTGCTCCTTCAAACTTTCCAGCCAGACCGCAAGTTCCTCTTCTTCGGCCACGAGTCTGTTTAATTCGGAACGGGTCAGCTCGCCAGCATCGGCATCGGCTCGGGAAGCTCCGACAGAGACGATTTTCTTCGTCGTCGTTTGAAATTCGCCTGTTACCTCTTCGAGCTCCAACTCGAGTTCGGTACTCCGCAACTTTAACAGCGGTGATCCGACTTCAACCGGGTCGCCATGACGGACGAACATCTCAGTCACGACCCCGGACTCCGACGCAAAGACCTGTCTCCGATTTTGAGCTTGGAGAGTTCCTTCAGCCGAGAGCGTAAAATCAGCCGGAATGATTATTAATGCTCCCACTAAGGTGACCAGAAACAAGATTGCCAACGCAGTCTTCGGGAACAGGCGTGCTTGGAAGAGCGCTCCGGCACGACCCACGGCGGACCATAATGGCCTTAAGAAAATCTGGCAATGTTCTCGAGCATTTTCGATCGCTACGGCGCTGTGCCGCGCGACGGCCTCGATCGGGTCGTCGAGTACAGGTTCGGCATTGAACTGCTCTATGATAAGCCCGCCAACCAATTTAGGATCGGTGTTGCGAACGTTGACTGTCTCATCGTCGCTTGGTTCCACCATCAACGGGACGACTCGCAACCGCCTGGCGTGCGATTCGTCGATCGCGGCAAGCATTGCGTCTCGGTGACGTGCCGGCAAACTATTAAGGTCTTCCGGATAATTAACCGGAGAGGCTGTCGGCAGTACCAATTTTGCAAGCTGACGTAGGCGGCGGATGACGTTGGCCCGAGAATTGACGGTTTCTAAACCGCTGACGGCCAGCACATGAAATCCTCCGCGAACTTTTCCGACGACTGTCAAACGGTCACAACCAATCAGTCGGCGTCCGTCGTTGGCGATCACATACGCGACATCGACGAGATTCAGACTGCGGTGGACGGAACAGGAAAAGTCCTCACGCTGGCCCCATTGGCCCCCGATTGCTCTCAGGCGACTTAATTCCCGGTGGCGGTGGTAGGACGCTGCGAGTTCCCCGGCGATCTCCAACACTTCCACAGTTCGCTCAAGGGTCGTCGCGTCCGCGTCCTGTGACAATCGAAGTTCAATTAAAGCCGCTCCGTCTCCTGCCTCGCCAGCGGCGGCGAGTATGATCTGTTCGTCACTGGGGTTAATCGTGCGACCGAATGCTTCGGCGCCGGGCGGGAAGATTCGGACTCCGCCTGCCGTCCTTACTTCCGTCAAAAGCTCATTCCACGTCGCGGCTCGCGGCTCGCCGTCGGACAGTGCCTCGCTCTTGCCGCCGGTACTGCAGATCACGCGCAGCGCGTCACCCGAATCATCCCACGCGCAAGCGAAAGTGGTCGGGAGGACAGAAGCCAATCGCCCGATCAACTCTTGATAAAACGGGGTCGGTTCGATGTCGGTCGAAGCCAGCTCGGCGATCTCGTCGATCGCCGTCGTGACGGTATTGTTTGACACCTGTGACATCACCGACTCTCCCGCGGATGGACCGCGATTCCCCGAGCGGCCTTGCCGGGTAGACTTGTATCAATTCTGAGTGGAAGATTATCTGACTTGCTGCCATCACACTAACGGGCGTGACCCAAATACAATTGATACGCCTCAAACCTGTCGAAGATTTCGCGTTATGAGCCTGAAGTTAGCGATTGCGCATCTCGCCATCATTCTTCTATTTGCCTCGGCAGCGACATCCCTCGCGTCTGCCCAAGATGAGGCGGTCGTCATCGAAGACGCGCTCGTGCGGCTGATCTCAGACGTCAAAGTTTCGGCGTCGAAGGCGGGCCGGTTGGAACTCTTGGGCGTCCAGGAAGGAGACACCGTAGAAGCCGGCCAACAACTCGGCCGACTCCAAGATACCGTGGCACGGATCGATGTCGAACTAGCCCGCCTCGAACTGCGTATCGCTGAGGAAAAGGCCGCGGACGACGTCGACAAGCGATTTGCAGCGAAATCGTTGGCCGTAGCGGAGTCGGAGTTGGCTCTTTCGGAACGCGCGACGCGACGGGCTCCGGGCAGTATCTCCAAAACGGAACTCGACCGCCTCAAGCTGGTCGCAGACCGGGCAGAGCTTTCAATTGAGCAGGCTGATCGTGATCTCCGCGTTGCCGATTTAACGACGCGGCACAAGGAGCGGCTTGTGGAGGCGGCCCAGGCCCAAGTCGGATTGCATGAGATCGTCGCACCAATCAATGGGACAATCGTCGAGATTTATGCCGAAGCCGGAGAGTGGCTCACCGAGGGCGACCCGCTGGTCCGCCTGATCCGAACCGATCGGCTCAGGGTCGAGGTCAGCCTCAACGCATCCCGCTACGGCTCAGGATTACTGGGCCGCTCGACTCGATTGGCGGTCCGGTTGCCATCCGGTCAACGAGACGTCGAGTTCAACGGCGTTATCACATTTGTCAGCCCGGAGGTGCAACCCGTCAGCGGGAAGGTCCGAGTCTGGGCCGAGGTCGAGAATCCTGAAGGATTGCTCCGACCGGGAGTTCGCGGCCAACTCACGATACTGCCGGAGATGGAGTGAGTCGTTCGAGGTGCCTTTGATTCAGCCGACTTGTCAGCAAACTGACTGCCTACCACAAGCTGACTGCCTACCACTTCGGCGTGAACGGATCCTCGACCGCCTGCGAGAACTGAATTGCATCGATGCCTTGATGTTCCGCCCGCGGTTGTTCGTCGTCGGGCACGTCGTCCGAGAAATCCGGGTCGGCGGGCGTCGGCGGAGCCGCTGGTGGATCAAATTCGGGTGACGACGGCATCGGTGGCGGCTGCGTGAAGGTCCCCGGGTGATCATTCGAGCCATCGGCCGGGAACCCGAGCACTGCGCCGAACTGGCTCACGCGACCGGAACTGATAAAGCCCGGCTCGTTCTCTTTGCAGTGCGCCCAAGTCTCACGCTGACGATCTTCCAATTCTCGCGCGCTGACCTGAGCACAGTGTGACCAAGGCCCTTCGCCCATGTAAATGCCCCGATCGCTCAGTAGCGTCCCCGCCTCTGCTGAAACATTTTTGATGGCAATTTCATGCGCGACGAGCGACGCGTAGTAGGCATTCATCGCTTGGGCCAACGCCTGTTGACCGTCCAGAACGAGGTCGATCGAAACCTTGTCGACCTCATAGACTTCCTGGGCGGCGGTGAGTCGCTCCCGCGCGGCTTCGAGCCGGTTGTAGTTTGTCCGAATCGCAGCATGGGCCCGAGAGACCTCGGAAATCGCGTCGGCCAAATCGTTTGCGATTTGTAATTCCTGATCCCGGAGAATTGCCCGATCCCGCATTAATTGCAGTTCGGCATATCGCACACCGGCGTGGGCCTGTCGAAAACCGATAGGGATCGTCATTTCCGCACCAACCTGCCATTCCTGGTGGCCGCCGTCCATGACGTCTTGAGCAGCAGACCCGTCGCCCGCGAGCGTGGGGCCGAAGCCGCGTGCTCGGCTCAAACCGACGATATCGAGTCGGGGTAGCGTGAAGTTCTTCGACCCCTCCAAGAGTAACTCGTCCCGCTTGACGGTCCACTTTTGTCGCCGGATTTCCGGACGACGCGAGAGCGCCTCACTGAGCGCGAAGTCCCAGTCGTACTCGATCGAATTATCGATCGGTTCTTCGCGGGGCCGAAGCAACAGGCCGTCGCTATGCGGAAGATTCATCAGACGGCGCAGGCGGCGTTCTGAGCGGTATACGCCACCTGGTGCATCCGCGCGTCCGCTGAGGGCGTCTTGGACGAGGTTTTGCAGCACGAAGTACTGCACGCGAGCGCGGGCTTCGCGATCGGCCGTTCCTCCGGGTAATCCCCGCTGGGCCTTGATGTCGACCCATGTCTGACGAGCCGCCTCGCGTGCCATTCGCCAGGAATCGAGAGTTCGGTACGCGAGGTAAAGGTCCCAATACGCGTCTTCGACTTCGCTGACAAAGTCTTTAACGTCCGTTTCAAATTCTGCGGTGCTGATGTCCGTGTTGGTGCGGGCGATCAAGACCCCGTTCGAAAAGAAGAAGCCGGGCTGAGCATTCGGACCTGCGATCCGATTGAAGTCCACCCCGGCGCCTTGAAGCAGTGGTTGACGAACTTCCGCCTCGTAGATCGTGTCCCACGCCCCTCCGAAGAGATTTCCGGGCTGGTTGCTCGCGTCGAGAATCGTGATATTGCGCAGGTTGAATTGTGTTCCCGTCGCCGCGGTTTTACTAAGTTCAACCGAAAAATTGGTCAGCTCCTGGCGGATGTCTCGCGTCCCGCCACCGAGCGTGATGTTGTTGACCGTCCGGTCGTTGTAGTTGTAGGTCAGACTCTTGGTGAGCGTTGTATCGAATTCGCTGAGTGATCCCTCGACACCGAAGAGGGGATCGGCTTCGGTAATTGCGGGGTCGAACACGGTACCAACGGACTCGGGCGCAGCGAGCACGCTAACGCCGGCGGATTTCATGGTTTCGCCGTTTTGCAGCGCAATGGCGAGGACCTCCGCCAGGGAGATGTCCCAATACTCCGTCTCGCGGCCTTCGGGATCGTCCAAGCATCGGGGAGCCGCGCTGGCCAGTGCCTCGGAGTGCCGTCGGCAGGCGGCAGTCTCGGCCGGATTCTCGATCGCGAGCGATGTTCTCACGATCCCCCGCCCCTGACCGTGGCCGAGTTTCCCCGACCTATCCTCGCAAACAGTCGACGTTAAGCACTCTGCGTCGATCGAGGAGGCAGAAGCTTCCGTATCGCAGCACTCGACCGATGCCGAGCCGGATTGATCACACGGCGCAACGGTCGGGCCGGATTTCCCCCACTGAGTTGCCTGACATCCGACGAAAGTCGCGATCAAGCAGCTTGCGGCGTGCGCATATAGGAAGCGGGCGTGCCGACTCCCTCTTCGTGGCTTGGAATCCATTCCGTTGCCCACTAATTGTTTCAATTTCAGTCGACCGGCATTTTGGGATGCCGCTTCGTCCTTTTCGGCCGTCAGCGGAGTTGAGCGGGAGTGAACCCGGCGAGCGGAAAAGAAGAAAGATCGCAATTAATCGGCGAACCGTCACGATCTGAACTATCGGAATGGCTTACTGATCCGATGTAATGGTACGGAGTCGGGGAACCTTCCGTTCGGTTTCCACACCAGCCGATAGTTTGAAAGACCCTCATTTTTAGCCGAGTTTCGGCCACACTGACGGAAGTGGTACACGGATGCCTACGTATTTCAATGGGCTAGGATGCCTCGTCGCGTTCGCGGCCGCCATCTTCGGACTCTCTCAGCAATGCCAAGCTGGCGAGGCATACTTTCCCGTTGCACCACGCGTTGCCTCCGCCGAAACTGCCGGGCAACCGAACTCAGCAATCGAGACATCGTCGCGCTATGAAGCGAGTCTCAAACCGTCCGCAGGGAGCGAAGCCGAGGCCGGACAGAAGCGAGAGACCGTCGAGATCGACGACAGCCCGGCCGTGCTGACCTTCGAAGAGTTGCTGAAGCCGATCGGCAGCATCGGAGCGACGGCCGGGCAGAACGCCCTCGAGCTGCCGGAGGATCGCTTCCAAAGTCGATCCCCGTTGCTAATGCCTGCAGAACGCGAGCGGGTCTCGCTGATGTACCAGTGGGCGCCGTCGGGGCTGTACCATGAACCGCTTTACTTCCGGGACGTGAGCCTGGAACGGTATGGCTGGAGCTATGGCCCGGTTTTGCAGCCGATCGCCTCCGGACTTCGGTTCGGCTATGACGCGGCTCTGCTTCCCTACCAGATCGGAGTCGATCTGCCGTGGGACCGGCAATACCAACTCGGTCTCGGGCGCCCCGGCAGCTACAACCCGCCGGTCCGAAAGCACCTGCCGCTGAGCGCCCGCGGGGCATTGCTCGAAGCCGGTACCGTGGTTGGCGGCGTTGCCTTTTTCCGGTAGGCCGCCTCGCAGCCCAAGTTGTTTGCTCGTCGCGGGCTCTTCCGCTTGCTCGAACAACTGATCTCTTGCCCCAGTTTTCGGGCTCAAGAACTATTGTCCATTGGGCAATCTATGGTCGACTGACTCGATCATTCGTCGACCAGAAAAACTTTATCCTTACTAAGTTGTAAAGGGGGTGGACTCCGGGGGTAGCGAAGACTTTAATCAGCGTCACTACGGGACCGTTGTCTACGAGACATCTCCTGATCGGTCTCGCTGTTTAATCTCCGCGATCGACTCGAGTCTGCATGAACCCCCTTCACCTATTCAGGCGCAGTCGGTCCGCGACGGAATCCGAAGGCTCAACGCGACCACGCCGCCGCCGCGATGATATCCCGCTCGCGTTCGATGTCCTCGAAGATCGAACGATGCTCGCCGGAGATGGCGTCGTGTTCGCGCCGGACGCGGCGGCCGCCGATGATTTCGGCGGGGGGATTTTCGAATCGGCTCCCGCATTGCTCGCCGAAGAATCCTCTGCCGAGAATTCGGGTGACGACGGCGCCGAAGCCGCAGACGAGTTCGACGCTCCCACCGAAGAGCTCAACGCTCAGCCCGGACATCAGCAGACTCGCCGGATCGTGTTCGTCGATTCGGCTTTGGCCGATCACGAAGATCTAATCGCCTCGGTTACCGAAGATGACGCTCCGGTCGATGTCTACCTGCTCGATGGTTCGCGGGACGGCATCGAACAAATCGGCGAAATTCTCAGCGGTTATTTCGACTTGGAGGAGGTACACATCCTCTCCCATGGCAACGAGGGCCGGCTGAGCCTCGGCAGCACGCTGCTCGACGCCGACACGCTGGGCAACTATGCCGACGAGATCGCTGGCTGGGGCGATGCCCTCGGCGAAGGGGCCGACATCCTCCTTTACGGCTGCGATCTCGCCGATGGAGAAGCAGGCGTTGGCTTTGTTCAGGACCTAGCGCAACTGACCGGCGCCGATGTCGCCGCCTCGAATGACCTGACCGGAAGCAGCGACCTCGGTGGTAACTGGGAACTCGAAGTTCACACCGGAGAGATCGGAGCTGCCTCGACCGACTTCGCCGGTCGGTTCATCGGATACGCCCACTCACTGGATCTGACCCAAAACGGCAGCGTCCTCACGATCGAAGGGGACAACGGGAATGACGACGTCGGTATCCGCGTTGACGAAGACACCGGTGAGGTCGAGGTCTTCGGGACCGCCGGTGCGGGAACATTCCAGTCGATCGACACGATCATCTTCGAAGGGTTCGACGGGGACGACGTCCTCGATATCCGGGACGATCTCAAAATCCCAAATGGTCTGATCGAACTCGACGTGGATGGCGGCGCGGGCATCCTGCGAATCCTCGGCGACGAGCGTCTGGAAATTTCCGGTTCGATTCGCACGCAGGGTGGCGACCTCGAAATCATTACCGAAGAGTTCGTCGCCAACTCCGGGACGACGTTCAGCACCCGGGACGCAGCGCCGGGTGGAGCCTCTGTCGGCAACTCCGGCGACATCACGATCATCGCACCCAAAGCGATCTTCAACGACGATGTTTCGTTGTATGCCCAAGCGGACGGCTTCTTCACGGGCGGGAATATCATTGTTGACGCGTCAGCGAGCCTTGAGCGGACGCTCGCGGCTGTCACGCCGCTGTTTAAAGATCGTGAGGCCACCGCCGAGATTCAGGTCGGCACAGGCGAGTGGTTCGCGGAAAACATCACGATCCGCAGCCTCGCAGAAACCAGCAAGTTCGCGGATATCGATATTGATCCGAATGCCGCGAATATCATCTACGAAAACTTCTTCGCTCATCTGAGCGAACCCGCAACGACCCAACTGACCTTCGACGACCCGAATCACACCTACACGAATGCGGACGCGGCCACGTCGGGCCTCGATCTGACCTTCTCCGATGCCGATCCGTCAGCGGATCAAATCACGAGGGCGACCGGGAGTTGGATCACCGATGGCTTCCGGGCCGGCCAGACGATCACGGTCAGCGGTACGGCCAGCAACAACGGCACTTACCGCGTGGTGTCGGTTACCGATGACGTCCTCGAGCTCGACGCGAGTGAGATACTCGCGGACGAGAACGCCAGCGGCGTGACCGTCTCGATCCGCGCGGAATTGACGTTCGCCAGCAATCCTTCCGGCGATACGATCACACGTGGGGCCGGGAGTTGGCTAGATGAGAACTTTGAAGTCGGCGACTTCGTCGCCGTCTCCGGGTCGACCGGAAATGACGGCTACTACGAGATCACGTCCGCAACGGCTGGCGTGCTGACACTGGCAACTTCCGGCGAATTGACGGCCGAAGTGAGCAGTGCGGCCGACCTGTCGACGCCCGATACGATCAGTCGCCCGTCGACGACCGGGAGTTGGCTGCAGGATGGGTTCACACCCGGAATGCGTATTAGTGTCGTCGGCTCGCTCAATAACGACGGGACCTACACGCTGCTCGACGTCAAGAACGAAACACTCGTGCTGCGTTCGGTCGACGCGGTTGTGGATGAACTTCGCACCGGTGTTGCGGTCTCGCAGACTGTGGCTGAAATCTCCGGCACACCCACGGTCACGCTCACCCCGGACTTCGACGGAAATGACCGCATCGTCCGCTCGGCCGGTAGCTGGCTCGACGACGGGTTTCAGGTCGGGCAAACGATCATTCTGGACAACTTCGGCGAGAGTGACGGCGAATACATCATCGCTGGCTTCGACGACGAGCAGACGATTGTGCTGACCTCGTCGGGCGAGGTGCTGGACGTGGTCATCGCGCCGGTTTCCGTTAGCGGTAATCCGAGTCTGACGTTCCAATTCGACCCGGACGGCGACCGCATCGTCCGCCCGACGGGCAGTTGGCTCGACGACGGGTTCCAGGCCGGGCAGTTCATCACCGTCGAGGGCACCGTCAGCAGCGACGGCTTCTACGCCGTGCAGGAGGTGACCGAAACCGAACTGATCCTGTTCGACACGGGTAACTTCGTCGGCAGTTCGCAGAGCGGCGTTAGCGTGACCGCCAACCCGCTTGTGACCGAGGTCTTCACCGACCTGACCGATGAGCAGATCCCGCTGGTCCTGCGTGATCGCAACGGGATCATCACGAACCAATTCTTCTCAATCGACCTCCCCGACGTTCTCGTCGAGGTCAACCAACGCTTCGAGCAATTGGACTCCCTCCTCGGCGCGGCGAAGGCGGTGCTGACCGAAGCCTCGAGCACGATCCGCCTGGATGGCGTCGAACTGGTTGCGGACAACAACATCCAGATCAACTCCGCCGCGAACTCCGCGACGACGCTCATGGCTCCCGCCCTCAAGTTGCCAAGCGTCCCGCTGACCGGTTTGGGCGGGACGAACCAGTTCCCCGTCGCGGCTGGCTTCGGCCAATCGGAAGCAACGGCAAAGACTCGACTGACCGGCAGCACGTCAGTTACTGCCGGGAACCTGGTTAACGTTGATTCGACCGTCGACAACGCGCTGGCCATCAGCATGAGGGTCGCCTCGGGGTTGCTGACGGGGACCAAGGCCAGGGGAAAAATCGGCGATCTCGCCACGGCGACCCCAGTCGGGACACTGACGAAACAGCTTCCGCAGAAGCTTCCGGCCCCCTCCGCCGCCGTCGCTTACGGACGAGGACGCTCGGAAGCGATCGCTTCCGTCGGCAACAACACTGAAATTAATGCGACCTCGTTGTTCGTCGACGCCCAAGTTGAAAACAACTTCGGCGTTGAAGCGAACAGCACGATCATCTACCCGGAGAAGAATCTCGGGTTCGGATTCGCCATTTCGGTCAGTGACGTTCAGTCGTCGGCCGAAGCCGAACTGGGCGGCAACGTCACCGCAAATGAGGTCGTGGTCGAGGGGAGCTCGCTCAATAAGAACAACCGGACGGTCGCGTCCGCCGTCGTGCGGGACAACATCATTCTGCCGGGACCATCCGGTGCTGTTCAGGGAAAGCTTAGCGACCCCAATGCGAATCTGGAGGCCGCCGGCGGTGTACTCTCAATCGGTGCCGCTGTCGCACTCGGATTCAGCGAAAACTTCGCCACGGCCTCCATTAATGCGGGGGCGGATATCGATGCCGCGGACAATGTCACGGTACGCGCGTTAGCCGAAGACCGGCACTCCTCATCGGCCAGTGGTGGGGCGAAAACGCAGACGAAGGTGTCGATTGGCGGCGCGGTCTCGTTCATGAGGTACAGCAATGAGGCCGAAGCGTTCATCGGATCGAACGCGACCGTCTCGGCCGGGCAGGACGTGATCGTTGAGGCGGACGCCGTCGTGCCGCTACGGACGACGGTGTCGCAGGACGTGCTTGATGCCATTACGACGTACCAAAACCTCAATTTCGATGCACCGGAATTCGACGCCGCCATCGACGCCGCAGAGCCGGCCGCGTCGGCTCAAAACGTCGCGAACGAAGTCAGTGAACAGATCACTTACGGTGCCCGAACACTGGCCGATCTGGCCGCCGGCATTACGCCCTTCAAGGCCTTTGCCAGTCCGTCGCTGGGAGTCCCGGGATTTTCCACTTCGATCGTCAACTCCAGTGCGAGTTCCAAATCGAAGAATAGTGACGGCCTGATCGCTATCTCAGGTTCCGCGAGCGTACAACTTCTTGACAACGAAGCGACGGCTTACATTGGCGAGTCTGCCGTGATAACGGCCGGCCGCGATGTGATCGTCGATGCGGATGCCACTGCCGCGACGATCAACGTCGGTGGCATGGCCAATGCAAAGTCTTTCTTTCTGGGCCTATTGGGGGGTAACTCAACCGGTTCCTCCTCTGACAACGGCGTCGTGGGCGGGACCTTCAACGGTCTGTTTTACAACAATGCCGCCGTCGCCCGAATTGAAGACGAAGCCCGCATCGATGCGGGCCAAGACGCACGGGTCGATGCGAAAAGCGACGTGCTGACCATCAGCATGACACAGGCGGGGGGGCAGTCCGCATCCTTTGCCATTGGCGGCACATTTACGGTTCAAGAGATCGATGCCGACTCTCGAGCATCCATCGAAGAGACCGTTGTTCTGACGGCCGGGAACGACCTTCTGGTCAATGCCGATACAACGTTGGAGACTGCCGCCTTCAGCTTCGTCTTGCAGTCTGGGGAGACGCTCGCTGTCGGGGCGGCCGCGACGATCAATGAGTTCGACACTTCCTCGCGGGCGATGATCGCCGACACGCTCGACAGCACGGTTTCGGGACCGGCGACGATCGGGTCGATTACGGCCGACAACGATGTCTCAGTCGAAGCTGACGGCTCGCAATTGATGATTAACGCGGCCCTCGCGGGAACCAATGCGAAGGGCAAGCGGGTCAACGATCAGGCCAAAAAACAGGCCGGTGGCGGGTTGGCCGACCTGCTCAACGAGTCCGGACTTAAAGATCAAACGAACGCCGACGCGGGAAACAGCCTCGGCAGCTTGGTTAAAGACTCCGGCCTCCAGCAGGGCCAGGTCGGCGGCACGAGCCTGAAAGATCAGACGACCGGTGCGAAAGACGGTAAAGTCGCGTCGCTGCTCGATAAGACCGGCGTGGGCCGAAAGATCGGCGAGAAGATCGGCGTCGAAACGAGTCCACCGACTTCGGACGGGGGTGGCAACGAGAACCGGTCCGTCGGGATCGGCATCTCCGGCGATGTCGCCATCAACCTGCTGAACGATGACATCGAGGCCTATATCGACGACGGCATCATCGTTCGCTCGGATGCCGACGGTGACCTTGCTGGCGATGTCAACGTGGTCGCTAACGGAAACTCGACTCTCGTCGGGACGACCTTGGCGATCGCGGTCGGCGGGCAACAGAAGGGAGCCGGGATCGCCGGCTCGGCCGCCTTCGGACTCGTCCAGCGCTCGACACGTGCCGAGATCGCCGACGCGACGGTCTGGTCTCACAACACGAATGTCGACGCCGCGTCGCGCGACCTGCATCTGACCGTCACCGCCGGCGGCGGCGGGGCCACGACAAGCACAGGCAACACTTCCGGCGATGATGGTAGTTCAACCGGCAGCACGACCGGCGGAACTGCGGGCGCAGGAACCGGCACGAACAACGATGACAGCTCGCTGAGCGCCGGCGTGGCGGGGTCGGCGAACATTCACTTCGTCTTCAATGAGACGACCGCCCGCATCGGTGACGGCGTGCAGGTCACCGCGACCGGGGACGTCGACGTGGACGGTTCGAACGAGGTGCTGCTCCTGTCGGTCGCCGGGGCGGTCGGGATCGCCGAGAGCGTCGGCATTGGGTCCTCGCTGGAGATCGCCGTCGTCGACAATGACGTCGAAGCGACGATCGGGGCGAACGCCGATATCGAAGCCGCGGGCAGCGTTCATGTGACGGCTGAGAACGTGCAGGAGATGTTCGCCCTCGCCGCGAGCCTCGCGGTCAGCACGGCCGAGTTCGGATTGACCGGGACCGGTTCCATCCAGTTCGTCGACAGTGAAGCGGTTGCCCGCATCGGTAACAATGCTCGGGTCCTCGCCGGCGGAAACGTCGAAGTCGATGCCCGCGATGCGACACTGGCGATCACCGTCGGAGGCGGCCTCGCGATTGCAGACCTCGGCGGGCAGGACGATCCCAGCGGCGGCGGATCCGGGGGTAGCGGCGGCAGTACCTTCGTGCCCGCGACCGTTCCCGGGACCACTGGTGACACGACAAGTTCGACGAGCGCCGGCTTCGGGGCGACGCTGGCGAGCACGATGGTCTTCCGCGACGTCGAAGCGTCGATCGGCGAGAACGCCTCAGTCACCGCGCTGGCGAATGCGGACCCGATCGGCGATCACGCAGGCGTCATTGTCGAAGCAACCGCTCAGGACCGCATCTTTACCTTCGGCGCCAGTGGGGCGCTGGCCAATACGGTGACCGTCGCGGCCTCATGGGTGCCGCTGATCTTCGTCAGTGACGTCTTAGCCAAAGTCGGTGACGGGGCAGTCATTAACGGCCCATCAGACCCAACGGAACCACCCCGGCTGACAGCACTCATCGCGCCCGCGTCGGTCGACCAGACCGTCTTCGTCAACAGCGAACAAAACACGCTGGTCATCGCCGGGGCGGGCAGCCTGGGCGTGGCGAAAGAGAAGGCGGGGATCGGACTCGCATTGAATACGATCGTCTCGATCCGCGAGACGATCAGCGAAATCGGCGAGGGCGCCCAAGTCTTCGCCGAGAAGGACATTCTCGTCAATGCGGAGTCGCAGGATCGATTCGTCGTTTTCGCCGCCGGGATTGCCGGCGGCGGGGAATTCGGTGGCTCCGGGGCGCTCGGCGTGTTCGTGATCGTTGACACCACGCAGGCTCTTATCGGTGATGGCGCAACGCTCGAGGCAACCGGGAATGTGCTCGTCTCGGCGATGCGAGAGT
This sequence comes from Stratiformator vulcanicus, assembly GCF_007744515.1. Classification (NCBI taxonomy): domain Bacteria; kingdom Pseudomonadati; phylum Planctomycetota; class Planctomycetia; order Planctomycetales; family Planctomycetaceae; genus Stratiformator; species Stratiformator vulcanicus. Next base: position 2,432,642 of record NZ_CP036268.1, read on the forward strand.
CGCTTCTGGTGCCGTTCGTCGGAGAAGTCACATACGGCGGCACGCTCGGGCTCGGCCTGAGCGGCAACACGCTGGTGCAGGTCACAAACACTCTCGCGTCGATCGGCGAAAACGCCAAGGTGACCGCCGATGGTGCCCGTGCCGACGGCGAAGCCGTCAACGGCGAGCGCGGCACGATTTTCGGTAATCCAGACACCGAAGCGTTCCGCGGGCTGGCTGTCGTTGCGGCCTCGTTCACCGATGTGATCTCCACGACGGCGGGAGCGAACCTCGGCGGTACGGTCGGTATCGCCGGCGGGGCCGCGATCTCGACGCTGTTCGAATCGACGCAGGCTTTTATCAACGATGGCGCGGCCATCAACGAAGCCGACCCCGCGACCAATACCGCGGCTGACCCGGCGGACGGGCAAAACGTGCGGGTGCTCGCTTCGAGCGACCTCAATCTGCTTTCGATCGTCGGGCAATTCGGCGGGGCCGGCAATGTCGCGGTCGGGGCCGCCGTGGGAGTCGTCTTCGCCCTGCGGCGGACCGATGCGGAGATCCGCGCCTCGAAGATTCGCGCAAAAGATGTTGCAGCGCTGGCAAAATCAGACGGGGACGTCATCACGATTACTGCTGCGGGGGCGGGAACGGTTTCGACCGGAACGCAGCCGGAAGACGCGACGAGTCAGCCGGACGTGGGACCGGGCAGCGGTGGGAATCCGTCCGGAATTCTGATCGGTGGTCATCGCGTCAATCCGACACAGGGAGCCGGGATGGCTTCCTTCTTGACGACGACCGCGACGCAGAACTCGGCCGGGGGCAGCGGTGCAACTGCCGTCGCCGTCGGAGGGTCTCTTTCCGGCAACGTCTTAACGGGACGGACGGTTGCTGCGATTCGTGATAGCGAAGTGACCGCGACCGGCGCAACAACCGTCGAAGCGACCGATGAAACGCTCATCGGCTCCGGCGCCGGCGGCGTGGCGGCTGCAGGAGCAGGCGGCGGAAACGGATCATCCGACACCGCGGCGGCGGTCGGCGTGTCGCTGGCAGCGAACGTCGTGGTGAATACGGTCGACGCGATCGTTGAGAACAGTGACGTCCGCTCCGATGAAGGCCTCGCCGTGCGGGCCTTGGCGGAGACCGATGTCATCGCCGTCACGCTCGCCGGATCGGCAGCAGTCGGCGGCGGATCATCCGATTCGACCGCCGGGACCGGTGCCGGAACGGTCTCTCTGAATGCCGTTGTCACGAACACCCTCGCCACGGTCCGTGGTGACGGGCTCGTCACGGCCGAGAATGGTGATCTCGTCATTGAAGCAACCGACCGATCCCTGATCGGCGCCGGGGCCGGCGCGGGTACGTTCGCGGGAGCGTTCGGCTCGAACGGTGCGACGAGTGTCGCCGTCGGTGCCGCGGTTTCATCGAATTCGGTTGCCAACGATGTCATCGCCAAGCTCGATCTCAACGGTCCCGACGGCGTCGATGTCGGCGAGGACGTCCGAATCTCCGCCAGCTCGGAAGCCGAAGTCCGGGCGGCCGCCGTTGGTATCGCCGGATCGGTTGGTGCCGGATCGGCGAAATCGATCTCATGGAGTGGTGGCGGCTCACTCTCAGTGAACGTCATCGATCTCGTCACGGAAGCGACCGCTTCTTCGGAAAAGATCGACGCTGGCGGAGGCGTGACCGTCGTTGCGGAAGAGGACGCCGTTCTAACCTCGGTCGCCGGCGGGGCTGCGATCAGCGTGACCGTCGGCGCTACGGGAGCTTCCGGTGGCGGCATTGGTGCAGCTCTTGCGATTAATACGACGACGGGGCAGACGCGGGCTGCGATCGAAAACTCGGCTGTTGACGCAACGGGCGATATTCTCGTTGAGGCGACGGGATCGTCGGAGATCATCGCGACGACCATCGGGTTCGCCGGGGCGGGAGCCGGGGGAGCGGCTGGCGGGAAGACCTTCTCCGGGTCGGGATCATTCAGCGGCAACGGAATCGGTCGCGATGTCGATGCGGTCATCATTGGCGGGAGCGTTAATTCCGCGGGTGCGGTGACGGTCTCGGCGTCGGACGAAGGACTGCTCGTGACGGTCGCCGGAGCGGTCTCGCTCGGCGTAGCCGCCGGTGGAGGCGGCGGGACTGCGGGAGCGGCCGGGGCGTCAATCACGGCCGCTGTGATCGACCGCAGCGTCACGGCCCGCATCGAAGAAGCCAATGTCACGGCAGTCGGGGCAGTCGATGTGACGGCCGCTTCGACCGCTTCGATCGGCTCGGCGACGATCGGCTTCGCCGGTGGCGGGGCGGGCGGAGCCGGTGGGGGCACCGCTGTTGCCGCGGCCGGAGCGGGTTCCGTCAACGTCATCAACAGTGACATCGCGGCGCAAATCAGTGGCGGATCGGTGACCGCCGGCGTAGATGGCGTGTCGGTCAAAGCGAATGATCAATCAGTGATCGCGGTGATCGCCGGTGCGGCGGCCCTCGCGGGTGCCGGGGGCGCAGGTGGCGGGACCAGCGTGCAGGCCGGGGCATCGCTCGGGGTCGCGGCGATCGACAACTCCGTTCGGGCCACGATCGACGATGCGAACGTCACATCCGGCGGCGACTTGGTCGTCGACGCGGAAGCGGCGTCGGTGATCACGCTCTCTGCGATCGGCTTCGGTGCTGGCGGGAGCGGAGGAGCCGGTGGCGGAACGAACATCGCGGCGGCCGGTTCGGCGGCTGGTGCCGGAATTGGCAGCACCATCGAAGCCTCGATCCGCGGCAACAGCGACGCCATCGCGGCGGGCGTCGTCGATGTTCTCGCAACCGACCGGTCGGCGATCGGCGTCTTCGCCGGTGGTGCGAGCGGTGGCGGAGCGGGTGGCGCTGGAGGCGGGACGGCCGTCGGGGTCGGGGCATCGATCGCGGTCAACGCGTTGACCGGAGACGTAACGGCCGAAATCGTCGATTCCTCAGTGACCGCAACGGCCGTTTCGATACTGGCCGAATCGCTCGGCGTAGTCAGCGTCGCCACGATCGGTTTCGCTGGCGGGGGTAGCGGCGGTGTCGGTGGCGGAACGACGGTTTCACTGGCGGGAGCCGGGTCGATCAACACGGTCGCCAAGGACGTGACTGCCAGAATCGGCGGGACCAGCGATGTGACCGCAACGGCCGGAAGCATTTCGGTCGACGCATTCGATCGGACGATCGTGACGGCGGTCGCCGGGGCGGGTTCGATCGGCGGGGCCGGCGGAGCGGGCGGCGGAACCGCCGCACAAGGCGGAGCTTCGTTCGCGATCAATACGGTCGCGGGCGATGTAACGGCCACAATCGACGGGGGCAGCGCCGCTGCTTCCGGTGATATCAGCGTTGAAGCTGAGGGCGCAGTCACTGTGGTCGTTTCGACGATCGGTTTCGCTGGCGGCGGGGCGGGTGGCGCCGGCGGCGGGGCGGACATCAGTGCCGCCGGATCGGGATCAGTCAATACGGTCGTCGCGGGCGTGGAAGCATCCATTAAAGATGCCGTGCTGATCAGCGCCGGGGGGAGCGTTACGGTCGATGCGAAATCGGCTGCCGACATCGGCGTCTTTGCCGGGGGCGCGACCGGGGGAGGCAGTGGTGGGGCCGGTGGAGGCACGTCGGTCGGCGCTGCCGCTTCCATGGCAGTCAATACGATTGCTGAAGACGTTTCGGCATTCATTGTCGGGGCGGAGGTGATCGCGGGAACTGATGTCGCGGTGGAAGCGGTCGGCCGGTCGGTCGTTGTCGTCGCCACGATCGGGTTTGCCGGCGGTGGCAGCGGTGGGGCGGGCGGAGGCATCGCCGTCGGCGCTGCAGGAGCCGGCAGCGTCAACGTGATCGCCAGTTCGCGGACCGCCAGCATTGATCAAAGTGAGATTCAGGCTATCGCCGGCAGCGTCATCGTGAAGGCGTCGGATCTCTCAGTCATCACGGCGGTCGCGGGTGCGGCGGCGGTGAACGGGTCTGGCGGTGCGGGCGGCGGCACGTCGGTCCAAGGTGGAGCTTCGCTGGTCACAAGTGCCATCGCCAGCACCGTAGCGGCAGATTTAAGCAACTCACTCATAACAGCCGGTACCGATGTCGTCCTTGACGCCGAAGCCGCGTCAGTGATTGTCAGCGCCACGATCGGATTCGCGGCGGGTGGCAGTGGCGGAGCCGGAGGCGGTCTGCAGATTGGTGCGGCGGGTTCCGGAACGGGGAACGGAATCGGAACGACGGTCCGAGCTGCCGTCACGGAGAGCGAGGTGAATGCCGGTGGCGCCGTCCGCGTGACCGCGGCCGACACGTCGAGCATCGGGACCTTCGCCGGTGGCGCGACCGGCGGCGGGAGCGGCGGAGCGGGCGGCGGCGTGGCCGTCGGAGTTGCCGCTTCGGTTGCGGTGAACGCGGTCAGCGTTGATATCACGGCACAAATTATCGGCTCGGACGTGATCGCCGTCGATGAAGTCGCTGTCTCAGCCGATGCGGCCACGACGGTCGTCGTGGCAACAATCGGGTTCTCCGGCGGCGGCAGCGGCGGAGCGGGCGGCGGGGTTGCGGCTTCGGCAGCCGGTGCGGCTTCCGTCAACACGATCATCAACAACGTCGCTGCCTCGATTGGCGACGGCAGTAGCGTCACCTCGTCAAATTCCGGCGTCACAGTCGAGGCGACGGACCGCTCTATTATTACGACGGTCGCCGGAGCGGGTTCGATCACCGGATCGGGTGGGGCTGGCGGCGGGGCCTCTCTCCAAGCGGGCGCCTCATTGGCGGTCAACGCGATCGACAACGAGGTTTCAGCCACGATCTCCGATACCACCGTCTCGGCGAAAGAGAGCATCACGGTCGATGCGGAGGCGGCATCGGTTGTCGTTGTGGCGACGATCGGCTTCGCCGGTGGCGGCAGCGGCGGCGCCGGCGGTGGCGGTCAAGTCGCACTCGCCGGATCCGGTTCAGGCAACGGAATCGGCACCAACGTCGAGGCTTCGGTCGCTAATAGCACGCTTACCGCCGGGACCGATGTGATTGTCTCGGCTGCGACGACTTCCAGTCTGGGTGTCCTTGCCGGTGGGGCGACCGGTGGCGGTAGTGGCGGCGCGGGCGGCGGCGTGGCCGTCGGTGCCGATTCGTCGATTGCGGTCAATGTGCTGACCGCCGATGTCATAGCTGAGATCGTCGACTCGCATGTAACGGCAACGAACGACGTTCGAGTTCTCGCTGAGTCCGCAGCGACGGTCGTCGTAGCGACGATCGGCTTCTCCGGGGGCGGCAGCGGCGGCGCCGGTGGTGGCGCGGCGGTGACCGGATCGGGCGCTGGCTCGATTAACGTCGTGACGAATACCGTCGATGCGTCGATCCGCGGCGGCTCGACCACGTCGACGAACGGCGCCGTGCAAGTTAACGCGGCTGATCGCTCCTTCCTGACCGTCGTAGCCGGAGCCGGAGCCATCACGGGCAGTGGCGGCGCGGGCGGAGGCCTCTCCACCCAGGGCGGTGCCTCGGCGGCAACAAACACGGTGGTCAATCACGTCACTGCCTCGATCGATGCTGCAATCGTGAACGGGGCATCCGGAGTCACCGTCGATGCCGAGGCCGACACCGAGGTGATCGTCGTCACGATCGGCTTTGCGGCCGGGGGCAGCGGCGGCGCCGGCGGCGGTGTGCAGATCGCGGCGGCGGGATCGGGATCGACTAATTTCGTGATCAATGACATCGACGCGGCGATCCGCAACGCGAGCGTAATCAACTCCGGTGGTATCGTTGAAGTTCACGCGACCGACAACTCCGCCATCTTCGTCGGGGCCGGCGGTGCGACGGGCGGGGGATCTGGCGGTGCCGGGGGTGGCGCTGCCGTGGGTGTCGCCGGGTCGATGGCGATCAGCGCCGTCGACACGACCATCAATGCGGTGATCGAAAACACAGCCGTGACCGCGGACGGGGTCGATGTTCGCGCTGAACGGAATGCCGAGATCATCTCTGCCACAATCGGCTTCTCCGGCAACGGCAGTGGCGGAGCGGGCGGCGGCGTGGCCATCGCCGGGGCCGGGGCTGGTTCGATCAATACGGTCACCGGCACGATCGATGCCGGTATTCGCGACGGCAGTACGATTACCGCCGGGGATACGGGCGTCTCGGTCGCGGCCCGCGATACCTCGCGCATCATTGCAAGTGCCGGAGCGGGTGCGATCAGCGGGTCGGGCGGCGTGGGTGGCGGTGTGGCCGCGCAAGCTGGGGCCTCCTATGTCGTCAACGCAGTCGCGAACACGATTACTGCCGATATCGCCGATTCGCTGGTCAACACGACCGGCGACGTGACCGTTACGGCCGAGTCGGATGCGGAAACGATCGGGACGTCGCTCGGCTTCGCAGCCGGTGGTTCGGGCGGAGCGGGCGGCGGCGTGCAGATCTCCGGGGCGGGCTCGGCTGTCGGCAACGGCACCGGGAACACCATCACCGCCTCGATTGAACAGAGCACGATCGACGCCGCGAACGTGGCGGTCACGGCGGTTGATTCCTCAAAACTGATCGGCAGTGCCGGCTCGATTGCCGCCGGCGGTTCGGGCGGCGTCGGTGGTGCGTTCGGTCTGTCGGTCGGAACGTCGTTAGTCCTGAACGTCGCGAACAACGACGTTGAGGCCTCGATCGACGCCTCCGTGGTCGAGGCAACAACTGATGTCAACGTCAGCGCCCGATCCGAGGCGGAGTTAATCAGCAACACCGTCGCCGGTTCGGCCGCGGTCAACATCGCAATCGTTAGCGCGTCCCTCGCGGGAGCGGGTGCCGGGTCGAGCAACGTCATCGTCGGGAGCATCAACGCATCGATCGACGGGGGAAGCACCGTCGATGCCGGTCGCGACATCGATGTAACTGCGACGGACAATTCACTCAGCACCGCGATCGCTGGGGCGGGTGCGCTGGCGGTCTCTGTCGTCGGACTGTCGGCGGGAGCTTCGATCTCGGCCAACTCGGTCACGACCGATGTGATCGCGACGATCAGCGACGCCATCGTTTCGGCCGACGGTCGCATTTCGGTCATCGCCGAGTCGGATGCGACGCTGGTTGCGGCGGCGGTTGGGGGTGCGATCTCGTCCGGCGCGGCCGCGGCTGGTTCGATCGCCGCCAACGTTTTGGTCGCGACCGTCGAAGCCTCTGTCGACGGGACCGGTACGCTGGTGACGGACGGTGATCTGTCAATTCTGGCGACCCAGACATCAAAACTTGGTGGCGGGTCGGGTGCGGCTGCGGGCGGAGCGGGGGTCGCCGTCGGGGCGGCTCTGACGACCAACGATACCATTCTTCAGACGCGGGCCTTCATCGAAGGGACGGCCGTCGATGCCGGTGGCGACGTCCTTGTGTGGGCGTCGGCGGACACCGAATTGATCTCCGCCACCTTCAGCGGATCGGTCTCGGCCAACTTGGCGGCCAATGGATCGATCGCCGCGTACGTGACGGCCAATGAGACCGAGGCCTTCATTGCCGCCGGGGCTTCGGTCGAGGCCGATGGCAACGTCGCCGTGGTCGCCGAGGATAACATCTTGATGGGTCTGGGGGCGGGCGGGATCAGCGTGGCCGGCCTTGCCAGTGCTGCCGTCTCCAGCGGGACGATCGTGACAGTCAATCGGACGGAAGCCCGCATCGACGATGGCGTCGTGGTCGACGCCGCGGGCGGGACGCCTGCGATCCTCGTTCCGGGCGAATCAGGCGAGCGGGCGTTGCGAGGCGTCGCGGTGGTAGCCCGTTCGAGCGAAGAAGTCATCACAATCTCGGCCGGTGGCGCGATCGGCGTCTTGGCGGGCGGTGTCTCCGGTTCCTTCACGACGACGAGCCTGAACGAGACGACCCGAGCGGTCATCGGCGACGGAGCCCGGATTAACACGAACATCGTGGCCGCCGATCCGACGCAAGGCGTCTACGTGCTGGCTTCGTCCGAGACGCGTTTGATCGGTGGGGCGGGTAGCGTCGGAGCGGGTCAGGTCGCCGGACTCGGGGGCGCGATCGAATTGGGCGTCGTGAGTAAGACGACGGAAGCACTCGTGGGCGAGTCGGCCATCCTGCGGGCAGCGGGTGATGTCATTGTGGCCGCCCATTCCTCCGAAGAGGTGGTCTCAGTCTCCGGTGCCGCGGCGGGCGGAACCGTCACCGGTGCGGCGGCCGCTTCCTCATCGACGCTCTTGGTGACGACCCGAGCAGTCATCGGCGAACGAGCAAACGTCAATGCCGGTGATACCGTTTTGGTTGATGCTTGGAATGAATCTGATGTCGCCTTGGCGGCCGGTCAAGTCGGAGTCGCGGCCGCTGCGGCGGGCGGGGCGACGGCGGCTCTGGGCGTCATCGACAAGACGACAGAGGCGCTGATTTCTGATGAGGCGGTTGTTGTCGGGGCCGGCTTCGGCGATGGCATCGCTAATGTTCGAACAGGTGAGTTCGAATTTTCCGCGGCCGATGACGGTACGAACGCAATCACGAACTCGTTCCGTAGCGGAGCGATCGATGGCGACCTCGATGAGATCACCGTCGTCGGGCATGGTTTTGAGACTGGAGACGAAGTCTTCTTCAGTGCCGACGGAGCCGCCGTCGCCGGATTGCAAAACGGGGCGCGCTACTTCGTCATTCGCACCGGGTCGGATACCTTCCAACTCGCGAAAACCGAAGCGGACGCGATCGCGGGAACGCCGATCGATCTGAGCAGCACACAAGCGATCGGCACGTTGAACCGTCGGGTTGCGATTCCACCGGCGGACGGGGGACTGACCGGTCATGTCGATGACGCCTCGAACACGCTGCGGCTGATCGGGCATGGGTTTTCGAACGGCGATACCGTCACGTCGGCTGATCTCGGCAATCTGGTCGCCGGCTTAGACTCAGATCGCGACTACTTCGTCATCAACGCGACCGCGGACTCGTTTCAGCTTTCGGAATCGAATGGCGGGGCCGTCCTCGATATCGCCCCGACGGCGGCTTCGGCGACGACCGACTTCACGTTCTCCGGTATCGATCCGTCGACCGACACGATCCGGGCCGAGCGGCACGGTTTTGTCACCGGTGATGAGGTACTGCTGACCGACCTTGGAGATCGCGTCAGCGGCCTTGATACGAAAACGACTTACTTTGTGATTGCCGAGACGGAAAATGAATTCAAGTTGGCCGCGACGGCATCCGACGCGGAAGCCGGGCTGGCCATCGACCTTGAGATCACCGGGACGTTCGGCGAGATCGAGCGGGTCACGACTTCAACGCCGGCGGTGACCTTCGCCCCGGACGCTGTGGATCCGGTTACCGACTCGATCGCCGCGGCGGACCACGGTCTGGTGACGGGCGACGAAGTCGCGTTAATCGGCGATGGACTTGCCTTGAACGGCATTCAAAGTGGTCAACGGTTCTTCGTGATCGCGACTTCGCCCGACACCCTGCAGCTCGCGGCATCCCTCGACGACGCGTTGGCGAATCGAGCAATCGATCTGGACCCGGCTCCGGCCGTTCTGATTCGTGAAGACGGGACGACGGCGGAGTTTGTCGCGGCCGACATCGACGCGGGGGCCGAGACGCTCACAGTCACGGGACACGGCTTGTCCGCCGGGGATACGGTCACGTTCGAGAATACGGGCACCCGGATCGGCGGCTTGCTGAGTGGTGAGACCTATTTCGTCACCGTGCTCGACGCGGACACGTTGCAATTCTCCCTGACGGATGGCGGCGCGGCGGTCGATCTGGGCGAGAGTGCGGCAGAGTTGACGCTCGAACGGATCAGCGGTCCAACCGCGGCGACACACCCGATCACGGTTGCCGGACTGGATGACGCGTCGAATCAGATCACCATTGCGAATCACGGATTCAGCGATGGGGATCAGGTTGTCCTGAACGGGATCGGTCGGTCGGTCGCCGGGCTTCGCGACGGCGGCCGATACGCGGTCCTCGTCGACGATGCCGACACGATTCGGCTGGCGGAAGTAGGGACATCGACAACCCTCGACTTCACCGCCTCCGGAATCGGCGGACGGCTTTCCGTTACAACGCCCGCTGTCGCCAAGGCAGTCGCGTTTACCGCCGATGCCGTTTCGACCGGGTCGGACGTGATCACAGTCGCCGACCACGGACTGCAAACGGGCGATGCGGTCATCCTGAGCGGGAACGCCGCGGACATCCTCGGGAAAGACATCGATACGGAACTCTTCGTGATCCGTGTCAGTGACGATCAATTCCGATTGGCGTTGTCCCAAGCGGATGCCTTCGCTGGAACGGCATTCACGGACTTGGAAGCGAACGCGATCGAGGCTGACGCGACCTTTACGCTTTCTTCCGTCGGCAAGACCGGTGCCCTTCCTGATTTCGATTCGACCGACGTCCCGGAGTTCGGCACGTCGGCGGGCACGGCGAAGACCGAAACGCTGCATGGCGTCGGCGTCATCGCGGGAACGCAGGATCGCGTGATCGCAGTCTCGGCCAGTGTCGGCGGCGCTGGAGGACTGACGCTGCAATTAGCCGGCTCGGCAACGATTCATACCGGCGTCACGCGAGCCGCAATTGCGGACGGGGCGAGCATCAACGACGTGACCGCCGCAGCCGATCCGCGTCAGCAGGTACTGGTGGCTGCGGGAAGCCGACTCGAACGCATCGGCGTTGCCGGAAATGCCGCCGGTGGCATGGTCGCGGCGGCCCCCGCGGCGGATGTCACGACGGTCATGCATCGGACCGAAGCGACGATCGGTGCTGCCGATGTCTATGCGGCCGATGACGTCTCGGTCGTGGCGGAGCGATCGGAAGAGATCGCAGCGATTGCCGCCGGCTTGAGCGGCAGCGGCGCCGCGGGCGCAAGCGGTTCGGCGTCGGTTGTCGTCATCGACTCGACAACCAGAGCCCGCATCGTGGATGGGGCCAACGTCTTCGCCGAAGGTGACGTGTTGGTCTCGGCCGATGCCGAGACGAAAGCAATCGGAGCGGGCGGGGCCGCGGCGATCGGACTACTGGGCGGGATCGGCGGGTCAGCGACGACAATCATCGTGCAGAAGGAGACGGTCGCGGAGATCGAATCGGGAGCCGTCGTCGACGCTTGGGGAAGTTCGATAGCGCCGCTCACCCTCACCGACGGCGTGCGGTCGGCTGACGGGGAAGATATCGACAAAAGGAGCGACATCGATGCGAACGGTATCGGGGTTCTGGCGACATCTTCGGAAGAGATAGTTGCCGTCTCGTTGGCCGGCGCCGTGGGACTGGTCGGCGGACTCGCCGGAGCGGTCACCTTCTCCTACGTCGATTCGGACACGCGGGCCGCCATCGGTGACGGGGCGGCGATCAACCAAGGTGCCGATCGGAGCGGTGCGAACGGCGCGAGTTCCGTCTACGTCACTGCGGCGAATGAGCTTAGTGTGAAAGCCTTCGGCGGTGCCCTCTCGGCGGGTGTCGTCGGTGGCCTGTCGGGCGGTGTCGATGTCGGGCTGCTGCGAAATGATACGACTGCGATCATCGGCGATGACGCTCAAGTCTTCGCTGAGGGAGAGGTTCATGTCAGTGCCCTGTCCAAGAAGGACATTGCCTCCCGAGTCGTGAGCGGTTCACTGACGGGCTTCGGCGGGTTTGCTGGCGCTAGTTCGGTCTACGCCATCGGCGGCGACCTTGATGCGAATTATCAAGCCGATACGACCGGCGACGGCGAAATCGGCAGTGGCGACGACTCGGCGGACGCACTCGACGGAACCGGCGAGACTGACTTCCTCGCCGTCGCCAATGGCGAGGTCGACCGCCTGCTCGACGACGGTTTCGGCACGATCTTCGAAGCTGTGGCCGGACCGGAGGCCTCAAACGAATTCGATCCGCAAGCAGATGTCGACAACAACGCTGACACGCTGGACCTTTCCGGAGGAACGTTCGGAATCGCAGACGTTGACTTCGTGAATGATCACGTGATCCTCGCGTCCGGACATGGGCTCCAGACCGGCGACGTCGTCACGTTCACGGCATCCGGGACATCGGCAATCGGCGGACTGATTCCCGGCGGCACCTACACCGTGATCGTGTCGGGTAACTCGGTGACGTTCGAGGCGATCGATGAGAACGGCACGAAGCAGACGGTTGATCTTGTCGAGAACGCCGGGGCTGACCCGAGCACCATTTACGGTGTGGCCGGTCACGGCTTGAGCACGGGCGACGCCATCATCTACGAGGCACCGGAGGGTGAGCAATCGGTCGGCGGGCTAGAGAGTGGGCAGACTTACTTCGTCAGCTTGGATGCAGCCGATCCGTCGCAGGTCGGCTTGGCCGCAACGCGAGCCGACGCGGAAGCGGGGATCCTGATCGATCTCGACGCGACCTCCGCCACCGGCACACCCCATGAACTTGTTGCGCTGGCTGAAGGGGCCTCCCGTGCGGCCGGCACGCGGGCAGTAGCCGAGGCCGAAGCGACCGACCTTTCGACTGCTGCGGGAACCGGTTCAACCACGAGCGGCACGACGGCTCGAATCGGCCGGGCGGTGATCGACGCCGGGGGTCGGATCGACGTTGTCGCCGCCGATCAGGTTTCGATCGATCAAATCGCCGGGGGTGTCGCGGCGGGTTCGGTTGGAATCGGGGCGGGGATTGGCATTCTAACGCTCAACAACGACGTGTCGGCCGTCGTTCACCGCGGCGCCGATCTATCGGCTGGCGGGGCGATCACGGTCGCGGCCGATCTTGATCAGCGGATTGCCGGGACCTCCTTCGCCGGGGCACTCGGTGGTGGCGTTGCTCTCGGGGCGTCGGTACTCGTCGTCAACGATTCGAGCGACACGATCGCCGAACTGGAAGATGCCGCGACTGATTCCGATGCCGTCATCATACGGCAGGCTTCCGACGTAACGATCGCGGCCGACTCGGATGTCGATGCCGAGTTTGTGGCGGCTGTCGGATCGTTCGCCTTTGGGGGCGGTTTCGGGGCGTCCGTCGTCGACTTCAATGCAAGTGGTGACACGTCGGCCCGCGGCGGAGACCGAGCCGTGGTCGGCAGCGACTCGCCAGTCGGCGCGTTGACCGTCGCTGCCGACGCCGTAGTGACGATCGGCCCGCGTGGCGACTTCACCACGTTCGGCCTGGCGATCGGTGGTGGACTTGGGGGGACCGCCGGGATCGCTGAGGCGACCTATGACGGCGACGTCACCGCTGCGATCGGTCGTGACGCGTCGGTGACTTCGGCTGGCCGAACTGCCGTCACGGCGGATTCTTCGGTCGACATGTCGCTAGCAAGCAAGGGCGGAGCCGCCGGGCTGTTTGCGGTCGGTGTGATGGTCGCCAACGGTCGAGTCGACGGCCTGACGGAAGCCAAACTGGAGCAGGGAGCGACGGTCGAAACGCAGTCGCTCCTCGTCGCTGCCTCCGGTTCGCACGATCTCAATATCGAAACAACGGCCGGCTCGGGCGGGGTGCTCGGGGGCGGTCAGGGGAACCTGGCTACGGCCGAGGTCGAGCGCATCATCCGCTCGTCGGTCGAACCGACGGCGGAGGTGATCGCTGAGGACGCGGTCGCGGTGACGGCGGCATCGACGGGCGAAGTCCGCGCTGATGCCTTCGGCACCGGGGTCGGAGGGGCCGCGTTCATCGGGGTCTCCGTGGCGACGGCGACGTTCGAACCGACGGTCGAGGCCATCGTCGATCAGGCGGAGGTGACAACCGACGGACTGCTGACGGTCTCGGCGACACACGATTCGAGCGATAGGACACGGGCGAATGCGTTCTCCTCCGGCGGCAGCATCGGACTGAGCGGTGTGGGTGCGAAGTCCCGGTCGACGGCCGCCGCCGAGGTGCTCGCAACGATCACGGGCGGTTCGACCGCGACTGCCCTCGGTGGCGTCAACGTCGCGGCGGCTTCGGAGAATCGGTCGGAAGCGAAAGCCGAGGGGATCAGCATTTCCGGCGTTGCAGCCGTCGGGGCGGTCGATCCGACCGCGACGGCGGATGGGAAGACGACGGCCCTCGTGACCGACGGTGTGACGCTGACCACGGACGAATCGGTCGCGGTCGAGGCGGTCGGAACCGACTTCTCGAAAGCGATCAGCCGGTCGACGCAATTCGGTCTACTGACGGCCACCTCTGAAAGCTTCCAAGATTTCACGACGGCTCGGTCTCGACCAGAACTGACTGCTGGCATCGGGGCAGCCGTGATCGATGCGGGCCGGGATATCCGTGTGCGAGCGATCGCTAAGACCGATGCTGATGCAGATGCCGAGAGTGACACCGCAAGCGGCGTGAACATCACGCGGGTCGATACACGAGTCGAGTTCAAGCCGACGCTGCTTGCCGAAGTTGCTGCGGGGGCGGATCTCACCGCCGGCGAGAACGTGCTTGTCGAGGCCCTATTGAATGAAGATGTCGAGCGGTCGGACGGGACTTTTGATGCCGCGGGCGGTGTCGACATCACGGACAACACGATCACCTTCAGCGATCCGCACGGGCTCTCGTCCGATGTGACGGTTCAGTATGACAACGCCGGCCAAACCGCCATCGGCGGCCTCGAGCCCGGCGTCAACACCGGTACCGACGAGCCGGGAACGATCAGCGGAACAGGGGCGATCTTTACACCTCGAACGAACGTTGCCACGCACACGCCAACCTTCTATGCCCAGTTGTTTGATACAAACAATAATCCGGTGACCTTCTTCGACGACAACAACGTCGAACAGCCGGTCGGTGCGGTGATTGATTCATCGGGTAACTGGGAGATCACCAATCCTGATCTTCAGGATGGCGAAACGGTCGTCATCAAGTTCTTTGAGGATGCTCGGTTCGACGACGGGAATTCGGTCGACACTGAATACTTCGAGCACGACAGCGAAACCCGCACGCTGAGCTTTGAGGTCCCCCGGACCTATCGAGCGATTCGCTTCGCTGAAGGACTCGGCGCGAACGGCGAGCCCGATTTCGATCCGAACAAGATCCAACTCGGCGAGGCCTTTGAACCTGAAGCTGTCGATATCGGAAGTGATCAGATCAACTTTGGCACGCGGCATCTTCTTCGTGACGGCGACGAGGTGATTTATCAGCCCGTCGCGGCGGCCGGCGGCATCGGAGGCCTGACCGCGGGCCAAAGCTACTTCGTCAATTTCATCGACGATCAGACCATCGAACTGTCGCTAACGGACGGCGGCCCGGCCGTCGATCTGACCTCGCAGGGCAACGGCCGGCAGACGCTGGTGTTTGATCTGACGTCGGCTTCGACCGGAACGCACGAACTGGTTGGCATCGGTGGGGCCGCGTCACTGGTCAACGCCCCATCGGGTGACCTGATCGCGACGGCCGCCTCGGAAGGCACGAACGGATCGGTCTTCGGCACGAATCAGAACACGGATGCCCAGGTCGATGCGAACGCGAATGTGACGACCCTTATCGGAACCGGGGCGACGATCACGGCCGGCAACGATGTGACGATCGCAACCAATTCGATCACGATGACCTCGGCGACCGCCGACAACGACGCCGGAGGCTTCATTGCCAGCGGCGGGGCGGATGCCCGCGTCAATGCGTTCTCGACGACGCTTTCGACCATTGAATCGGGTGTGACTATTGAGGCGGGCGGTGACTTCCAGTTCGCCGCCGAGACGACTCAGGATGCCAACCTGAAAGCCTTCTCCAAGGGGGGAGGCCTGCTTGACGACGAGGACAGCGACGCGACCGCGAGCGCCGACTTCCTCACACAGGCAGAGATCGCTTCGGACGCCTCGATCATTGCCGAGACGGCGACGGTCGAGAGCACGTCGAGCGTCGAGGCATCCGTCGACTCGGAAGCCGACGCCAAGGGCGGCATTGCGCTGGCCGGGGCTGATGGGCGGTACTATCTCGGTAGTAAGGCTCTCGATCCGCCGAACAAGGATCCGGATGACGACGAGGTGCGGGAAAGCGATCGGGCGGACATCGATGGCGATGACGACGAGGCGAAAACGCTGGCCGTCGTCGATGGTGCGATCGAAGCGCGGGACGTGTCGATCGCGGCCGAAGGCGGCCGGATGAACGTCGACGTGATCGTCGACACGAGGGCGAGCAGTTTCGGTGGGGATACCGATTCGGAGGCCGAGGTCGATTTCAACCATCGAGCCGAAGTGGTCTTGGGCGCAACCGCCGATGTGACCGGCTTCCGAACCGTCGAACTCTATGCGGGCCATGACAGCGTTAAAACAAATGCCGATGCCGAAGCCGATACGAAGGGCGTGGGGGATTCCGACGCCGAGGCACTCAATCGGCAGTTGACCGACGCAATTGTTACCACGGCTGATAACGGACTGATCACGACACAAGTGCTCGATGTCATTACTGCGACAGATGTCGACAGATTCCGGGCCCAGGCGGATGCTTCGGTCGCGTCCAAAACGGTCGGAGGCTGTTTGTTCGGCGTTTGCGCCGAAGTCGAAATTGCGCTCGGAGAAGTTACTGACTCCGAAATCGCTATCCGCAAAGATGATCGCGAAATTGACTTCAACGCCGATGTCGTGATCGCGTCTCAGTCCGATCTGGTGATTGATGCCAATGGCAACGTAGTGCGATCCGACGGTCTCGTTGCGACGGCGACGGCTGATCGCGTGATCGTTGAGCAGGCCACTGGCGGTGGGGATGGTGAGATCAACTTCCTTGCAAACTCGTCCCGCTCGGTCCTTAAAGGAACGGGAACGACAGTCTTCGTCAGCGGGTCCGACAGCCGCTTCCGCATCCTCAACGAATCGGACAAAGACCTCGAAGTTCGTGATATCGACGTCTTCAACGTCGGTAACAAACCGCGGGTCACGATCGATGTCGAACAGGTCAACACGTCTGGTTCTGACGACTTCGAGTTCCTCGTCGAAGGGGCGGTGCTGCAATCAGAAGTCGATATCGAAAACCGCGGCGAGTCGGACGTCATCCTCAATGGCACGATCAACAACCCGATCGGCACGACGACGGTTCTGAACACAGAGGGTGACGTCACCTCGACGAACGCCGGCCCGATCCGCACGCGAGTCGCGAACATCGAAGCAACGCTGGGCAACGTGGGAACAGCGGCCGAACGGCTGCCGATCGAACTCGTCGAAAGCAACGGCCTCGGCCACGGTCTCACTATCGTCGCCGGCGGCGACATCTTCGCCGACCTGACGGGAATCCTCCGTGACGACTCGATCGTCGACTTCACGACGACGATCGACACGATCTCCGCCGGCGGGAACGCCGATGTGCTGCTTCAGGACGCGATCCGACAGACGCCGGTTAAGGGGGCGCTCGGCCCGATCCTCGTCGACGTGATCCGCGAAGGAATCAGCGATCTGGAGGTCGAAACGAAGTTCCGGCCCGATATCCCGACCGGCGGACGAGAGTTCCCGCTCACGATCGACGGCGTCGCGCCTGGGACGCCGATCGAGAGCACCTATGATTTCGGCCTGATCGAGGCCGACGGCAACATCACGGTTGTCGCCGCTCCCGTCTCGACATTGATCGAACTTGTTGCGAACACGGACCTGCTCGGCAGCGGCCACATCGTCGCCTCAACGAACGGCGACGTGACGTTGACCGAGGTGAACGACGCGATGCGCGTGCTTGACGTTCAGTCGACCGAGAGCAACGTGCAGCTAATCGTGCCCGAGACCGCGGGCGACACAGACGATTTCATCCTCATCGACGGCGGAAGCATCGCCACTCCACTGGGAGCGATTGAGATATTCGTCGGCGACGATGTCGACCTCTCCGCGACATCCACGATGTCAGCGCTAGGCTCGATCGAAATTGAAGTCGATCAGGAGCAGTCAGGAACCGATGATGGCTCAACGATGGCCATTCGGGGCCTCATGACGGCGGACGTGGTCTCGGTCCTCAGCGGCGATAACGCGGATCAGTTGCTCGTCGAGGATCTCATCGGCGGACCTGCGACTCCTTTCAACTTCCAAACCGGCGGCGGGAACGATCTCATTAACGCTGCCCGCGTGCAGACCGTCGCAACCTTGGCTTTTAACTCCGGCGACGGCGACGACAACGCGAATCTGCGTGAGATCAGCGTGACCGGCTCACCGGGAATCGGCATCGATTTCGTAGCTGGTGAGGGTTCCGATGTTCTTGAAATCAGCGACTCCGAAGTTGCCGGTTCGAGCGCCACGGGCGTCTCAATTGATACGGGAGACGGCGAAAACGAAATTTCGATCAATCGCGTTAACGTCTGCGATGCCGGGCAGACCGGCATCGCAGTCCAAGGCGGTGACGAAGCTGACAACGTGGAACTGACTGACGTCGTAATTAGTGCGTCAGGTTCGACCGGCATCGAAGTCAGCGCCGGTGAAGGCAACAACGCCAGCAGCTTTAAGAACATCAGCGTTGACCAAGCCGGCCAGAACGGCATTCAATTCGTCGCCGGTGATGATGCCGATGTCGTCGAACTGCAAACCATCGCAGTCACGGAGTCGAAAGGTACCGGAATCGACATCTCGGTGGGCAATGGTGCCAACCGGACCGAACTCGACGACGTCACGGTCACCGGAGCAGGTAACAGAGGCGTTTCTGTCCAAAGCGGTAATGAAGCCGACAAGGTAGAACTGACTGACGTCTTCATTAATGCGTCAGGCACGATAGGTATCGAAATCAACGCGGGTGACGGCAACAACTCCGGCAGCTTTGAGAACGTGAGCGTTGACCAGGCTGGTCAAGAAGGCATTAAGTTTGTCGCCGGTGACGATGCCGATGTCATCGAACTGCAGACCATCGCGGTCACGGAGTCGACAGGTACCGGAATCGACATCTCGGTGGGCAATGGTGCTAACCGGACCGAACTCGACGACGTCACGGTCGCCGCGGCAGGGGACAGGGGTATCGCCGTCCAGGGCGGCGGCGAAGCCGACAATGTTGCACTGACTGATGTCTTAATCAACGCGTCAGGTTCGATCGGCATCGATGTTAATGCGGGTCGAGGGAACAACTCCGGCAGCATTGAGAACGTGAGCGTTGACCAGGCTGGTCAAGAAGGCATTAAGTTCGTCGCCGGTGACGATGCCGACGTCGTCGGACTGCAATCTATCGCGGTGACCAGATCGACACGTACGGGTATCGACATGTCAGTTGGCGACGGAGCCAATCAATCCAATCTTAAAGACATCGTAGTTCTCGGTGCTGGCAACAAGGGCGTCGCTGTTCAGGGTGGTAGCGGGACCGACAGCGTTGAAATGATGAATGTATTTATCGGCCAATCAGGTTCGACCGGAATCGAAGTCGATGCTGGCCACGGGAACAACTCCGGCAGCTTTAAGAGCGTCAGCGTTTTCCAGGCCGGTCAGAGTGGCATCCAGTTCGTTGCAGGTAACAACGCCGATACCGTCGAACTGCAATCCATCGCGGTGGTCAATCCGACAGGCACGGGTATCGAAATTTCAATCGGCGACGGTGCCAACCAGTCCGAACTGAAAGAAGTCACTGTCACCGGGGCCGGAAGCCGGGGAATCAACATCGGCGGCGGTAGTGGATCGGACTCCATTGATTTGGCGAACACTTTCGTGACCGACTCGAATGAGTCAGGCATCGTTGTTGATAGCGGATCGGATGGAATAGACAGTCTGCGGGCGATTCAAACCGAGGTGCACCGCGCAGGTAAGCGCGGCTTGGTTGGCACGGGACTAAGCAACGTCTTGCTGGAGAAGAACGAGTTCTCGGCGAACGGCGAACATGGACTGCATCTCGGAGCAGTCGATTCGGTCGCAACGCTTGTTGAAGTCACGACAATCGACAATGGCGGGCATGGCTTCGTTGTTGAAGCGGTGCCGGAATTGAACACGACCGACCTGACTCACATCGGTAATGCCGGTTTGGGTGGGGTCGTCGGCGTGTTTCAGGCCGGTGAACCCACAATGATCACCGAATGGAACTCAGTGCTGACGACCGGCTCGGCCCGCGATCTCGTCGTCCTCTCGCCGGACACTCTCTCACACCAACGAAACGGACTCCTCCAGGATCTGATCGTTTACAATGGCGTTGATACTCTTAATGCCGCGTTCCGATCCGGCACAGATCAAGTCGATGTCTTCCCGAGTCCGCGTACGTTCTTCAATCTGGCGGGCGACTCACCCGGCCCGGCAGATGACACCGACCTCCTGCGAATTGATATCGCCGGGACCATCCCGCAGACGATTTCGAGCGGGGCTGGCGGCAATGGATTTGTCACCTTTCTTGATGGTTTCCTAAAGATCACATTTACAAGTTGGGGCTTTCAAGCTCTCACCTTCCATCCGCCATTTCCGGGCGGAGGAGCGACTGCGGTCGATACCTCCGCGGTCGACTCACTAAGCTCATCAAGCAGCACCACTACACCGCCGCCGATCTTCGCCGGGTCTTCTGACGGCGAATCGACCTTCGGTTTCCGTGGCTTCGTCTTTCCGGATGATCCGTCAAGCACGGTCTCTCCGAAGGTCATTACTGACTCGGTGATCAAGTCCGGCATCACAGAACAACTTCATATTGTGGCTGCGATTGAGGGAGGCGATTCCGAGTGGGCGACACTTGCGATCACAATCGAAGACGGCGAGTTACGAATCGATCCGAACGATGTGCAGGAGTTCTTAGAGAAGCTTGGCACCGGAGAATTCGAGCTGTCGCTCTTGTGGTACGGTCGCGAAGAAACACTTTCGATTGAGTTGGATACGGACTCGCCGGAATCCGCCGATGAGCTGGAGCAAATCGTCGACCAGCTTCAAAAGCGTCTCAACGAAATCTCCGCTTCCGCCGACAAGGAAGACGCGGAAGAACCAGATGAAGAAAAACAATCCGAAACAGAGGACGATGCCGACGGAGATGACGTTTCCGTGACTCCGGCTGACACTCCGGTCGAAGAGCAGCCGATCGCGGTCTCGGCGACCCGCACTGCACCGCTTGCCTACTGGCGTCACCGAGCATTAAGAAGTGCTGATGGGCACGGCGTTGAGCTTTCTGCTGTCGACGATTTTGAGAAGGATGGCTTACGTGAGTCCGCAAATGATCAAGAAACTTCGGCTGAGATAAGTCCAGGAACGTCGGCAGCGATTTGTGGCGGCTACTCAAGCGCTATTGCTTTGGGTTTGGCCAGAAGAAATCGCAAATCGGGCAGAAAGCAAACGAAGATTTATAGCTAATCAATCCCTCCGGTCCAATGAATGTGTTTCATGTTCCGAATTAGAAAGTTGGCTCAACTTAGTGCGAGTTCGCCCTCGGTCCAACGAATGTGGTGCACACTCAGAAATCACAAGTCGCCTCAACCTAGAGTGATCTCCGAACGCTTTCCAGTGCGAGCGGATCGCCGAAACAGGGGAGTATCAACGGCCATCTGGCACACTCCCGCTTGGCGAAATATCACTCACAACGGTGATCGTCTCGCCGAGGATAGAATCACAGCCACGGTGAGTCAGCGGAGCAGCCCTACGCCGCCTTCCGCTCGAACGACTTCAACAATCCACCGACGTACGACCTCACGCTGATCTGAACGATTGAAATCGTTATTACTTAGTCTGGCGGTTCCCGCACCGGCGGCAGATGATCCCGCTCCATGTGAGATCGCTTCCTGTTATAGTACCCGGTTAACTCGCGAGTCAGGTATTCTTCGTGCTGCTTGCCGAACACGATGAAGCGATTCAGATACTCAATCTTGATTGTCTCGATGAACCACTCGCAGCGACCATCAAGTTCGGCGAGGGTTTCGGCAAAGGATCCTTGCTCTGAGGATGCGATTCTCCTGCTTCAGATACTCAACACACTTTGCCAGTTCGCGGTCAGTAGCAGATGCGATCAGGGCCAGCAGTGGGTGGAAAATCCGGGCCATGTTGGTAACGTCCGAGTAGCTAATCTGGAAGGTTCTACACATTCGTTGAACATCGCTCTGAGACGGATTTTCATTGGTCCGATGCATTGGTCAACCCTGTGGTTCTTAATACTGTCCAGAATTCGTTTCCGCGGCCAACATCGACTCATTGTTCACAACTCAGCGTCCTAGATTGTGCGCAATGTTCGTAACGCGCAGAGTCGCAGGGGTGATCCCAGCCTGTCGCGGAGAGTTTCGTCATCTGGGGCTGCTTCTCGCAGGCCCGGGACGGTGTCACTCCAAGCGACCTACTACCCGTGTCGGCGACAGGTCTCGAACCTATCTTCGTTCCCCCACTAATATGCGACAGCGTACTTCTGCCTAAGCCAGGTCGAAGCGTGGCGCTAGCGTCTTGAGTCTATGGAACCGAACGAGGCCACTTGCTGACATTGGCTCCAAGGTATTGTGCGCGCCCTCGGACGAGGGAGCATCGAATACCTTGATGACGAGTTAAGTCGTAAACGTCACCCGTAAAGAGGGTTACGATGTTAGCCCTCTTGCCGGAGAGCGAGCCGATCTTCTGGAGAATCAACTTTCGGTCGCAAAACCAAGTGAATTCCTTCCATGTCGAGCATTCGTCGAGACGGATCCCCCTCGACGCGATACACGAAGCCTTGCTCGGCTTTGGGACTCGACCAAGCTTGAAAGCAAGCGCCGTGTTTGGCGTGCTTGACGGCACGCTCCCACAGTCGGTCACGGACCCGCGCACTCACTTTGCCGAGGAATGTCCCGGCCCTCGGCTCGATCATCCACCGGCTCAGGTCTCCCCGCAGGCTGGTCGGGACGCGTTCTAGAATCATGACTGTCATTGCCGAGCACCTTTTCAATTTCCGGCAGCAACCGAGATAGGAACTTTTGCTCTGTGAAGACATCGCGACATGCGATCCGCACCCGACGCTCCACGCTCTTATCGGACTCCGCAACCGTGCGGAATGCCAACGGAACGATCAGATCGATCTTGAACAAGTCGGCCACATCATAGACGAACGAGAGCATCTTGCCGGTATGAATGAAGCCGAGTGCAGAGCTGTATCCAGCTGCCACAATCCCGGCGTGACACACTCCGTTCAGGCAGGCTGACGCCGCTGAGAGGGCTCGATTGAGAGGATCACCTTTCTCCCAGGAACTGTAGTCGTAGTTCCGCCCCTTCCACTGCACGCCGTGTTCCTCAGCAAGTCGTTCATAGGCAGTTCGAACACGGTAGCCTTCCCGACCCCGAATCGTTCTTATGTCTACATCCGGCTCGACTGTTTCTCCGAAACGGCGTGAGTACATCCGTGCGACCACTTCCCGCCGCAAACGCGGGATTGAAACCAACTTTGCTTGGTGGATCAGTCGAGATGCAGAGTGTGTGCCGCCACGCCCATGGGCGTAGTATCGAACTCCCTGCTCAGCACACCAGATGACTGTGCAGTCGCAATCGGACAGGTTGTCGATCGCCTTCTGGGTAATCGTTGCACCTGGACCGAGCATTAACGTCGACAAACCCGAAACGGGTATCGGCGTGCGTCCCAGTTCCGTGACGTAGGCGATCGCTTTCGCCTCCTGCTCGATCCGCCCCTTCTCAAGATAGAGAAAACTCAGCCGATCACCGAAGCGGGCATAATCATGAAGATTTCGCTGCACGGGACCCCCTCGTGTACTAAGAGAGCTTGATCGACAGTAAACCGAAGCCGAAGCCTTTGGCTGGGCCAATACCCGCCAGAAGGGCGTCGCAGAACGCAGCCGGTTCAACGACGCGGATCGAACCTGAATAACGTACGCTTAGCCACTTCCGCTTTGCTCCCTTCGCAGTGCTGCGAACCATGCCCAGCGGTTCGATCTGAAGGTCCCGGCCAAGCTCGAACCCATGAACTGTCCCTTTCCTGATTAACCAGTCGCACTGTTCCTCCTCCTTCAACAGGCCGACTCGTTTTCCCGGGATCTTCCTTTTGGGAACTGGCTGTCGGTGATCGAACTTGCCGACTCTGCGAGTCGGATTAGCGACAAGGCGAAATTGGAAGATATCCCCGTTGTGAATCGGGATACCTCCTCCGGAACGTCCCGCCGGCACCGGTTCGTAATCAATCGAGTGGCAACAGCCCGCCTCGTTGCCGGCGATATAGCCAGAGGGGAGTCGTTTCCATTGAGGCGCTTTCCAAGAAAGCACCAATACCGAAGGTGGAACAGTCTCCGTATGCAGTTCGGTCCGGAACAAGACTCTTCGCCCGTTGGCTCCGTCCGGTTTCTCAGGGCTGAACAGGTTCCAAAGCGTCTTGTGCATTTCGTCGGGAGATCCGAGATCCCTCGCAACGTTGCGTTCGAGCGGGTTGAGCAATAAGCGGCTGAGGATCAAGGCTTTACTCCTGAGCGGAAATTGAGGGTACGATCATTCTTGAGGCGATGTTCCGCGGTCGAAACTTACGCGCGGCGAAATTGAATCGCGGAACGTCGATCCGCGTGCCGGTTGCGGCCCCCGCGTCATCGACGTCTATTACGATACGGCATTCTTCGAGATTGCAGGCTCTTAGTTGAATGCCTTTCGGTGGTGTCGTAAGAACGGCCATGAGTTCGTCCAGCGAATTGCCCGGTACGATCGGGTTTATTTCCGGGAGGAGCGGTTCACCCGGCGGGCAGGACTTGCGTCCGAGGAATAATGGCCAGTGAGGGGCTTTCACTGCCTCACGCAAAAGCTCCATCAGGTCATCCGCGCCCATCAGCCCGACGAGAAAATCCGCATCGGCCAAATAGAAGCGATTTGAGAGAACGGTATCCCCCGGCTTTCCACTGGCTTTGACTACTCCATAGGAAGGCCCGTTACGCTTGCCGCTCAGCGTCCCACCGCCGGCAGTATGGAAGTCGCGAAGCAACTGGCCTGCTTTGTTGATGCGAACCCCCATCTTCAACGAAGTCAGTTCGCCAAAGGTGATTGTCCGGCCCGCGTAGGTAAGTTCTGTCGCAGTGCGGTCCATCCCGAGTGCCGCGCACAGAATTCCGATCATGCCGGACTTGGACGGTTCCCGTCCGGTGTCACGGACAGTGAAGCGGGACTGGGTTCCCCACGACTGAAGCGGCCCTGTGAGCCGTAGGATGAGGATGCTCATGCCGATGCTCCTTCTTTCGAACGGAAGTGGACGGACTTCAGCGTCTGTTCCAGAAGCTGCTCCAGTGTGTCGACACGAGTATCTTTAAGATTCCCCAGCGCCTCATCGTCTAATTTATTGAGCGAGAGCAAGCGCCGCTGTTTAATCCCACTATCGCCGTAGCTGCCGCAGAGCCTGTCCCAATGCTTCAGTAGTGCGTCGGCCGACAATTCCGTCAAACCGTGTTCCGACTGCTGCTTCGGATCGATCGGCTTCTCAAACGCATTGGCAAGGGACCACAGTCCTTGGTCCCGAAGCACGCACAGGATCAGCGTGGGCGGGTTTTGTGCGGCGAAGCTGTTTTGCTTGCCAGTCGGCACGGCGGAGATCGAAGCTCTTAAGAACGCTTCCACGGTCTTATTCGCCAGTTCTTCGTCGCCCTGAAGGTTGTCGACAAGCTGATTGAGATCGACGTTCGCGTAGCGATAGTAGCAGGCCGAGTTAAACTCGACCGTCCCCAGCATTCCCGCTCCGGCGTCTTCCTCACGGTTTTTGAGATCATCGACAGCCGTGAAAAAGTCCATTTCCATCTCAACCTTATTGGTCGAAATGGCGTGCGCAACCTGGCATGAGGCATCGACGTTCTTACCGGGCAGGTCGGCGAGCATGCGGCCGAAGAGGGCGACATCGGCGACTTTTTCGCCACCGAGCACCTGTTCGGCAGCGGATTTGATTTCATCGGGCAGCGTCGTCTCACCTTTCTTTGGCTTTTTCGCCTTCTTAGTCTTTGTGCCGCTCTCTTCCTCGGCAACGCTGACATCCTCCGGAATCTGATCCCAATACTCGTCGACAACTTTCACCAGACGTTGAATCACGTCTTCGCCGAGAAACAGCAAATACTCCGTTTCAAAGTCATCGCTGGATTTAATCTTCTGACTCTGTAATACGTTCGCGGTTTTTTGCAGCGAAAGACCCTCATCTCGTCCGTGGTCGCGGACCAGGTGCTCCGCGACGCGACCAATGACCCGCTTCGTCCGGAACGCCAGAACTTGGGGTGCGAGCAACTGATCATCTCGAAAATGCCTTCGAATCGACCGCTTGATGCACTGACTGCTGATGCGAGCCCGCCGATAGCCGCCGAAGACGCAATCTTTCGGCGCTCCGGTATCGTCTCGATTTAGGTTTGACGGAGCAAAATTTTGCAAAATGTGGACTTCCAGAAACATATTGTGTCCTCCGCCGCGCAGCATCTATGGAGCAACCGTGACGGGCGCGGTTCGCCGTCGATCGCTGATGAGTGATCTTTTTTTATCGCCGCTGCCTATGTCGTGCCGACAGCTTCGGATGCTTGCACCTGCTCGTCGGCCTTCGCAGCTCCGCCGCCGCCCCAGAAATCGCGGGCCCAGTGGGTCTGAACCCGCCGCTGCTGACCGTTCCAATTCAGCAGATCGTAGAGCAATTGATGGTAGTCGAAAGGCTTGTCTTTCGACTTCAGGAGCGAAACGACCTGTCTCAATCGATGCGGAAGGTCTTCACGGTCGGAATTCAGCAGCGCGACCAAACGTTTCTCGACGCCAGACCCCTCCGCCTCCCGCGGATCGTCCAGCGTATCTCGAAGTGCCCGGCCGATTGAGATGTCCTTGGCATGATGCTTTCCGGAGGTCGCCCCGCCTTGTTTCATCGCAAAGAGTGAAGCGACCAGCGCGTACCACTCTAATTCGCAATCAGGATCATCGTCGGTATGTCGCAGGACAAAGCGATCACGCAGCGGAGCCGCGCCGAACGGCTTACCGAGTCCGCCTCTTAATTCGGCGAGCGTTCGCCGGGAGGAGGCGTCATTCGCTCTGGCACCCTTTCGGACTTCGATGAGCGAAAGCAGTTGTTTGACGAATGGGTAGTTTTGCAGTTGGCGTCTCATGCAGCATGCTCCCCGCTAGTCGGCTCAACGTAGCTCTCAAGGAGCTTGTGTAATTTCATCCCCGGGTACCCTCGGCCTTTGTGAACGGCTTTCAGGATGCGAGCCGAACTTCCGAGCGGCACGACGGCATCGCTAAAGGCACTCCAAGCCGTGCGTCTCACGGGGCCGTGAACCCAACGCGCCAGTGCGACTGTATAAACTTCGTGCTCCGCCTGCTTATCGATTTCAGCAAGCCGTTCGAAGAATTGATAGAAATGCTCTTCCAGTCGCGACCAATAGAGCCGGTCGGGGGCGAGTCGATTCGCCATCGCCGTGACGGCGGACGCGTCGGGCGATCGGGTCCCGAAGGTTAATGATTCCCCGGCAACGACGCGGGCGGCCCGTTGTAACGTGAGTGCGACATCTTCCGCCAACCTGAGTGCTTCGCCCAGAAATTCGACGAGACGGCCTCCCTTGGTGTATCGCACCGGGAGCGGAAGCACGTCGTATCGCCAAGCGAAGACCTTGGCATTTGTGTTCTTAAGGCCCGTAACCGCTAGTCGGAAGCTCATCTCGTCTGGAATGATACCCTCGTGCACAAGCTCACGGACAAACTTTAACGTTGCCGGGCCGTGGTAAGTGGTTCCTTTTTGCGACTGCTCGCGGTCGAAATGGAACAATGCTTCGCTGTCCCGCCAGACGGCCCGGTCCAAGTCCAGTCCGATTTGTTGCCGACGTTTGTCGGTGACATAAGCTGAAAATGGTTCGCTTGTCTTGTCGGCAAGTTCGATCGTTCTTCCCATCGCGAACGCCATCTGCCTGACTTTCAGCTTTCCGTCGTCGACCTCGGGAATGAGCCGCACTTTGCGACTCACGGCAGTCAGGTGGTCGAGCAACCCCCGCGGCCGTCGCGTCTGAGCCTTCGCCGGTGTGTCAAGCTCCCAATTCGGCTGTCCTAATTTCGCGAGTTCCACGGCTTCATCTTCGATGATCTCCGTGGGCAGCAGATTTAAGAGGATCGTTTCGAAAAGGTTTTCCCCCAGAAGCTGAAAACAAAGTCCACGTGCTCGCACCGTTTGCAGATAGCCGCGACCTCCACTGATGGCGAACGCCTGCAGGGCGATTAATCGGCGAGCTGCCTCCGCCGGATCAATTGGATTTGCCGGAGTATGCCGACTCGGACTGCGGTCGTGGTGAAACAGCGAGTTGATCGGTTCGGTGCCTGTCAACAGCTTGTTCATTCCGTCGAGCGTGCTCGCCGGCCCGTCGATCGGCAGCGACGCATCCTGCAGAAACGGATGGTGCGGATGAAACAAGTCGAACCGCTCTTGCCACTGGTCCAGATAGTTTTCGACCGTTTCCTTCGGCAGCCGCCCCGCGTTCCAGAGTTCCCGCCAGTCGTCAAAACTCTGCGGGCCGTCGATCGCTCGATGAACGATGGCAAGGAGCAATTGCAATGACGCTGCGGTGACAAGCGGCGACTCGTCGCGGAGTTGGTCAATATTGTGGGCTTCAAGCAGTGCCTCTCGAAGTCCAGCGTCGCGCATTTCTCCGTCTCTTGAGACCGGGAGCCAAGGTTGATCGATCAGGTCGAAGGTTGGAGCAGCTTTGACAAAATCAGACATTCTTCGTCCTTTCCATCAGCACCCCGCGCAGCCGGTCATACCGCAGTGCGAATCGACCATTCTGGTATTGGCCCCCATCGCTCAGAATGCAGGGGCGGTGGTAGCGTAGGGCACCACTTTTCTCCCACCCTGATGGAACGGGCTGCCGTGAGAAGTGGCCGCACCAATGATTTTGGCTGAGAGAGACTGAACTTTTCAGTAACGCTTTCACTTGTGCGAGCGACGGACGCAATTCGAGATCAATCGCCTTGTGATCCGCGATCAGAGCGACTGCTCCTGCGATCTCTTGGAGAAGCACGATCGACACCGTCGCGTCGATCTCCCGCGTTCTGGCCCGCAGTGAATCGTGGGTCGTAGGATCGTCCTCGTCGAGTCCGAGCGATCGCTGTTTCAAGAGCCGAGTGTAGTCTGGGGCCATGATCAAGCCGCCCGCCGCATTCGCGCAGCTCTCGCTGCGTTGTTCCTCGAGCGCCTCGCGACTCTCCCGCAACACCGCCCCCCACTCCTGCGGCACCTCGCCCCAGTCGTCTGCATAAACCGCCTCCACTAGCGGCTCGATGTCGACCGGCAATGCGATCTGCGACCGCTCCTTTAATACTAGCCATGTCCTCAGCAAGACGTGGCGGGCGTAGACCCCCTTGCCATTACCGTCGTCCTCGAAGCTGCCGAAACTCGGTACACCCGACGCGCTTAATTCAGTCGGCTCGACCAACAGCAGGCGAGGCGTCTGTACTTGCTCCGGCCGGGGCGTTCGGAAGTGTCGGTGCAGGCGGCCTGCCCGCTGCAACAAAAGGTCAACCGGAGCCCATTCCGAAATCATCAGATCGAAGTCAAGGTCGAGACTCTGCTCGATCACCTGTGTCGCGACGAGCACGCAGCGCGGCCGGGTCCCTTCAAATTGGACTGACCCCGTGCCCGTCTTTATCGCCTCGCCTTTACCGAACTTTCGCAGCACGGCCTCTTCAATCTGCTGTCTGCGACCAAACGGAAAGCGGGCGTGAAACAGCAACAGGTCACCCTCGGGAATCGGATCGTTCCTCGACCAGTCGTCCGGCAGATCGATCGGACTGAAACCGGCAGCGCACAGATCATCAAATAACCTCTGTGCGGACCCCACGGTATTGCAAATCACCGCCGCACATCCGCCACCGGACAATGCTTTCCCCAATTGTTCCGCGAGACCCGAGGCGGAAACCTCACCGAGCCTGACAGTGCGTTCGAGTGCCTTGTTCCAAGCGAAGTGATGAGCCCGAGGCTCGCTCTTCGCATCGGTCACTGAGGTCACCCGCGGATACGCCTCATCGGGAATAGTCACGTCGTCTACGTTCCGGCCTTGCCACGCCGCAATCAATTCCCGCCTCCGACCCGCGGGCAATGTCGCCGAGAGCAACACCACCGGACTGCCTAAGCTCCGAAGCCATCTCAGCAGTCGTGACTGGATCGTCGACATATAGGCGTCGTAGGCATGCACCTCGTCGAGGATCACCGTCCGCCCACTCAAGCCCAGCAGCCGGACGAAATGAAACTTCGTCTGCAGAACCGCCAACATCGCCTGATCGACGGTCCCGACGCCGAACGGGGCGAGTAACGCCTGCCGCTTGTCCGACGCGAACCATGCTTCTGCGACGACCGCTCCGCGAGATTCATCGGCTTCCTCGTCATCCCCGTAGACTGGATTGAACAGCGCGCGATCCTCCGATCGCCGCACCATCTCTTCGAATGCTTCACTCAACGAAGCGCCGCCGTGAATCAATTGAAGGTCGATCGACTGGCGGGGATAACGCTCCGCAAGAAAATTCTCGATCCGCGGCAACATGCCGTTGCTAGTCGCCTGAGTCGGCAATGCGACATAAAATCCACGCCTGCCGGCAGCATGTTGAAAGACGTCTGCCAGGAAGAGTGCGGCCTCCGTCTTTCCTTCGCCCATCGGGGCCTCGATGATCGTCAGCGACGGCCGATCGGCGAGTTCAGTCGCAATCTCGGCGACGAATGTCTGCAATGGTCGCGGTTCTGAAATAAACGGAAACAAGTCAGTCAGGCCCACCACATCCGCGCGTCCGCCATCTCGATTGAGCCAGCCCGTCGCTTCAACTGCGGACCGGCACCTTTCCTGACTGCCCGCAACGTAGGCTTGCAAGTCGACCTGAATGCCCGCCGGCGGAAATTGAAGCTTCTGCGAACCGAGCCAATCCGCCACAGAAATTAGCCCGGCCAGGAACAGCCACCACGCTCCGTCACGAGGCTGTGGCCGATTCAACTCGGCGACCTTGAAGAACCGAGCAAGTTCATCGAGCAACTCGACTCGGCTCGCGTGCCAATCGCGGGCGGATGATTTTACGTCGACATGACTCGGTACGATCCCGTGATGACCGGCTACGACTTGGGAAACCCTCCGTGCTTTCGGTTCCAGCCACTTCAGTGTTTCCACGAGCCAGGGAAGCAGGGCCCGCCCGCTAATTTCCGCGTGCGGCCTACTTCCGCTCATTTCGGAGAGGCCCAATGATCGGCGAATAGCGTTCTTCTGCGGCTCAGGGGCTCGGCCGTACTGAAAGTCGGGAGAGACTTTTCCCACATCGTGAACGGCTGAGAAGAAAGCCGTCCACCGACCTGTCGTCGTTTCGTCAAGGCCGACGCATTCCGACCAGTGCCGCTTGACCCCCTCGGAAAGCCCCTCATCCCACAACACTTGCGCGCAGCCACCCACGTCGATGCAGTGGCAAATCACCGGGTGAGCATCGTCCGGATAGACACCGTCTCTGCCCAACTTCGCCCAAAACTGAGACTGTGAGACGCTCAAGTTTCGCTCCTCGCCAGAGCCTGCGAAGAGGAAATCGAGGCTGCAGCATCGTCTTCACCCGAATGAGCTTTCGCCATTCGAATCGCGGCAGTGCGCACCGTCGACTTTAATTCATCCGGCTCCAAGACGATGGCTTGTCCGCCAAAGCTCATCACGAAGCTTTCGATTTCCTCAAGATCGGTTACCACGAAGACTCCGAGCAGCGACCCGTCATGTTGCGGTTCAAGACGCCTGCAGGAACCCCACTGGTGTTCTTCGACAAAGCGACGAACCGCAGATTCGAAGCGAATCCGCACGGTGATCGGCGGACCGTCGCTACTGAAGATGCCGAACGAGTTCTTAAAAAATCTCTCAGGATCAAAACTTTTCGGCTCTGGAAATGGGAAATTGTCGACATGGACATTGGAAATACGGTCGACCTTAAACGTGCGGATTTCATCGTGCTGATGCGACTGGGCGATCAAATAAAACGAGCCTCGGAACTCTTTTAGATGATATGGCCAGACATCATAGGTGAGAGGCTCGGTCGAACGCTGCGACTGATAGGTAATATGTGTCGTCCGTCGCTCTTCGGTCGCCATCATTAAATCATCGAGTATCGGGCCGTGGCCGGAGTAGTCGCTCGATCGCGTCTGCGAGACACCGACCGCTCTCTCGACCTTATCAAGGTAGCGGATCAACGATTCGCCAACTGTCGAACGAATTTTACGGATCGCCGACTCAACGCCCTCCCACAGCGGCGTCCCTGCAAAAGACTCCATTTTCTTCACGGCGACGTAAATGGACAGCAGCTCCGAAGCGTCGAGCCGCACGTTCGCAAGCCCCTCATCGGCGGCCATTCGCCACCGTTTTCGACCGTAGGCCTCTTCGATCTCTTCCAACGGGAAACCTGATTGTTGTAGAGCTGAAATGTCTCGCCGGATGGTTTTTTCGCTGGCCCCGGTCTCGTCCACCAAATCGTTGACCGTCAGCCCTCGTCGACGGGACGAAGCCAGGCGAACAATCAGGAGTTGCCTCGCAATTTGCGTCATGTCGTGGGCGTCACGGCGTGGCATTGACCATCTCTCTTTCGAACGTGCAACGCGAGAAGGTTAATCGACAGGGGCGGCAGGGTATGACTTATGCAGATGTTTACCCAATGGTACAAGCGTTACAACTGTCGGCTCATCGCCAGGTACGAATTCCTCTTGAGAGTTTCGTCTGTCTTGATCAAGGTGAGTTCGGCAAGATCGTATCGGGGGAGTTAAAAATGGCTCCGGCATCAAGTAGGAGGTCATTGATCTACACAATTTGGTAGTCAGTGATCACCAGCGACACAAGATGCTGGTGAGTTCCCCACGCACGTGGGGATGAACCGGCCACTGTCGCGATCGTGGTGGAGAACAAGGAGAGTTCCCCACGCACGTGGGGATGAACCGCGACGAAGACAAACGCCGGATCGCGCGCGAACGAGTTCCCCACGCACGTGGGGATGAACCGGCGATAGCGGACCAACCGTAGAAGCTAAGGCGGAGTTCCCCACGCACGTGGGGATGAACCGATCAAAGCCGTTCTCGCGAAGAAGCGAGAGGCGAGTTCCCCACGCACGTGGGGATGAACCGTAGTGTCACGGAACATCTTTGAGGACCATCCAGAGTTCCCCACGCACGTGGGGATGAACCGGCCACCACCGGTCCGGGATTGTCTGCACCTTCGAGTTCCCCACGCACGTGGGGATGAACCGCTCCCGACCTCGACATCATTGCAGATGATGGCGAGTTCCCCACGCACGTGGGGATGAACCGACTCGATCGATGTTCGCGATGTCACTCGTTTTGAGTTCCCCACGCACGTGGGGATGAACCGTCGCACCTCGACTTCGCCATCGCCGACCCGACGAGTTCCCCACGCACGTGGGGATGAACCGGCCCCGTCCGGGGCTTTGTGCCTGCGGCAGCAGAGTTCCCCACGCACGTGGGGATGAACCGCGGACGATGGACCGAGCACGTCGACCGCGGGGGAGTTCCCCACGCACGTGGGGATGAACCGGCTCCGGGGCCAAGTATTACGGGAACCGCATCGAGTTCCCCACGCACGTGGGGATGAACCGTTTGTCCGGTTCCAGCTCGATTGCCGGTCGATGAGTTCCCCACGCACGTGGGGATGAACCGAACTCGCCCTGGCGGATGCCCGCTCGCGGATCGAGTTCCCCACGCACGTGGGGATGAACCGGCCCGCGAGCGGTTGCTGGACTGGACGAAATGGAGTTCCCCACGCACGTGGGGATGAACCGGTCGGTTTTTCGTTGCCGCTCAGTGCGATTCTGAGTTCCCCAAACACGTGGGGATGAACCGGAGCCGATACGGCGGTATCGCTTTCTTCTTCAGAAAGGGAAGCTGATTCCAAGGTATCTATCCGAACATGTTGCGTCGGTTTGAGGGGGCAGGTCAGCCCCCAATATCCCGTCCTGCATCAAGGCACCGCTTTGCGCCGCCAAGTTTGACCGTCGCAACTGTCGCCCGCCAAAGCCACTTTCGACTGCCGTCAGCAGCATTCTCTCAAAGTCGTTAAGAGGCTTGGCTTGGCCGGTGCGGACCCCACCCGACTCATTCCTCCAACGATAGTTGGTCGGAGCTATCACACCAATGAGATGGCCGACTCAGGCAACGGCTTGACCTTGCGGCGGCAGTTCTTCGGCTTCATGCAGGTTCCTGTCTACCAGCACAAGAACGGTCGAAAGTCGTTTGTAAGGTACTGCTCGCCACCTCAGCCACGGAGCCGAACCGTCAGCTTATTATACCGGCACGTGGCGATAAGCTGCCTGGAAAGCCGAGATACGCGCGGACTCGACCGCTAAAAATCCGAACGGCATCAGCAGTGGCGAGCATCCGTGCGATCGTTGCTCTGCCCAGAAGACTGCAGAGACAGTTGACCTAAATTTTTGGGAAAAATGCGTCATAAGACATAGAGAGGGCGTTACCTATCGGCCATTAGCAGCAGTTCAACACAAAGCAACGTCTTCGTCGGTCGAAAACAATTGCAAACGATTTGGCGAAATATCTTCAAATGACACATCACCGCTTGGAGGTCGCATGAATTCTCGCAACGATAACCCCATCAAGGCTTGGCCGAAATCAAGAACCTCGGTGGAGCAAACTCGAAACTCCGCAGCGCAATGCAGGAAATGTCATGAGTCGTCAGAAAGGTCCTCAAATGGAATTTGGTGCCAAGGCTGCCTCGGCTTTCAAAGTCATTCCGCTAATGCCCCTCCCGCGCCCGGATTACCAGATGCGGTCGCTTCCTCCTTGGATGCGTTGGGAAGTTACACGTCGGCACCCGGTATACATCCATTTCTGGGCCGAGATTACGCCGGGACAGTATCCGGGAAAGGACCCTAATATTTTTCCGGTTCTGAAAGCTTCCCGTGATTTGTTCTTAAGTCTTATTGGCGTGAACCCGCAGGGAATTCCTCCGGAGACAGAGTTCGACAAGATCGAACCTGATCAGTTCCCCGAGTGGATGGCAGGTTGTATTCAGCCACACACCTTTCGCGATCTTGCAGCGCAGCTGCTTGACGCACTGCCTGATGATGACATCAAAATCATCGCAGAAATCTTCGCAGCCGCGGCCAATTCCGAACCCGGTCAATTTCCACCGAAGTTTGCTGCGATGCAAAAACTCAGGTCGGTCAAGTCCGACCGACTCGACTGTTTTGCCGACGAGCTATGGTTTCGCTCGATCCGACTGCTTCCGCCCGGAAACTGCAAGATGATCTGACTCAAGTACTCACGGAGTTTCGCAAACGACACACGATAGATGCGAGCCGGGACCGGCAGGACAAATACCGAGAATATCTCGCGGTTTGGGATCAACGAGAGGGATGGACGAACGGAGGCTACGATGATCCACAGAAACTACTTAAGGACGTTGCCAAACAGCTTAGGAAACGCGTTTCGACTATCCAGTACCACTACAAAAGCGCGTTTCAGCTCATCACTGGGTATGAATATACACCTGAGCTTTATAGCCGCTTTTTTGGCATCACGCAGCTGTGCGGTCTCTTCAAGGCACCCGACAAAGTCGCCCTCCGGAGGCCGCTGAAGTCCGGGTCACCCGTACCCGTTCCCGAATCAACGCTCGGACCGCAAGACCACAGCAACTCGATTCTCGATACGATCAGGTCGCTCCAGCCCGACAGTGAACTCCTCGAGAGACTTGACGAACTAATCGCCCTGTTTGAATCCGAAAAGACCAACGCAGAAATTGCCGAACACTATCGGAATGAAGGACTTGATCCGCCAAACGTCGAGTTGGCTCGGGAGCGTCTGCCGGAACTGAAAGCGCTTACCTCCTTTATCTGAGAAATTGCGCCTGCACTAATTCGAAACGGGGAGCCCATGAGGATGGGTTCCCCGTTTTTTTTGCGATGCAGGCCATGTCTGACGATCAAGAACCGCCGTTGTTGACGCTGAAGCAGGCTTCTCAGCGATTCGGCATCTCAGTCTCCACGCTTCGCCGTTGGGCTCGACGGGGCGAAATCGCGTACCTGCAGGCCGGCCGCGGAGGAACGATCCGCATACCAGCGGACGCTCTCGAAGACTTGATGAACCGGCCGACCCCACGATCCCCCGCTCCGCATCCCACGGAGCCTCGCGCGGGCGGCATACCCGATTGGATGCGCCGCTAAACCTCCGAACAGAAGAATCAAAATGCCTAGAAGATCAGCAATTCGATGCGAGTTCTTCACCTACCGAATCTTTCAGCGTCGTGGCGTTTTTTACGCCGATGGAAGGAGTAACAAAACAAATGTTGGAAAGCACTCACTAGGCACCCGTGATCCAGAGGAAGCACTTCAACGACTGAAATTCCTCGATCGGAAACTTGCGATCGAGTCCGGCCTAGTTCCCGAAGAGGAGGCTACTGCTCATGATCATGGCCCGCTGCCGATCGAAGCAATTTGGGACGCCTACTTAAGTGATCGGTCCCGGCCTGCGATTACGGGCGGCGTATCGGATAGTACGGCCAAACGGTACCGGGCCGTGCGAAATAAGCATGCCGATTTCTGCAAACAGAAAAGGGTCAACGACTGGCGGCAGTTTGGACAGCACCAATTCATCAGCTACGCAGAATATCTCGACAAGAAGCTAGAACTTGCTCCAAGGACTGTGGACTTCGAGTCGAACCTTGTTCTCCAAGTTATCAATTGGCTCATCGGGAGTGGTCAGTTGCCAGCGTTGGTGAAACCCAATGTCAAACTCGTCAAGCCGACCGGGAGCGACACGTACTGTTTCCGGCCGACAGAAGTGAAATCGATCCTCGAATACTGCCGGAACAATGAAAAGTTGATTTGGATTTATCAATTGATTGCCGTGCTGGCTTCGACCGGCATGCGGATCGGAGAGGCTCAGAGTCTGCGTTGGACCGACATCGCTCTCAATACCCAGAGCCTGACTGTTCCCGATGAGCGAGCAAGTCACCGAAAACGCAGGCTGGGTTCAGCACGGACGGCCAAAGGAAAACGCGGCCGGAGTGTACCGCTCGGTTCCAACACTATTCAGATTCTAAGTGAACTCGATCGACACCAGGACGGCTACGTATTTCACGGTCCGCTGGGCGGTCGTCTCAAGCCCGATACGGTTCGCAATATTCTCGTGCGGGATGTGCTGACAATGCTGAAGTCTCGATTCCCGACGCTACCTGGGGACATCGGGTTCGAGCACGGTCGATTGCACAGCTTTCGCCACTACTTTGTCAGCCAGGCCTTCGCCCACGGGGCGTCAGAGGGACAGGTCAAAGATTGGGTCGGTCACCGGGACAGCGAAATGGTCGCCTGCTACCGGCACCAATTCGACGACGCGAACCGGCAGCGTATTGACCAAATCCCGTTTATCTAGACAAGGCCAATACGGGAGTTCCGATGTTCGATACGAGTTGATCGAGCAGCATGGTGAGTAGCCACACTTCACGGCGGATTTTCGGCCTCGACTGGGCCCGGCGGATGGTCCGCCGGGCAGGCGAGCCAATCAAACATGGAAGGGAGTCGACGATCCCGATCAGCCGATAGGACGGTCAGCTATGTCCCAATTATTGTCCCAATTCATCTTCGCCAAGAACGAACATCGCCGCAAACCTTTATCTAATAGAGGCTTGCGGCGATGGGTAAAATCGAATGCGGAGAGAGAAGGATTCGAACCTTCGGTTCCCGAAGGAACACGGTACTGTTTCGAACGCAGCACCGTCGCATTAATCCGCTCTGCCACCTCTCCGGGGCGGTCATTCCGTCAACACCGGAAACTATGGCTCACGGGTGACGGCCGGTCGGGCAGAAATTCGAATCTGTCCCAAAAAGTTCTCTTCTCGAGATAGCCCCTGTCCGGCTCTGCTGCGAAGAGAACTCGTGTGAGCGTCTGTTTTGTCGATCAATCGAGGAATCGGATTCGGCCGTTGTGCAGATCGTAGACGGCGCCGACGATCTTGACTTCGCCTGTTTTCTCGGCGTTGCGCAAGTCTTTGATTCTTCGCAGTTCTTCGATGCTGTGTCG
Source organism: Stratiformator vulcanicus (assembly GCF_007744515.1). Classification (NCBI taxonomy): domain Bacteria; kingdom Pseudomonadati; phylum Planctomycetota; class Planctomycetia; order Planctomycetales; family Planctomycetaceae; genus Stratiformator; species Stratiformator vulcanicus. The sequence continues at coordinate 2,470,286 of NZ_CP036268.1, forward strand.
GACGTTGGCGGTGACGCCGCGGTGGACACGTTCGTCGTGCTTCAAACTCTTTGGAATTGCCTCGATGCCCGGGGCGATCGATCGCAGGAGCCGCTTGACCTCGATCGGCTCGTCCATGCCCTTGTCCAATTCTTCGAACGCGGCGGTAACGGCCCCGCAATGTTCGTGGCCCAGCACCACAATGAGCCGGGTCTTCAGGTGATGCACCGCATACTCGATGCTGCCGGCGACGTCCGGGTCGACCACATTGCCCGCCACTCGAATCACGAACAGGTCACCCAGCCCCTGGTCGAAGATCAATTCGGGACAAACGCGTGAGTCGGCGCAGCCAAGGATCGTGGCGAAGGGATGCTGGCCTGATTCGAGCGACAGCCGCCACGTTCGCTCTTCGTGGGGATGGGTCGAATGCTCTTCGGCAAATCGTTGATTGCCCTCTTTCAAGCGGACAAGGGCCTCTTGGGCAGTCACGTTGCGAACCTTGGTTGAATCGGTGGCTGCCTCTTCGGCCCCGGCCGAATTCACCTGAATGCGAAAGGGATAGGCCGCGGCGACGATCAAGCCGCAAAGTGCCACAGCGGGCAGGACGGTACGAAGCATGGGGGGGACGCCGGAAAGGGAACTTGCGGGCGGGCTGTTGCAAAATTACCTCAACAAACCGGACCTGCAAGCGGCTTTGAGGCCCTGTGCCTCCGAATTGTCATTTCCACGCATGTTCAAACTCCCATGTCGATCAGCCTGCATTGGTTCCGCGTGATCAATCCCCCTAAAATGCGGTTTCATCACTACAAGCCCGAGGCATCGGCCGTCGGGGTCAGCACGTTCGAACATCGCACACCAGCCCGTCGCAACGGAGCCACACGTGGACCTTCCTCGCAACCCCACCCGCGAAGTCAAAGTCGGATCGATCACGATTGGAGGCGGCCACCCGATCGCCGTCCAGTCGATGACTGCCACGAAAACGACCAACATCGACGCCACCGTCCAGCAGGCAAACGACCTCGTGGCCGCGGGGGCCGACGTCGTGCGGATCGCCGTCGATTCCAAAAAGGAAGCGGCTGCGCTGCTGGAGATCGCGAAGCAGACCGAGGCGAACATCTCGATCGACCTGCAGGAGAACTACCGCCTCGCCGAGGTCGTCGCCCCGCACGTGGCGAAACTCCGCTACAACCCCGGGCACCTTTACCATCACGAACGCGACAAGCCCTGGCAGGAGAAGGTTCGCTACATCGCCGGCGTCGCGACCGACAACGACTGCGCCCTCCGCGTCGGCGTGAACTGCGGCTCTGTCGACCCGGCCAAGAAGGACAAATACGACCCCGCCGACAGCATTTCGCCGATGCTCGAGAGCGCCCTCGACCACTGCGAGTTCCTCGACTCGATCGGCTTCACCCGCTTCGTCGTGAGCCTCAAGGATTCCGACCCGGCCAAGGTAATTGAAGTCAATCAGCGATTCGCCGCCGAGCGTCCGGAAGTTCCACTGCACCTCGGCGTGACCGAAGCGGGCATGCCCCCCGACGGGATCATTAAGACCCGCATCGCCTTCGAGCAATTAATTTCGAAGGGAATCGGCGACACGATCCGCGTCTCGCTCACCGTTCCTAATGATCGAAAAGGCGAAGAAATCGCCGCGGGTCGGGGCATCATTGAGGACATTAAGAGCGGCCGCGTCCGCACCGTCGTGGTACTCGACCCGACCAAGATGAACATCATCAGCTGCCCGAGCTGCAGCCGGGTCGAAAACGAGGCCTTCGTCGACCTCGCCGCCGATGTGAAAAAGATGACCGAATACGCCAAAGACCACGCGATCACAATCGCCGTCATGGGCTGCCGAGTCAACGGCCCCGGCGAAACGGATGACGCCGACCTCGGCCTCTGGTGCGCCCCGAACTATGTGAACCTTAAAAAAGGTGAGGAAACGTTGGGCCGGTATCCGTATGATGAAATCCTCGGGAAGCTGAAGGCGGAGCTGGATAAGCTGATTGAGGAGAAGAGCGGGGTTGGGGTGTAGAGACCACCGGGTGGTCCAAACTATTGGTTGGGTTGCGAGCGGTATATGAGGCGTGAAAGGGTAGGGCCGCCTTGGCTTGAACAAGGCTTTGAATTTGGCGAGTCTGGCTTCGGTGAGAATTATAAATAGATAAGCCCTAAGATTTGTCACTTTCTTTCAAACCGTGGCCCGGTCCGATTTTGGGGGCGGGAAAAGGCGAGAGAGAATGTTGGGGTTGAACAAAATTATAATTCGATTCCGATATCTAGAGAAAATCTATTTTGGTGTATTTGATACTTGATGCCGGAATGAAAAAACAATGAACCCTGACTCCTTGTACAATACGCTTTCAACTCGAGCAATTGGAGATCTTCTTAGCTTAGCTTTGGCAATGGGTATTGCGGCAGTCGCTTTTACATATATCCGCAGAGCATTGTCTGACGAAAGTTGGTTGACCAGTTCCGATCTTTGGCGGCAGGTTGTTCTTTTGTTCTCGATAGCACTGTTCTTCGTCTATATAGATATAACCTACGAGATTGAATTCTACAAAGGCGAAAACAGTGCCGTGAAGAAGATCGAAATTTCAGAGGACATTTTTGAGAAATCTACCTTTCTCCCTCGCATCCGCCTTTTGCTCTTACTGCCAATTGATTTGATCGGGATGGGCTTAATGGCTTCGCTCTTCGGTGTCTTGTTGGTGTTTGGGACGAATAAGAACTATTGGTCGGGTCCATCCACAAGCACTTCATTGGAAGTAATGTATTTGCTTGCCCTCACTGCGTCATGGCATTTCGTGATGATCGGGTGGTGGCTGGTGTATGGGCTGACGGCGCTAGATGTGACGCTAGCGTTGTGGGATGTGATTCTGCATGCGAGCTTTTCGGTCGTCGAAATAATAACTATATTGATTATCCGCCGCATTCGAAATAGCGACTGGGGGTTGCGTAACAGCAACTTAGTTGCATGGTCTGCGACGCTCCTCTACTCGAGCGTCTTAATTACTCTTTATGCCGTTCGTCTATGGGACTACTCCACACGTTTCATTCGGTTAGTAATTTCGAACTGACGTAACTAAGACTGACTACTATGTCGCATATCTTTGTTTCGTACCGGCGAGAAGATAGCAATTGGGCGACCGACCGCCTTATAGGAAAATTGCGAGAGCGTTTCGGACAAGGTTCAGTCTTTCATGACATCGATAGTATCGAGCCAGGCCATGATTTTCGCGATGTTCTTGAGGAGCGACTTTCATCCTGCTCGATTCTTCTTGTGGTCGTAGGTGCCGGTTGGGCTAATGCAACTGATCGCCACGGAAAACGACGGCTGACTTATTCTGACGATTGGGTCCGCGTTGAGATCGAGACAGCGCTCTCAAAAAAAGATGTTGTAGTCATTCCGGTAGTACTCAGGCCAGCAGTGATGCCGCAAGTCGATGAGGTACCGGCCTCGCTGGCCGATTTCTGCTTTCGACAAGAACTTGCAATATTTCCCGGGAGTGACTTTGAGATCGGATTTTCAAAATTGGTCCGGTCTATTGATCGGGTCTTACGATCTAAAGGTATTCAATTAGACGGAGATCGTTATAGGATGGAGCGTGGTGTCCGACGAATAGGGCGACGGTCGCTAAAGATCGGCGTCTTTATCTCACTCGCAACGGTTTTTGTTATCGTCGCGGCGGTTTTCGCTCTTACACGTGGCTTCGAATTTACAGGTGTAACTGTTGGCGAATCGCAACAGGCGAGTGAGGCCGACCGCAAAGACCTTGACCGCGTCGTTAAGAGATTTACTTCTAACCCAATTGTTCCGCGTCGCGAGTCTTCAGTTGAGGAGCGTGAAGTGTTGGCGTTAGGCCGACCAGATTACTCGAATTTCGAAATTCGCTTTGATGAACGCATTTGGAGTTTCCAACATTTTGATCCCAAAACAGTTACAGAATCGTCGAGCTATGTATCTGCGATGATTTCGGATCGAACATTGCTTATGGTCAAAACATCTCCAGTTAAGCAGCTCCGGTTTCAATCACGAACTACTGGAAAAGACTTGGTGTTTTCTCCGAAGGCCGGATGTCCGCCGAGTCACGTAGAATCAGACGGAAGCCTCGTTGACACAGGGATTTTCCGGACAAGATCGAAACATCTTTGTTTCGATGTATCGCAGATCGAGATCAACGAAGAGTTTTCGATTACATATCGGACCATCTACTGGGACGCGGAAGAAGAAGAGGAACCGTGGTTCGGCGCGATGAGTTATGCAGGTTGTTTACGAATGAGAATCATAGCAATCGGATCAGAGCCAAGTTTTTTTCGAAACGTTGAACGTAAGAAATGCAGTAGTTTTGATTCGCCGTTGGAGGACTGCCATGATGGAGTATATGTCACGAATGATGATGACTCGGCATTTCTATGGAATATGCCTGATCCAGAGCCATTTAAGATATATATGTTTTTCTTTTAAGAACACAGAGTTTTCTGTGTGGATCGTTAAGCGAAGTGTAGTTTAGCGGCGGGTGGCGGTACTGTCCCTTGTTCATTGACAGTTTCAACCCATCGAAACCCCCGCGAAACAGCCCCGGAGTGGGCCGGTCACCATCAGGACTGCCCGCAAGGGCCGGATAACCCCGCTGCCCGATGCAATTGCCGACTCAACTGGCATCAATGGGTGCCGGGGTGCGTGTCGCCCCCGCAGGGTGGAATTTGCTACCGCATTGCATCGCATCCACGTGGTGAGCTCAGATAGCCTGCCGGGTAAGCCGGTCGTGCCGGCAGCGAACTCGCCTCCCACTGCGGGGTCGGTATGCCTCCCAGCACCCGGCGTCAATAACTCAGCCGAGCGGTCCGTCGACTTAATTATATTGAAGACTGTCTCGCATTCCGCGTAGCTGAATCAACTGCGTCCGAATGAACCATTCTTAAACAACTGCTTGATTAATCCAATGGCGGCGGCAGTCGGGTTGCGGTTCGTCGTTTTTTCTTGGTGAGCTTGCCTTTTTTCTTCCTTTTCTTGCGTGGCCGTGCAAACACTTCTGAGAGCGGCATTTCCTCGGGGTAATTCCCGGTGATTGCGAAGAAGGCGCAGGCCAATCCCACGGGCACGAAGAATATATAAAGACCGATGTTATCCATCGGCTTTGCTTCGGCGGAAGTCAGATCGCCGAATACCGCGGCAGCCGCCCCGAGGGCGATGCCGGCGGCCACGACTCGGCCAGTAATCCATCGTCCTTTCTCCACCAAGCACAATGCTGCGACGCAGGCCAAGAATCCTGAAAACGCGAAACCGCCGAGATACCCAGCCGGAATTTGATGCCCATTGACAGCGGTAATCATGCCGAGCGCCAAGGCCGTCAATGCTGCAAAAAAATCCGATGATAATCTGCGAGGGACGACTCATGGTGTGAACTCTTTGATCGGTTCGATATCACATATCAAGGCAGGGGTGCACCGCCCGGACGGACAATGCCCTGGGCGCTCGTCGGGTTCTACTGCGGTTGGCTGCGCTCGACCCCCTATTGTACAATGTTGACTCGGTCAAATTCGATGGCCCCGCATCGTAAGCGTGATTCGTTGCAACCGTCCGGCGAGAAAACGGGTTCGCTCATGAAATATCGGCAGACGCTTCAAGGCCTGATCATTGCGTTGTTGGTACTCGACACTGTGTCGCAGACCGCGGCTTACGCGAAAGATCTACCGACGCATCAGCGGTTTATTGAAGCGCACTGTGCTGGCTGTCATGGCGAGTTTCTGGCCGAGGCCAAGCTGAATCTGGAGTCGCTGCCGATGCCGCGTGAGGCGCCGGACAAAGCTGAGTTGTGGCAACAGGTGGTCGACCGATTGACGCTCGGTGATATGCCTCCGGCCGATTCCGAGCAGCCTGCGGAAGCGGATAAATTGGCGGTGATCAAACTACTTCGCGGCGAACTGGAACACGTTCGCGAGTTACGGAAGTCCTCCGCTGAGGTGGTGCTCCGTCGGCTGAATCGCAACGAATTTAATAATGCGATGCGTGACCTCACGGGACTTGACCTGCGGCTCGGGGATCGATTCCCCGCGGACGTCGCGGTGGATGGTTTCGACAATGTGGGCGAAGCGTTGACGGTTTCGCCGTATTTGATGGAGCAGTATATCGAAACCGTCGAAGAGTGGCTCGATACGGCAATTGTGACTGAGCGTCCTGAAGCGGTCAATGTGAAATTGTACGAGTATCAAGGCGGGATGGGCGGGGTTGATCTCGAGAACTACCGACGACCCCGCACGTTCGCCGATCTTTCACCCGACGAGCAGGAGGTCGCCCGCACGAAAAATGTCAAGGGGAATTATTTTAATGGCGGGAAGGTCAATTCGTATATTGCAAAGTTCGAGTGGTATTACATCAACGTGCCTCACGAGGGTCGCTATCGATTCAAGGTATTAATGAGCGGACGGCGGTCGACAGCCGAGCAACCGATGCCGCAAATCCGATTCGTCGCCGCCTCCGGGCCGATCGGCTCGTTGACTGTCGACTGCCCGGCGGGACAGTTAGGCGAGCCAAAGTGGTACGAATTCGAGGCTTGGCTTCCAGCGGGCGTTTACAATTTCCGAGGCGAGTTTCTTAATCCGGAACCGAACGAAGTTCGGGGTCGTCGTAAGAAGAACATCGACGAGTATGTACCAACTTTCTTCCGTGTGCACTGGGTCGATATTCGCGGACCGCTCTACGGGTCGTGGCCGCCTGAGTTCACGCAGAGACTTCTTCCGCCGGAATTAATTGACGTTCGCGATGAGCAGGCTTCCGCCAGAAGAGTGCTTCAGCGAATGATGCGGAAAGCGTGGCGGCGACCGATTAAATCAAATGAAGTCGAAGCGATGCTGAAACTGTTCGACGCCGAACGCCCGCACGTCGATTCGTTCGAGCAAGCAATACAGCCACCACTGACCGCCATTCTGTCCTCGCCGCACTTTCTTTATTTGGTGGAACCGCAAAAGTCGGAATCCTCGAAGCGGCTCAACGACTTCGAATTGGCGTCAAGACTGTCGTTCTTTATTTGGGGCAGCCTGCCGGACGATAAACTTCTATCTTTGGCTGAGAAGGGCAAACTCGGCGACGAAACAACGCTGTCGTCACAACTCGAGCGAATGCTGGCGAGTCCGAAAGCCGACGCGTTTCTCGTGAATTTCGTAGGCCAATGGCTGAAACTCCGGGATCTCGGTTCGATCTCACCCGATCGGCGTCGGTTTCCCACTTATAATCCGTGGCTTGAGGAAAGCATGCGAACTGAGACGCGGGAGTTTGTGCGAGAGTTGATCAATCAGGATTTGAGCGTTCTCAATCTAATTGATTCCGATTTCACAATTCTTAACGACGAACTCGCCCGCCACTACGGGATTGAAGGCGTTGAAGGCGGTCAGTTCCGGCGAGTCCGACTGGACGACGACAGCCTCCGCGGCGGGGTACTGACCCAGGCGAGCATTCTGACGTTGACCGCTGACGGAAAAGAGACCTCGCCCATCCACCGCGGCAAGTGGATTCTCGACTGTTTTCTCGGCACTCCGCTGCCTCCGCCGCCACCTTATGTTCCTGAACTGGAAGAGGCGGAGAAAAATTCATCGAGAGAATTAAAAACGATTCGACAGAAGCTCGCCGCACATCGCGAGGCCGCCGCTTGCGCGGGCTGCCATTCCAAGATGGACCCGCTTGGCTTCGCACTCGAACCCTTCGATCCGGTGGGCGTTTTTCGTGAATATAAAGATGCCAAGGCGAAGTCTTCGACGGAGGCGTTCGGCGAACTCCCGAACGGTGTCGAATTCAATGGTCCGCAGGAATTCAAGGAAGTACTATTAACGCAGCGTAGCGAAGTGTTCCTCCGCGGGCTGACCACCAAATTACTGACGTATGCACTCGGCCGACAGGTTGGATTTTCCGACCGGGGCGAGGTCGACGCGATTGTCAAACGAGTTAAGTCGGACGATTATCGGATGCGGACGCTGCTTATAGAGGTCGTCACGAGCGACGCCTTTCGGTCTTTTTAATCCTCAATCTACATGGCACCATGCCGAATCGTCTTGACCGACGAACGTTCTTAAAGGGCACCGGTGTCAGCCTCGCGCTGCCGATGCTCGACGCGATGCGACCGGCTGTGGCTTCGACCGGCAAATCGGAGACGCCGAAGCGGTTCGCGGCCTTCTACGTGCCGAATGGCGTCAACTGGGACTACTACACGCCGGAAGGTGACGGGAGTGATTGGGGACTTCCCCAATCGCTCAAGGGGCTGAAGCCTCTGAAACAACATGTCAGCTTCCTGTCCGGACTTTCGCATCCTTCGCTCGGCACGCCGCACTTCGGCTGCGACAACTGGTTGACCGGGGCCGATTTCCATATCTCTAATTATCAGAACTCAATCTCGATCGATCAGCGACTCGCTGAGGCATTTGGTGACCAAACCCGATACCCGTCGTTGGAATTGACCGGGGATCACGCCGACAGCTTGCGATATGGATTCATGACGACATTGGCATGGTCGCGTGCCGGAAAACCAATTTTGGGGGAGAACAATCCTCGTCGTGTCTTTGAGAGATTGTTCGTCGACGAAGGCGCCAGTGACTTCGAAAGGAAATTGTTGCGCCTTAAGCGACACCGGAGCATCCTTGACGAACTCATTGAGCAAAGCCGTGCGCTTTCTAATCGACTCGGTCCGGCCGATCGGGCGAAGCTGGAAGAGTACTTCACCTCGGTTCGCGAGGTTGAGCGCCGAATTCAGCGGGCCGAACAGTGGGCACATGTGCCGAAAGCAAAGCTCGATGCGGAGGGTCTCGACCTTAACGTGAACCCGGACACCAGGCTCGATTCTTACGTCCGCACAATGATGGACCTGCTGGTCCTCTCGTTTCAGACCGACACCACCCGCATAGGCACTTATGTCATCGCGCGAGAAGGCGGCGGGACCGGTTCTGCGAATTATAAAGCGATCGGCGTAACGGACGATCATCACAAACTTTCGCACCAGAATAAGAATCCTGAGTCTCGCGAAAAACTACGTTTGATCGACACTTTCCACGTCGATCAATTGAGCTATTTTCTTTCGAGACTGAGCGAAATCGACGAGGGCGATGGTTCACTGCTCGATAACTCCGCGGTGTTATTTGGCAGCGGCCTCAGTGTCGGCTGGAGCCACAATCACAAGGACCTTCCGATTCTCTTGGCAGGCGGTTTATCGCCTCTCAAGCAGGGGCATCATTACAATCTGCTCGGCAAGAGGATCCCTCTGTCGAATTTATTCGTCTCACTGCTTAATAAATATGACGTTGAAGTCGAGCGGTTCGGGACGAGCACGGGCAACTTGTAGCCGGGTTTATTGGGGTGTTCTCTCGCCGCACTTCACAGATCGCGAAGCGACAAGAGATTGCAGAGGGGCCTTCGCCGTAAGAAGCCCGCTGGAAATTTACCCTGGCGCCACGATCTCTTGCCGCTGCGTCGCCCGGACGTAGGGCGTCCGGAGTGCCCGTGTGTTGTACTCAAATGAGTCTTGCCGTTGATTAAAGGTCGCAGCGATGCCAATCGAAGTACCACTCGGTAAGAAAGACCTTCCCGGCGAGAGTAAGCTCTCAATTCAGGATGCGCTTTATTGGTACTTGAACGATGATCTCCGCGAATTTTCCGAAGAGACTGGGATCAGCATCACGCTTAATAAAGCAGCGGTCGTGGAAGCGGAGTTCCTCCTTGAATTCTTTCTGCTGCTGGAATCGGCGGAAGAACGAGTTCGAGTATCAGCAGAAGAAACGATTCATGAAGTTGGGCTCACCATTGAAGAGGGCCAGATTATGTCTTTTGAGATGTCACGGGCCGAAGCACTTGAATGCATTCAAAGGTTGATGGCTTTTGTGAATGATGCCTTTAACGACGATCAAATCCTCCATTTCCGCGGCGTACGCTCGGCGGGTGACGGAGTTCTTCCTTAGCATTAACAGTAAAAAATATCCAAAAACCAAGGGACAACCTCGCCATCTTCTCCAATAGCTCCCGCTCCCAACGTATCAACTCGGGGGTCTCGAAGCGCGGCTTGCGACTGGACCGGGTTGGGGATTTGGGGAAGTCGGTCTGGGCTCCTCTATGCTTTCCGGTCGCGGGTACCGGTATTTGGGTCAATATTCCTCGGATGACGTTCAAGAACAGACTCGCCAGCTGAAAGTTCCAGCGATACACTTGGAGCTATCTTCTAAATGGTTCGGGTCGCCATTTGTTTTCTTAATCAGGAATGAGTTATGGAACTGGGCACATTTTCCATCAGCTTGACGGTGAAAGACCTTAAAGCGTCGCGAGCCTTCTATGAGAAGTTCGGCTTCACCGTGTTCGGTGGCGACGCCTCGCAAAACTGGCTGATCCTAAAGAATGACGAGACGACAATTGGGCTGTTTCACGGCATGTTCGAGAGCAACATGCTGACCTTCAATCCGGGATGGGACAGCGATGCCAACCCACTCTCTTCCTTTACCGATGTCCGCGAGTTGCAAAAACAATTGAAGGCGCAAGACGTTGTGTTATCTGCCGAAGCGGACGAATCGACAACCGGTCCCGCCAGCTTCGTCGCCATCGATCCCGACGGAAACCCGATCTTGGTCGATCAACACGTTTGAGCGCAGATACCCGTATACGCGCCGCCCACGCAGGGGTGGGATGGCTGTCGTATTGAATCTGTCCACTCTTCTATTTTGAGAAGCCCGTAGGCAGGTCGGCTTTTTGATTGAGTGCATAGCGCCCCGATGCGGGACTGACTTGCTCCTCAGCACTCACTGCCCACTCCCTCAAAGTTAGAAACGGCTCTCCGATGAAGCATGGAGATCGGCTTACGAGTGAGGCTTCAGATGGGCTGAGGGCGAATCGCATGCGTGGAGTCTACTGCAAATGAGAGCGCGTCTTCGAGGAACTTGCCGGTTGGATGGCGTGTAACACTTAAAGGTTGACTGATCCGATCGCGACTACCGTTGGTGACATCGTCGTTGTATTTGTTCGGCCGGCGAGCTAGCCTGCCCCAAGCTCCCGCCGGACTCTCGATCGAGTCCAATCCCCACGATCACTCGCCTGATTTTCGCTCCCGCAGCATGAATTCCGTTCGAGTCGCACCAAAGCCGGTCCATTTTCTTGACCTCGCTTCAAAATCCGGGCCAATTTCAGCAATGCAATCTAAGTTTGCAGGGCTATCTCGGGGTCGGGCTCCAGTCGCTAGCGGCTGATTCGCAGCTCACCGCGGCATGACATCAATATCCATTTAAGTATTTATCAGAATGCTCGATTTCTTCCGTCCTGATCAGGGCAACGCCAAGAATGATATTCTCTCCGGCCTGACCGTCGCGCTCGCGCTGGTTCCGGAAGCGGTCGCCTTCGCATTTGTGGCGGGGGTCTCGCCGCAGATCGGGCTCTATTCAGCCTTCTTTCTTTGCTTGATCACGGCCGTTCTAGGGGGGCGACCGGGTATGATCTCGGGAGCAACCGGTGCGATGGCGGTCGTGGTGGTCTCGCTCGTGGCGCAGCACGGCATCGAATACATGTTCCCGGCGGTCATCCTGTGCGGAGTCATTCAGGTCGTCGTGGGCTATGCCCGCCTCGGGATGCTGATTCGCATGGTGCCGCACCCGGTGATGTTGGGCTTCGTCAATGGTTTGGCGATCGTGATTCTGCTCGCGCAATTCGGGAGCTTTAAGACTGTCAACGATCTGGGACAGCTCGTCTTTCTGACCGGGCCGTCTCTCGGGGTGATGGTCGCACTGGTGCTGCTCACGATGGCGATCATCTGGCTGTTGCCGAAATTAACACGCGCGGTGCCGGCATCGCTGGTTGCGATCCTGACGGTGACGTTAATTTCGCTCGGTCTTAATTCCATCGCCAGCCCGGAATCGGCGGGGCTGAACCAGAAGCGACTGGTCATGACGGTGGGCGACATGTTGCTCACCAACGCTAAGGTGAAGGCGGTCAGCGAGGTTCATAACAGCAGTACCAATGTGATCGGTACGGCGGTTCGCGCTCATAGCGGCCACGGTGACGCCGTATCGGCGGAGCCAGTTTCAAAGGAACTGGCGACCTCCGCGATGGCGGCGGTTGATGAATCGGCGGGAAGTATCGGTGGCGGATTGCCGAGGCCGTTTTTCCTCGAATATTTCTTGCCGCCACTGAGCTTCGCGACCTTGTGGATCATCCTTCCCTATTCGGTCATCCTCGCCGCCGTCGGTTTAATCGAGTCCTTAATGACTCTGACCTTAATTGATGAGATGACGGAGACGCGGGGACGCGGAAATCGCGAGTGCATTGGTCAAGGGGTTGCGAACGTCGTTTGCGGTTTCTTCGGCGGAATGGGCGGCTGCGCTATGATCGGCCAATCACTGATTAATGTGAATTCCGGCGGCCGCGGTCGACTTTCGGGCGTGACGGCGGCGGTCTGTCTGCTGGCGTTCGTCTTATTTCTCGCCCCATGGATTGAAATGGTGCCGATGGCAGCGCTCGTGGGCGTCATGTTTATGGTCGTCATCGGCACATTCGAGTGGGCATCGCTGCGGATGCTGCGGAAGGTGCCGACCAGTGACTTCCTGGTGATGGTGCTCGTCGCCGGATATACGGTAATCCAACACGATTTAGCGACCGCCGTTGTGCTGGGAGTCATCGTCTCGGCCCTCAGCTTTGCGTGGCAACATGCGACCCATATTGGTGTCGACATTAAATTGAATGAATTCGGCAGCAAGATTTACCAGCTTCACGGCCCACTCTTCTTTGCGTCGGTCAGTTCTCTTAAGGAAATGTTTGACGTTGCCAACGATCCCGATGATGTGGTCATCGATTTTTATTACACGCGTGTGTATGACCAATCGGGGCTGGAAGCGATTAATTCTCTGGCCGAGCGTTATGAGAAGGCCGGCAAACGTTTGCACCTGACTCATCTCAGCCCGGAGTGTCGCCAACTTCTCGGGCGGGCAGGGGATCTCGTCGATGTCAATCTTTCCGAAGATCCCCAGTATCATCTGGCGACCGATCGCTTGGGTTAGACGGCGGATCACTCGCGGGTGTATCCTCTCTGTCGGGCCCCATTGGGCTATCGTTGAGAGGGAGGGGCCGACTGACCTGCGCGGATTGATATGGATCGAGAGGCCGGTTGAGAATCTCCGATGGACTGGAACACCTTTTGGCGAACGGCTCAAGCGGCGCTGCTGATTTTCTGCGGACTACTGTTTTTCATCGGTCCGTTCTTTGTGAAGTCAAAACAGCCTCGGCCCGACGTGGAGCGGACAGAACTGCCACAAGAGCACGGGGCTGAGCGAACGCCGGTCAACTACGGCCGACTCGTCTTTGAGATTTTCCAGATTGTGCTGGTGGCCGTGCTGATGCTCGGCTTGATCGGCCTGGGTATCATGATCCTGATTGATGTCTATGCGTGAGGCGATGAATTGTGCATTCTGATTCGGCGATTGGTCGGTGAATAGAGTTTATCCTCTTGATCCATCGTTCAATGAAATTTGAAAGCATGAATCATGCCGAGGTGGCAGCAACGGTGGGTGCGGATTTGTTACCTTGTCATCGTCCCGACGTGGCTTGGTTTCTTCGTGCTTGCCGTCTCAGCTGGAATCGCCTTCCCAATTAAGGTCCAACAGGCGCTACCTGCGTTCTCGTTTGTGTTCAGTGTTCCCTTGCTGATCGGATCGTATGGCACAATCAGGTTTTTGATTCGCGACCTGTTTTTACGGCCGTTCAATGATCGATCGCGACGTTCGCTTTGGATTGCGGGAGTTTTTCTAATATGGCCCGGCTGGGTTTATTTTCGCCGCTACGGCGTTCAATTCCGCGTTGCCGATTCCGTGCCTGTGGACGCCCGCGTTAATGAGCAGTCGCTCGGCTTTCTGCCGTGGCAACATGTCGCCTTTTGGGTCTTCCATTTTGCGGCTGCGACGATAATTCTCGCAGACGTACTGTTGCCTAAGCCGGGGCTTGCTGGAGTCTTGCTTGGTCTACCGGAGCCGTTGTTCTTCGCTCCGTCCCTCATTTGGGGGGCGTGCTGTGTCGGCTATATTGCCGCCGTGTTTTGTGATCTCTACGTCCGCCCATTTCGAAAACCATGGCACCGGGAGGCTTGGTCGATCGGTGTCGTGTGCGTGTTCGGGCTGTCGTTCGTGTATTATTTGCTTTACGCGTTTCCCTACGTGTCGGGGGACGAGCGCCGGTTGCGGAATGACGCGTCAGAGCCGAAAGTGTGACAGGCGACGGAAATCGCAGAACAATTTCATTTTGAAGATAACAATTTGATGCGGCGAAATGTGGCGGAAAATCGACAGGAGTTATTTGACTCAGCACAGGTCGCGATGTGTTTTCTGTTCGCCGGAGCCATGTTGTTCTGTGCTTTCGAACTGGTTCATTTAATAAGCCGTCTCGCAGAGCCGGTGACGGCTTTCTCTGCGATGACTTACGTGTCGATCGGGTTTTGGCAGCATTCGGCTATCGTATTTGCGGGCCTTTTAATGGTCTGTCTTCCATGGAATCGCCGGGGCGGTCTCTTTCATTCGTTCCGGGTGTTGACTGCTTTGATTGCAGTCGCCGTGGGTGTTTTAGGGGGCCCGCTATTCGTCAGTCGTGAAGTATCGTTCGACCGGGCGTTCGCCCGGCACGTGGAGGAACTTAATCAGATTGCGTCCACTATCGAAGAGGAAACAACCGCTGATCGCGAACCGATACCTGTCGACCGCCGCATCGGACCATTTACGATTCACAGAGGGTTTACGGCCAACGGGCTCGTGGTCTTGGAAGCGACGAATAACACAATGCCACTGGTTAATGATGAGGGGGAATTGCTCGGTGAGTACGCCGAGTTCGGGTTTGTTCGTGTGCGAACCGCATCAGATGCAGAGCAGTTCGACATGTCTTTGCTTGGACTCGATGGCTTGGAAAACCAGACGATCGGTCGAGTTGCTTGCGGTCGATGGTACGTCTATTACTCGAGATATTGGTATCACAAGGAAGGTTGGAGCTAGTTTCCGAAGCAATTGGACGTGAGGGCTGGCGGAGAAACTGACGCGGTGTTTAAAATCGCTTTTGTTCACCGTTTCTTCTCGCTCCCCGTTGCTCAGGAGTTTGTGTTGATGAAGTTGTTCAAAACGTGTTCTGCTGCCTTGGCTTTAGCCGTTTTTGTCGGCGGTATCGCTGGTGCTGACGACGCCACCGCACTCGCTCGGTTGAAGGAGAAGGTGCCCGAGCCGCGGGTCGGTAAGAATCGGCAAGGGGAGATCGTTCAAATATCTGTGAACGCGCCCAATTTGACGAACGAGGAGCTTGCGCTCTTTAATCAATTTCAGCACCTGCAGAAACTTACCATCTCCCACGCGGGCTATAAGAAAGGTGGCAAGACCGGAGTTGATTTCTCTGGTGTCGCGGCGCTGAAGGATCACCCCTCGCTGAAATACTTCTCAGCGGGCGGGGCCATCGGTAAGGAGTATCTGAAGGCGCTTTCTCAGCTGTCAAATATTGACGAGCTATACATCCAGACGACAAACAGCATGGATGAAGATTGGGCCCCGATCGGCGAGATGACGCATCTCACATACCTTGGCGTCCGTGTTCGTAATGACCGCATGAGCAAACTCAGTGAGGGATTCTTTCCACACTTGATGCCGCTCGACAATTTAGAGCGGTTTCTGCTCAGCGAGATGACGTTCAAAGACCCGCAGCCGTTCGTGGATTTCGTGATATCACGTCCCAATCTGAAGCAATTGACGCTGCGGAAGTCGAAACTGCCCGAAGCGTCGCTCGCCGAGATTCGAAAAGCGAAACCGGACTTGGAAATCGTGGAAAAGAATTAACGTCTGATGTCTTATTAGATATTCCCTTTAAGCGGTTCGGTGGCTGCCGTGTTGACAGTCTTCCGCGTGTTTTACGTCAGTGCATTTGTCTGCGTAACAACGGGATCCGCAATCGTTTTGATCGAACTGCCGGACGACGTGATAAAGGCAGTATGTGTTTCTTTGGCGTCTGTCATAGCGGGAGCGTTTTTCAGCGGGGTAATGCTGCAGAGTTGGCGAATTCCGTTTCTCGCTGCACTTTTTGTCGCCAACGCTGCCGCAGGCATTGCGGCTGAACTGATTTCTGAGGGATGGGACTGGCTGCCGATTGCTTTGAGCGGGGCGTCGGCAGTCGTGTGCCTTTTGTTTTTAAGCTCACCCGTGGCTGTCGGCAGCGATTGGGTCAGCGCGATCCTTTCGTCACGTCAGGTTCGTGCGGAAGAGGATGAGGGTTAAACACGATGAGCGATGCTCGGATTAAACGCCCCGCCATCTGGGCGCGGGAGACGTGGCCCTATTGGGTGACGCTCTATATTTTGCTCGGACTCGGACCGATCGCGTTACTGCACTACGTGCTGCTACTCGCATATATGCAGATTGTGGGCGGAGCCTATGCACGACCCTCACGCTGGTGGAAGGCGGCTGCAATTTTTACCTCCGCGGCAGCACTGTTATTGTTCGGCGTTCAGTTATTTCAGTACGGACCGGCGGGTTGGCCCTTCCGTTATTCCACAGATGATTCGCAAGAGTTGTCCGGTCAGCTCTCGCCATCAATCGGGGTCGGCGTCAATGTGGTCACATTGTTAGGACTTACGGCCGTGTTCCTCCCGCTGTCAATTGCGTGCGTGGTTGACCGCCTCTACGCAAGATTTCGTCCAATGTCTTAAGCGGATAAAAAATAAGACCGACTTCCCGACAAAAAATTCGGGAAGCCGGTCGATTCGAGATTGGAGCACTCCAGCTATTTGGAGGCCATCGCCTTCGATCCCGCTCGCACTTCGGGTTTGAGGTCAAATCGGTCAAGCCTCATTACCTTGGTCCACGCGTCCACAAAGTCATTTACGAATTTCTGCTCGCCTCCATTCGAGGCATAAACCTCGGCGATCGCCCGCAGTTGCGAGTTCGATCCGAAGATGAGGTCGACGTTCGTGGCCGTCCATTTCACATCGCCGGACTTGCGATCGCGTCCTTCGTAGAAATGATCGCACATTGGCGAGACCGACCACTCGGTATTCATGTCGAGCAGGTTCACGAAGAAGTCATTCGTCAGCGTGCCCGGCTCATCGGTGAAGACGCCTAACTCTCCGAGTGGGCCACTACCTGCGTTGGTGTCGAGCACGCGGAGGCCGCCGATGAGGGCCGTCATTTCGGGAGCGGTCAGCGTGAGCAGATTGGCCCGGTCGACCAAAGCGGCTTCTGCTCGTCCGTCGAAGTCGCGGCTCTGATAGTTGCGGAAGCCATCGGCTCGCGGCTCCATCACCTCAAATGCGGCGACGTCGGTCATCTCAGGCGTCGCGTCAGTGCGTCCCGGTGCGAACGGAACCGTGACGTCGTGCCCGGCGTTCTCAGCAGCCTGTTCGACCGCGGCCGATCCCCCGAGAACGATCAAGTCAGCGAGCGAGACCTTCTTGTCACCCGATGCCGAGCCATTAAACTCCGCCTGAATTTCTTCTAGAGTCTTTAAGACTTTGGCCAATTGTTGTGGCTCGTTGACGGCCCAGTGTTTTTGCGGCGCAAGGCGGACTCGAGCGCCGTTGGCGCCGCCCCGCATATCGCTGCCACGATAGGTCGATGCCGAGGCCCACGCCGTTGAAATTAACTCAGAAGGCGTCAGCCCAGACTTAAGGATGACGCTCTTCAGAGATGCGATATCCTCTTCATTAATCAGCTCGCAATCGACTTCGGGAACAGGATCTTGCCACAACTGCGGCTCGGCAACTTCGGGACCGAGCAGTCGAGATACCGGACCCATATCGCGGTGCGTCAATTTGTACCACGCTTTGGCGAAGGCTTGCTTCAACTCATCAGGATTCTCATGAAAACGTTTTGAGATTTTCCGGAAGCCGGGGTCGAGCTTTAGTGCCAGGTCGGTTGTAAACATCATCGGCGGGTGCGACTTGTTCGGATCGTGGGCATCGGGGACTGAGTCCTCTGCGGAGTCCGTCTTCGGCGTCCACTGGTGCTTGCCGCCCGGGCCGGTGATTAATTCCCATTCGTAGCCGAACAGGTTGTCAAAGTAGCCGGTCGACCATTCGGTCGGGGTCGATGTCCAGGCTCCTTCGAGGCCGCTGGTGATTGTGTCGCCGGCGTTGCCGGTGCCGTAAGAGTTCTTCCAGCCGAATCCCTGTTCAGCAAGACCAGCCGCTTCGGGTTCGGGACCGACATATTTAGAGGGGTCAGCCGCCCCGTGCGACTTACCGAAGGTGTGACCACCGGCGATCAGGGCGACGGTTTCGTAATCGCTCATGGCCATGTTACCGAACGTCTGGCGAATCGCGTGCGCGGCCGCGAGAGGGTCGGGTTTGCCCTTGGGGCCTTCCGGGTTGACGTAGATTAAGCCCATCGTCGTGGCGGCGAGTGGGTCGGGCAGATTCTCACCAACCTGATAGCGGGCGTCGCTGAGCATCTTCGTCTCGGGGCCCCAGTAAACGTCTTTCTGCGGTTCCCAAACGTCTTCGCGACCTCCGGCGAAACCAAAGGTCTCAAAGCCCATCGTTTCCAACGCGACATTGCCGGTTAGAATCATCAGGTCAGCCCACGAAATTTTCTGACCGTACTTTTGCTTAATCGGCCAGAGCAGTCGGCGGGCCTTGTCGAGGTTCCCGTTGTCGGGCCAGCTGTTGAGGGGAGCAAAACGTTGCATGCCGTCACTCGCCCCGCCGCGACCATCAGCAAGTCGGTATGTGCCGGCGCTGTGCCAAGCCATCCGGATGAAGAACGGGCCGTAATGACCGTAGTCGGCGGGCCACCAATCTTGCGAGTCGGTCATCAGTTCCGCAAGATCTTTTTTGACGGCTTCGAGATCGAGTGACTCGAACTCTTCAGCGTAATTGAAGTCATCGTCCAGCGGGTCGACCAGGTCTGAGTTCTGACTGAGCAGGTCGAGATTCAACCGATTCGGCCACCAATCGTCGGTCGAGCGGGCTCCGGCTAACGCGGGGGGAAGTTTGCCACCCATCACCGGGCACATCCCCGCGGCACACTCTTCACCTTTCTCAGGGATTTTTTCGTATGGCGTGTCTTCGGCGAACGCTGTCGCGGCGATGCCTAGCGCGGCACAGGTTGAGATCAATCGAGCGCAGTTCATTATCATGGTCGAACTTACTATTGGGATTGAGGTCAGAGATCGACCGCGAAAGCGACGGCCGACGGTGTATTATTGGCGACCGTCCTTCAAATGCCCAATGCATTGCATGGATATGAGCCATGCACGCGCCGCATGAGGAACCACAACTCATCTTCTGAGTTGGAGTGGGGCAGAGGATTCTCCGGAGAAGTTTCGTTCAGGCACGAGGAATCGGCGGAACGAGTTTGCGCTCTGGCGCACCCCGGAGCGATGGCCAAATCTGGGCTCTTAGAGTGTTTGGCTCATGGTCCAGAGGCTGGTGAGCACGCCTAGTCGTCGAGGTTGGCCGGCATTGTACACTGGGCCGACATGCTGGAGTTATTCAGATAAGACGGCGTGACGTATGAGACGTGCGCGAACGGCACCGTCACGATCACCGTGACCGGGTCCATGTGCTGCTGAAAATCGCTCTTCGCCGGAGGATCATAGGTGACGAGGTATTCGGTGATTCCGGCTCTCGTCATCGCTTCCGAAATGACATTTTCAGTGGCGGCTGCCGGAACACTCTGGATCGAATGCACGCGGCAACCGGCTTGGGCGATTTCCTGCAGGGTGTTCTGAAGCCAAATGCCTCGACCGATTTCCAACGCGCCCATCAATAGTGCGACAAGCACCGGCAGAATGACGGCGAATTCGACGGCGGCTGCCGCGCGGCGTCGCCGAGGAAATTTGGGTTGATGAGTGCGAAATCGAATCATTGGTTTGCCGGGGGAAGGGCGGGGAATGAGCGTGGGCTATTCAGTTTTTAGTCGGCTCGCCGTGAATTGAACTTAGTGAACCAATTCGGTGCCCTTAATGGCACGCGAAACTTTACGAAAGGCGTCGGTCAGCGATGCGGAAAGGCCGCTGCCGGATCCGCGGGCGATGAAATGTTGACCGCCGGTCCTGTCTGCGATCCTCTGCATCAAATTTTCATCGGCTGAGTTTCCAAGGCTGATCGTGTAGACGGCGATCCCCTGGTCGACGGCATAATCGGCCATTTCCATTGCGTAGCCCCGACCGTTTCCGTTCGGTTTATTAGCACGCCCGTCACTCATCAAGACCACGAACTTCTTAACGTCATTGTCTGCACGGCCGTTGGTGACGAGGTAGTGGACCGAATCTCGCAACGCAGCACCGACCGGGGTCCAACCGTTGTACTTGCTCGCCACGAGCGAATCGACGCTGAGAACCGTATCGCGGAGATAGCCAAAATTTTTCGTCAGCGGACTTTCCAGCACGCCGACATATTCTTCTGGGTCATCCGGATAGAGTTGGGCGGGAGCTTTAAGATAGGAAACCCCCAGATGGCCCAAAGCGAGCGGATCATATTTATCGGCGAGGGCCCCGTAACCCATCACGCCGATGTAGTCTTCATCTCCGACGTCTTCAATAACGTCAATGAATGTCGGTGCCGCCGAATGCAAAGCCTCGATCCGTCCTCGTGACCGCATCGAGCCGGACAGATCAAGCGTCATCATAATATCCATGGGATTGCCGCCGGCCCGCGCGATGGCGGAGCGGACGGTGCCGAAGGTCTCTTTGCCAAGGATCGGCCCGAACATGAGTGGCTCATCGCCCAGAACAGCACTCACACGGATCGCGTCGGGCTTCGTCGAATCGGGAATAAAGGTGCGGGTTCCCTCGTCCCAATAGCCTGCTTGGACGGCAATCACGTCCGAAGCCACGACCGATCCCCACCCGACGCGATTTCGTTGGACGAATTCCTTCGCCTTTTCGACCGCGTCGTTGACGTCGTCAGGATCGTTCTGGAACTGCATACTCGCGGCGATCGCCCCGGCATCGACCGCACTTTGAAGCTGTGCTCGAACGAGATACATCCAGCCGACGTCGACCGCAAACGCGACCATGCCGCCGACGACCAGAATTAAGGCCACCATTAGAATCAGCGTGGCGCCTTTGCGTTGCTGACTTTGTGGTTTGGAACTGTCATGGAGTCTCATTGGGATACTCACTCGTTGTCCGAATATTCTTTGGGCATCGTGCAGGAGCCGGTCAGGCGGGCATTGCTTAAAAACGTCGGCACCGGAATCCAACTGACTTCTTTGTATTGCGCTTCAATCGTGACGGAGACCGGCTCCCAACGCTGGGCCGATGAAACATTCTTAGGCTCAATGTTGATCGTAAATTTATCGATACCGCATGAGTCGAGTATGGGACTCATCTCAGCGGCCACACTCTCCGTAGTGGAACCTTTAAGAATTGCGATGCGGCAACCGGCTCTCGCTGCTTCTTCCAAGGCGTGGGAGACCATGAGGGCCCGCTCGAATTCGATGCTGCCGAAAATGATCAGCAACAGCGGACCGAGAACGACCGCCATTTCGACGGTCGTCGCTCCGCGGCGACTATTGCCGCGTTCGGGTTTGGCTCGATGTTTGGTCGACAACATGGTTTCATTACTAAGGCGGGTTCCGCAACAGTCCACCAAACATATAGCTTGAGAAAAGCGCGAGATCAGGCGGAGCGAGCGATAGATTGAAAATCCATGCTCAAAATTCCACGCGTTCCGACCTGATGCCGATTATCAACACGCCGTGTGTCGGCAGAATCGTTGCGACCGGCACGAATAGAACGACCCCGGCTCTATCGACGCGGATCAATCGATCGCGAGCCCGTCGCCGAAGGGCGTGTGGTCACCCAAAGAACCGTTCGCGTCATCGGCTTCGCTGGGCTCCGGCTCGCCGTCGAGCGGGTCGTGCTGGCTTTGTTCGAGCATTACGTCGGTGCTCTGCGTATCGACGGCGCGGCAACTTTCGGTCAGCGCGTTCTCAATTTCCAGCAGTTCTTCCGACCATTCGGCGGGATCGCGCCCGTCCGGGCATACGGCTCGAAACTCGCCGCAGAGCAAAATCAGTCGCAGTAAATGTCGGAAGATAACGCCTTCCTGCCGCGCTAAATCACGCCCGCTGACGTAGCTATTGAAGTCGCCCCCGAATTCGAGCAGGTCGGCCGCGATTCGCACCGCCCGGACCCGCACGTCTCGGACGTTGGGGAACTCATGACGGAAGAGTAACTGCACTTTCTCGCCGATCGGCGGTGCGAATTGATGAAGTTCCCTTACGGCCTCGTCGCTTCGGTCGGGGTAAAGCTCTTCGGCTGACAGTAGGCCTCGGGCGAGGACCTCTTGATCGACGTATTGCGTTGCGAGTGGTCCTGGCTCGAGTCGGTCCGGCTGCGGCACACGCACCTGTCGCTGGGTGGAACCGGGCACTTCGAGCAGGCTTTCGAGAATCTGCAGCGTCTCCTCGCGATCAGCCTTTCCTAGCAGTCGCAATAGGAATGAACCGTAAAGGGGATTCACGCTGCGAAACGCGAGTAGCTCCTGCATCTTCTCCGTCGGCACGGCCAGTCGTGGCTCGTAGTGGGACAGGACTTGACCGTCACCAGAATCGTTCTCCTCTGAGGCAATTTTATTATCCGCCTCGGAGACCTCGATCAGACCGGCATCCTCTCTGGCATCCTCGATTAATGAACCGAGTAGGCCTTGGTCCGGCTCGGCTTCAGGTTGCTGGGACGATGAATTCCCGTCGTTTTTCGTCTCACCCTTTTCCTTCGGCTTCGGGGGAGCCGGTTCCAGTTTTACGAATCCGCCGGCGTCGAGCGATAACAGCATCCGCGTCAGATTTTTTTGCCCGCCCTCCACACCGCCCGGTGGCAACAGCCGTTTCCTGACGACCTCCCGCAGCGGCTCGACGTCGGGCGAAATTTTGAGCAGGTGGGCCAGCAGTCGCCACGGCAACTGCCCGCGACTGGAGAGCTTGCCGGGCGGAGCTTCGATCAATTGATTAAATTGCTCCTCGCCCCAGTACTGAAAATTACTGCGACGTTTCGGCATCTTTTTCTTAAGACGCTTGATCGTGGCCCGCACCTTCGGGTCGGGGGAGTTTTCAAGCTCTTCCAAATTGTTTTTCTGGTGCCAGCGGGCAATTTTGACGTCGTCGTCATGGGCCAATGCGACCACATGGCCCTTATCGTCAAACTGCGGCCGGCCGGCCCGACCGAACATCTGGTGGGCGGAGCTGGCATCAATCAGTTTCTTGCGTCCCGGTGGGCCTTTCAGCAGCGTTGTTAATACGACCGACCGCGCCGGAAGATTCATTCCTGCTGCTAGAGTCTCTGTGCAAACAACGACGGAAAGCAATTTACGAATGAAAATCTCTTCGACGATCCGCTTGTATTTCGGAAGAATGCCCGCATGGTGAACGCCGACGCCGCGGAGCAGGATCGGCTTTAATTTCCGACCCGCTGCGGTGTCGAGAGAGTATTCTTCTAGAATCGCAGCCAGTTCCTTTTGACGGGCACTGGAAACGAGATGCTTCCCCTTTAAGGTCTCGGCAACCGACCAGCACTCATCTCGGTTAAAACAAAATAGCAGGGTCGGCACGAGTCGCGAGTCATCGTCCCCCTGAGTCATCGATTCGATCTGGTCGGTTAATAATTCATCGCCGACCCAATGGTAAGTGAGCGGGACTTTCCGCTCCTCCGTGCGAACAAGTTGAATCGTGCGACCGTGCGCGCCGTGCAGCCAGGCGACAAACTCGGGCGCGTTTCCGACCGTCGCTGAAAGCAACAGCAGCCGCACATGAGCCGGCAGCAGGCTCAGTGACAATTCCCACACGATGCCGCGCTCGGGGTCGGCGAAGCTGTGAAACTCATCCATCACAACTGCGGCGACGTCCGCAAAGTCGAACGCCTCGCGGTGCAGCAGACGGTTGAGCAGAATCTCAGCCACGACGACCAGCACCTTGGCCCGCGGGTTGACCGCACGATTGCCCGTGACCAGCCCGACATCGTCGGCCGAGAAGCCCCAGCGGACGGCCGCGTCACGAATTTCCTGAAATTTCTGTTCCGTGAGTGCGATCAGGGGCGTCGTGTAATAGGCCGTCTTGCCGGTATGAAGTGCTTCGAACAGAGCCGCTTCGGCGATCAACGTCTTTCCCGTGCCCGTCGGTGCGCAGACCAAAACGCCTTGCGGGTGGGTGAACCACGCCAGGAGAGCCTCCTCCTGCACCGGATAAGGATCGTACGGCAGTGCATCGAGATACTGCGACAACAGGTCGTCGCGACTGGGCGGGGCATCAGGCATTCTGGCGGCGCTCGTTGAGCAACGTGTCGGGAAGCCGCATCATAAGTGCTCGCCGTGATGATCGCGAAGCACGTGCAATGGGGTGTGCCTGGGAGGGCATGGGTGAGGAGTGAGAAGCGAGAAGCCAGAAGCGAGGAGTCAGAAGTCAGTAGCCAGAAGTTAGTAGCAAGAGGCCTCGCGACTTGAGAGAGGGGACAGAGCTATAGTTCGGCGTTCTTCGCTTCTTATTCCGACTTCTAACTTCCGACTCCTGGCTTCCAATTTCCAACTTCCAACTCCAACCATCTCAATCATCGCGTGCCGACGTGCAGCCACGTTTTGAAAGACTGAGCATTGAATACTGTTGACCAAGAAGACTTGTTCAAAGACTTTCGCTGGAAGATGCCCGTGGCCGAGCGATGGGCGTATTTCAATCACGCTGCCGTCGCGCCTCTGCCGTCGCCAACGCGGGGGGCGATGACGGAGTACGTCAACGACTTCTGCGAAAATGGGACGGCCGATTGGCCGCGTTGGCGGAAGAACGTCGAAAAGGTCCGGACTCTCGCCGCCGAGATGATTGGCGCGGAGCCGTCAGAAATCGCCTTCATTCGCAGCACGACCGAAGGTATCGGCTTGGTCGCGGAAGGGTTCCCTTGGCAGCCGGGCGATAATGTCGTCGTGCCGCGGTCGGAGTTCCCGAGCAATCTCCACCCGTGGCGAAACCTCAAGAGTCGGGGCGTCGAGGTCCGAATCATCGGCGATGGTTGTGAGGGGATCGATCCCACAGAGATCGACGCCGCCTGCGATGCACGGACTCGGATCGTCAGTTGCAGTTGGGTCGGCTACCTGACCGGCTGGCGTTGTGACGTAGCCGCCCTTTGCGAAATCGCCCATCAGCACGCGGCCCTGTTTTTTCTCGACGCGATTCAGGGGCTCGGGGTTCTGCCACTCGACGTGAAAGACATCCCGATCGACTTTCTCGCCGCCGACGGACACAAGTGGATGCTCGGACCGGAAGGAGCCGGTGTGATGTATGTGCGCGAGGAAAATCTTGAACGTCTCCGTCCTCTACTGGTGGGCTGGAACAGCGTGACGAACGCGGCTCAGTTCGATCACGACACGTTCGACTTGAAGCCAAATGCCGGTCGCTACGAGGGGGGGACCTACAACATGGTTGGCGCGGCAGGGCTTGCTGCGAGTCTCGAGCTGCTGTCGGCGGTCGGGCCTCATCGATCAGCCAAACGGCTCCGCGAGATAACCGATTTGCTCGCCGAGCAGCTACGGAGCATCGGAGCTCGCATCGCGAGCGACCGTTCGGAAAAACATTGGTCCGGCATTGTCGCCGCCGATCTACCGGGGATCGACAAGTCAATCGTTTTGGGAGAGGCTGCCGACGCCGGTATTCAGCTCAGCGTCCGCGGCGGAAACCTTCGCTTGAGCCCACATATCTACAGCACGCCGGCAGACTCCGAGCGTCTCGTCAGTTTTCTCAGAGCGCAATAATGAATTGTCGGAAAGGTATGATAACCGCCCAACGGTAACTCGATTTCGGTTTTTTCTTTGAGGAATCTTTCTTTGCAAGGCTCTATTTCGAAAGGGCTTACGATCGAGTCGCCAACATGTCTTTTAAATTTGGAGATAATTTGTCAAATCGACGCGCCCTGATTTGAGCCACGCTACGCCCATTGTCTTAACCAGTCTCTAATCACTTCACAGAGTCGTCACACCTCCGAATTTCATCGGACGATGACTCGGACCGCTCAGGAGCCGCTCAATGAACCGTCACCACGGTCGCGCTCGGCGTGCGCGCGCATTTACGCTGATCGAACTTCTCGTCGTGATTGCGATTATCGCAATTTTGATAGCCCTACTGCTGCCTGCAGTGCAGCAGGCTCGCGAGGCGGCGCGGCGTAGCTCGTGTAAGAACAACCTGAAGCAGATCGGGTTGGCAATGCACAATTATCACGACGTCCACAATGCATTTCCGCCCGGTATCGTCGCGGAGGAGGGAAGCATCCAATATCGAGGCGGAGGAGCAGCCGCCGGAATGAGGGCTTGTGCGAACGTCTTAATTCTTCCATTTCTAGAGGAGACGGCCCTCTATGAGCAGTACGACTTCAACGTTGAGCCCCGCGATGTCGCGGCGCTAATTCTTGCCGCGGGCGCTCCAAATACCTTTATTTGCCCGTCCGATCCGATCCCGAATCGGGTTATCCCCGGCTACACGTCGTGGGGCTACGCCAGCAGTCATCCGTTGCGAACTGCTCCACGAGGCTTTATGGAAAGTCGCAACAATTACAGTGACGATCGAAACGTCGCTTTAGCATGGGTCAGCTATGCTCTGAATTCCGGCCGAAAGTTACTCGATGATCCTGCCGGCGGAAGCTATGACCGCGACGATTATTATTCGAACGTCGACTTAAGAGTGCTTCCGGCCGCTGCCGGGTCGAGATCGCTCGCGGGTCCCTTCTCAGTTAATAGTCGGACACGCTTTCGTGATATGACCGATGGTTCTTCTAACACTCTGCTCTTGGGTGAGGCCACATTTAACGATTTGCCGAACCATGACGAATCCAGTTGCGGTGAAAGCTCGAACTGCGGTCGCTCAAGAATGAATCCCTTCTTTCACGGCTCGGATGCGGCCGTCATGCGTTCGACCGAGTTTCCACCTCAGTCCAGTATTTTCGACTGTACTCAGCGTTTAGGGCTACACGAGTATGAATGCGGTCGTCTGTTTGCCGGCCCGCACGTCGGCGGAATTCAAGTCGTACTCGGCGATGGATCGACCCACTTCGTTAGTGAGAATATTTCCCTGGCGGTTTGGCAGAACCTCGGCTCCATGGGCGACGGTATCCCCGTGACAACATTCTAAGTTCAAGCCTGTCTTAACCGTTAAGATTACAGGGGGAGTATGATCAATGACAAAGTCGATCTCTCGACATTATTCGACGGCTTGGCTCGCCATATTTGCGGCTTGTTTGCTCGGGTGTGGCTCGGAATCTGGTGTTCCCGGCCAGACGGTATCAGGGCACGTGAGCGTTAACGGCAAGCCGATCAATGATGGCAAAATCTGGTTCCTTCCGCAGGAAATCCGAGAAGATTCTCTCAGTCGCGTGGCATGGTCGCAGATTGACGACGGCACTTACAGTATTAAGTCTGAGGAGGGACCTGCCCCCGGCGAGCACGTCGTGAGAATCGAGGCTTATGACAGATCGAATGAGTCGAAAGAAGTATTCGACGAGGATACCGGTGAAACCGTCGAGCAGGTCGTTGAGGTAGTTGACCAACTCCTCCCCCCAGAATTTAACAGCCGATCCGGTCTTTCTGCGACGATCGCTGAAGGTAACAACGAAGTGGATTTTGAGCTGGACCCCTAGCGCGAAGTACTGCTTCTTCTGTCTCAACAAACATGCTTTCATCCGCGAGGTTTTCTAATGAAGTCCAAAGGATTCACGCTCATTGAATTATTGGTGGTTATCGCCATCATCGCCATTTTGATTGCCCTGCTACTTCCGGCAGTGCAACAGGCACGTGAGGCGGCCCGCCGCAGTACTTGCAAAAACAATTTGAAGCAGATCGGTCTCGCTCTTCACAATTACCTCGATACCGCCAACGAATTTCCGGCCGCGGTTTACCCTTCGGAGGGTCCAAATTCCGCGTTGGGAAATCAAGAGGCTTATTGGGCTTGGGGTACGATGATTTTGCCCTACATGGAGCAGGCCACGCTCTATCAAACCCTCAATGCTTCCAACGCGAGCGCGGAAGTGGCGCTCCAGACGCACGGCTCACCCAACGCTGATCCGACGATGGTGACGCAGTCGAGAATCGGCTCGCTCGTCTGTCCGTCCGACTCCGGTCCCGCGCTCGCCGTTGAAACGCAGCGCCGGATGTATGGACAGGCTTGGACAAGCTTTCTCGGTCACGATGCCGTTCTCTCGAAGACCAATTATCTTGCTTCGCAAGGCACGGGCACGCGGGTGCCGAATGGAACAGACTTTGGCGATGGATTTATGCAAAATCGATTTGGCGTCAACGTCGAAGACGTCGTCGACGGGTTAAGCAATACGATCGCCATCGGCGAGCGCGCGTGGGATTCACCGAAAGGGGCGAACGGCTTTGGGGGCGTGATCTTTACAGTCGCGAAAAATAACGCGACGGAGGATGCCAGCGGCGTCGTCGGAGCGGGACTGAACCCCCGAGTCAGTGGAGATGCCCAAGACGGATTCAGCAGCTTCCATGTCGGTGGCGTGCAGTTCGTGATGGGAGACGGTTCGGTCCACTTCATCAGCGAGAATATCTCGCAAGGTGTTCTTAATAATCTCGCCGATCGATCTGACGGAACTCCAATCGGTGAATTCTAAACTGACACTCAGTCCTTGAATACGATACGCGGCCGGAGCGTTTGCTCCGGTCGGTCGTGTTCAGCGATGCAGATAAGATTCCCGGCCGGGTCGATGACGGCCAATTCATCGAATGCGGACGCGTCATGAAATTCAAGTCGCTGGCCGTTGCGGAGGCGATCGGCAGTTGTTGGATCGACAGCCACTTTCTGAAGATCGCCGACAGCTTTGATTGGTTGAAGGATTGACCCTGCCCATTTCTCTTCACGATCTTCAGTCGGATCGAGTGCTTCGCGTAATTCAAATTGTCCAATCGAGGTTCGGACAAGAGACGTCATTACGGCCTGCGTCCCTAAAGCCGCGGCCAGATCGCGGCATAGGCTGCGAATGTAGGTGCCGGAACCACATTCAATTTCGAACTCGCCTTCGCGGTCGTTCCAACTGAGCAGTTCGAAGCGATAGACCTCCACCGTGCGGGTGGGCATTTCTACTTCGCGACCGGCACGGACTTTTTTATAGGCCCGTTGGCCGTCGACGCGTACGGCCGAATAAGCGGGCGGTGTCTGTTCAATTTCACCCAGAAATTGCGGCAGTGCTGCGATGATTTTTTCTCGGCCTATGTCTTCTGCTCCGCCGACCTCTTCGGGTTCAAACTCAAGGTCGAGCGAATCGGTTCGGCAGCCGAACCGAAATGTGGCGCGATAGGTCTTCGGCATCCGCTGTACGAAGGGGATCAGCCGAGTTGCTGTGCCCAGGCACACGATGACCACACCGGTCGCGAGCGGATCGAGCGTGCCGGCGTGCCCCGCCTTCGTCTCAAGTACACGTTGCGCTCGATCGACGATCGCCCGCGAGGTCAGTCCCGCCGGCTTATTAATATTCAGCAGTCCACAGAAATTCGAACTCATTCCTCTTCGTCGAGTTTGGCTTTCTTCGTTCTGCGCGGTGTCTTCTTAAAGACGTGTCTCGGGGCGATCTGAGTACAACCCGACATTCTATACCAGCGCTTCGGTCTTGTGACCCGCCTTGTTCAGGGCGGCTTGGACGAAGCCGGCGAATAGCGGGTGGGGGCGATCCGGCTTTGATTTGAATTCCGGATGGAACTGCACGGCAACAAACCAAGGATGCTCGGGCACTTCAACGATTTCGACCAGCGTTCCCGCCGCATGATGTCCGACGGGAGAAAGCCCGGCGTCGATAAATCGCTCGCGATAAGCCGGGTTGAACTCGTAGCGATGGCGATGTCGCTCGGAGATTTCGGACGTCTCGTAGCACTCGGCAGATTTTGAATCGTCCGCCAGAATGCAGGGCTGGGCTCCCAGCCGCATCGTGCCGCCCTTTTCGGTGATGGTCCGCTGCTCTTCGAGCATGCAAATCACGGGGTCGGGTGTGTCTTTTTCGAATTCGGTGCTGTTCGCTTCGGCGAGGCCGAGCACGTTGCGAGCGAACTCGATCACCGCGCACTGCATCCCGAGGCAAATGCCGAAGAACGGAATCCCGCGCTCGCGTGCATATTGGATCGCTTGGATCTTGCCTTCGATCCCACGCATTCCGAAGCCGCCCGGAATCAGCAGGCCGTCGATGCCGTGCAGGTGGGCGTCGGCGCCGTCTCGCTCCAGTTCCTCGGCCTCAACGCGTTTGATGCTCACGCGAGTCAGGTGCGAAAAGCCGGCGTGGTCGAGTGACTCGTAAATCGACTTGTAAGCATCGCGATGATCGATGTATTTGCCCACGACGCCGATCGTGATTTCGTGCTCGGGGTTTCGGATTCGATTGATTAACTCCTGCCACTCTTCGATCAACAGTCGACCGGCATTCATCCGCAGCTTGTTGACGATGAGCTGATCGAGGTTGTCCTCGGCGAGGCTCAGCGGGACCTCGTAGATCGAAAATTCTTTGTCGACCTCGACGATCACCGACTGCTTTTCGACGTTGCAGAACAGCGCGATCTTGTCGGTGTGCTCCCGCGGGATCGGCTTCTCGCAGCGGACGATGAGGATGTCGGGCTGAATGCCGATCTGGCGGAGCTGCCCGACGCTGTGCTGCGTCGGTTTGGTCTTCGCTTCCCGTGCCGCCTTCAAGTACGGCACGAGAGTCAGATGAATGAACAGACAGTTATCTCGCCCGATGTCGAGCGGCACCTGCCGGATGGCTTCGAGGAACGGCAGCCCCTCGATGTCGCCGATCGTGCCGCCCAGTTCGGTGATGACCACATCGACATCCGGCCCGGCCAGATTGAAGATCATCGATTTGATCTCGTCGGTCACATGCGGGACGACCTGCACGGTGCGGCCCAGATATTCGCCGCGACGTTCCTTGTCGATCACCTTCTTGTAGATCTGCCCGGTCGTGTAGTTCGATTCGCGGGTCAGGGGGCTGTTGGTGAACCGCTCGTAGTGTCCCAAATCGAGGTCGGTCTCCGAGCCGTCGTCGAGGACGTAAACCTCCCCGTGCTGGTAGGGGCTCATCGTGCCGGGATCGACGTTGATGTAGGGATCGAGCTTCTGCATCCGGACGGAGAGCCCGCGTCGCTCGAGCAACAGGCCGATCGAGGCGCTGGTCAGCCCCTTTCCGAGCGAACTAACGACGCCGCCGGTCACGAAGATGTGTTTGGTCATGCTTTGGCTGAGTGGAATCCGTCGGAAGGTATGTACGTCATTGCGAGCGGGCATTCGTACGAGTGGGCTTCACCGCGAGTCGTCGTCTCAGACGGACTTCGCAGCGTGACGAGTGAAAAGAAGGCCGGCGCGTGTCCGTTTCCGCCCCTTCGCCCTCACTCCCCCTCGCCCTCTCGCTGATACCGAACCCGCCGGGCGAAGCGAGCATAATCTTCCGCGGTGTCGATGCCAATCGCCGGGTGCCGGACTTCCGCCACGACGATGCGCCCGCCCAATTCCAAAGCGCGGAGTTGTTCCAGCTTCTCCAATTGCTCCAGCGGAGAGGGCGAGGCATCGGCCAATTTCAGCAGAAAATCGGCCCGATAGGCGTACACGCCGATGTGCAGCTTCCACGGCGAATTTGCTTTCAGCAGTTCGTCCGGTTCTTCGTCGCGCACAAAGGGAATCATTGCCCGGCTGAAGTACAAAGCTGTGCCATCTTGCGTCATGACGACTTTCACGCACGATGGCGAATCGCGGTCCTCAGCCGACTCGATCGGAGTCGCGAGAGTTGCCATCTGGGCATCGGGCCGCGAGCGGAGCGTCTCGACGAGCAGGTCGAGCTGCGACGGATCAAGCTCCGGCTCGTCCCCCTGCACGTTGACCACGACGGCGTCGGTCGGCAAATCGAGCCGCCTAGCGACTTCGGCAATGCGATCGGTTCCGGAGGCGTGCTCACCGGTCATCTCGACCTCGCCGCCGAATTCGCGAACCGCCTCGGCAATACGTTCGCTGTCGGTCGCAACGATCACCCGTTCGAAGCAGCCCGCCCGGCTCGCCGCCTCCCAGGTGTGCTGCAGCAGCGGCTTGCCGGTCTCGGACAGCAACAACTTCTCCGGCAATCGGGACGACTGCAGTCGGGCGGGGATCATTGCGATAACCTGTGCCATGTCTGATCCGCGTTGTGTCGGTCAGTTGCCTCGCGAAGAGTCACTCCGCGGTGTCACCGAAGCGAGACTGATCGCTGACAGCGATAGAGCGTCGTGCCGCAGCGATATTGCTGCAACGATGCCCGATTTTCGCTTCGATGCAAGGCTCCTCCGCCACCCCGGCTTTTCAGTTCGCACTCGCCCGGCGGCGGAATTGGCTGGGGTTTAAGACTTCGAGGCTGCCATCGGGGGACTCGACGAGGTAGACGAGTTCGCTGCCGAGGTTGACGCCGCGGGAGGCGAGAAATTTGCCGTCGGTGTCGACCGTTAACGTGCGGGCGGGGCCGTCGACCGTGGGGACGAGCACGCAGGTCCATTCGACCGATTGTTCGTCCACGTTATAGAGCCGCAGCGTCCCGTCCTTTCCGCCGGCAAGCAGCCGACTGTCGTCGAACCAGTCGAGGGCTTCTTGCGAAATGTCGCCGGCGTGCTGAAATGTCGCGACGCGGGTGCCTTCTGTGTCCCAAACGGTGATGTTGCCGCACCAGGTGGCTGTAGCAATCCGACTGCTGCTCCGACTCCAAGCGAGCGTTTTTGCAGGCGCGCTTTCATCGAGACGAAGCGTTCGCGAGCCAACACCGTCACGCTCGCGAATAGTAACAACTCCTGATCCGCCAGTGGCGATCGATTTTCCGTCCCGAGACCATTTCAAGTCATGGTGTTGGCTCGAATTGGGGAGCGTTGCAATCTGCGTCCCGTCGGGACGGAAAATGCGAATTTCATTGCGAATTAAGATGGCGATCTCGTCGAGACTTGACCAGTCGATGACGTCGTCATGGTGGTCGGTCATCGGAATAATTACGCGTGATGAACCGTCGATTCCGACAACCTTGGCGTGCCTTGCCGTGAAGTCCGCAATGACGAGTGAGCGGCTGTCGGAACTCCAGCGGATATCGTTTCCTTTATCAACTGACTGCCACAACTGGCGTGTGCCTTGAAACAGGGCCGCATACCCGCCCGTGCCGGGGCCGAGCCTCGCTGCGAGCATTTTTCCGTCGGGGCTCCAAATGAGCCGTGCCGCGTCCTCGTCCTCGTACTTCAGATACGATTGCACTTCGCCGATAGGTGAGGCGATCAGACCGCAGGGGCCGCCGCGGGCCAGTCCGACCGCGATGCGTTTTCCATCCGTTGTGATGGAGACGCCTTTGACTTCAGCAGGTCCACCGAGATCTTCGGACGTCTCGACATGACCCGCCAACGTGGCTACGCCGAGATGATAAGACCTGCCAATTCTGCTGGCTGCCACGATTCGGTTCCCTTCGGGTGACCAATCAATTGCATTGGAATGCACTGTACCCTTTTTGGTCACGGGAGCGTCCGGCCCGTGCGGCCAAACATAAACGCCATGCCCTCCACAGACCGCTAACTTTCTGCCATCGGAGGCCACGCTCATGTCAAGGCAACTAATTGTTGTCTTGCCATCCGATTCTAAAAGAGGCGAAACACTGCCGGTCTGGGGATTGAAGAGCGACAGCCCCTGATAGCTGCCCACCAGTAATCGACCGTCAGCGAGGCGGGCTAGGTTAAGGATCTTATGTGAAACGTGAATCTGGCGAACGGTTTCCAGCGTATCGTTGAAGATTTGGATCGTCTGACCCGTGTGCACGGCGGCTATATTGCCGTTCGCCAAGAACGTGCAATCATCTAATGGATAATCAGTGTCCGTGTGCCCTAATAATTCCCCAGTATCAGTGTAGAGTCGAAGTATATTCGGCTGCCTCGACCCTACCGCTAATCGCCGACCGTCGTGACTCCATGCAACAGCTGTCGCCCGGTCTTCGGCAACACGAATCCGGTGCAGCAACTTCCCGCCGGGTTCCATGAGAAGCAGTTCCCCGCGGATCGTCGTGGCCGCGATGCGGTCGGCGGTGGGACTCCATTCCAGATCCGTTATCGACGAGCCGGGGTGTGGCAGGATGCGAACGAGGTCGAGCGACTTGGGATCGAGCAGCCGGACGTTACCGGCCTCGGTCCCGACGGCGATCAGTTTGCCATCGGGCGACCAATCGAGGCATATGACCTCACCGCGGAGCTTCCGCGTTTCGAGTTGCCAGCGGGAGCCGTCGGGGAGATTGGGCGGCGTCGCCACCAGCCCCGGCAAATAGGGGCTTTCGCCGACGGGCGGAGCCTGCGCCGATGCCGGAGCCGCTGTGTTTTGCTCACCCTGTTCCGGTGGCAACGGAACAGGCCGGGAGGGGATCGAAGCGATCTGTGTCGGAGACGGCGCTTCGGCCGAACTCCCGGTCGATGGCGGTGTGGCGTTGCCGCCTGAGTCGCCTTCACTCGCTGAGGGAGGCGTCGTGCCGCTCTCGTTCGATGCCGGAGCCACGGGGGTGGCGTCTGCAGCATTCGCCGTGGCGGCATCGGCCTGAGCAATCGTCGTTTCGCTCTCGCTGGCGGAACTGTCTCCGGAACCGCTGAAAGCGACGACAAGCCCCACCGCCACGAGCAGTGCCATCGCCCCGCCGGCGATGCTGCCGTAGAGAACGATCGGATTCGGCTTCTTTTTCCGGTTATTGGGCGTCGCCTTGGACCGCCGCCGTCTTGTCTCGAAAAGGGGGACCTCGGGTTGGGTTCCTCCGTAGGTCTGCCCGGCCTCGAATGAGCCGTCGTATGAGAAGTCGCCGCCTTCCCCGAGCGTTTTTTCCGGCGAAATCGTCGCCTGTTTTTTCTTGTTCGACTCGCCCC
The DNA here is from genome assembly GCF_007744515.1 of Stratiformator vulcanicus. Lineage (NCBI taxonomy): Bacteria > Pseudomonadati > Planctomycetota > Planctomycetia > Planctomycetales > Planctomycetaceae > Stratiformator > Stratiformator vulcanicus. Next base: position 2,505,076 of record NZ_CP036268.1, read on the forward strand.
GCGTTTTCGAGGTGAAGGGTTTCAGCTCTTCGGCCAGTTCTTTAGCGGAGTCGGGCCGATCGTCGGTGGTCTTGGCCATCAGCCGATTGTAGATGTCGCACAGTTCGGGCGGTGCGTCCGGACAGGCCTCGGCCAGGTCGGGAGGCGTTTCACTCACATGCCCGACCATTTTGCGGGCAATTGTCGAGTAATCTTGCCCCGAGAACGGCGCACGACCGGTGAGCAGAAAGAACAACGTGCAGCCGAGGGCGTACAGGTCGGCCGGCGGGCCGACCTGCCGCATGTCCCGCCACTGCTCCGGCGACATATAGTCGGGTGTGCCGAGCACCTGTCCCTCGACCGTGAGACCCGCTTCGGAAGCTTCGACGGCCGCTTCTTCGCTGAGCCGGGCGAGACCGAGATCGAGGACCTTCACGCTGCCTGAGCGGGCGGCGAACAGGTTCGAGGGCTTGATGTCGCGGTGAACGAGACCTTCGGCGTGCGCCGCGGCCAGACCGAGGGCCGCCTGCCGGATCGCCCGGCAGGCCTGCGAGACCGACAGCGGCCCCTTTTTCTTGACCTTCTCATGCAGGTCGTACCCGTCGACATATTCGATCGCGAGATAGTGAGTGCCGTCGACCTCCCCGGCATCATACGCATGCACGATATTAGGATGGCTGACCTTGCCGGCCGCCTTCATCTCGCGCGAGAACCGGGCGACGCGCTTCGAGTCGGCGACCAAGTGCGGCGGCAGCAGCTTGAGTGCGACCTGTTTGTCGAGGTGACCGTGCGTCGCCAGCCAAACGGTCCCCATGCCTCCTTCGCCGATTTTCCGATCTAGGCGGTAAGGCCCGATTTCCGCTCCCGCGGACGCGTCGAACGTCGCGGAGAGATTAGGCTTTTCGAAGTCGAAGGTCTGTTCGGAGACTTCATCCCCCTGCGTCCCGCGAACGGTTTCCCCACCGGTATTCGATTGAGGATCCTCGGCAGAAGCCCGCGGCTTACGAGACTTGGCCATTATCAAGACCATCAAGAATTTTAGTGGGCGACTGAAAGCGTGGAAAAACGTGCTGAGAATGTACCAGAACGCATTGACATGCAAAGTCGCCGCTCCGGTTCGTGCTGCCGAAATCAATATATTTTTGACAGCATCTAGGTGGTTGTACTAGCTTTTTGTGGGCCGTATAGGCGGCTTCCACAATGCGGATTGCGCTGACGGGCCAGCCGATGGCAGACCGCGCAACCATCTCACCACGGGTAGAGGAATGGTGCACCACCTCTTTTCACCCCGCCGGTGGGCGTGGCCGTGAGGCTGCGAGTGACCCATGCGGCGGATGATGCCGCGGCATAGTGCCCGGACGCGTCCGGATTTTTTGAGTCGAGAGTCGAGTGGCTAGAGTCGAGAGTTGAAGCCTTGAGAACAGATCGAAAGCCGTAAGCGCTGCGGTCTTTGCTATTCGATTTCGTCGAGCCGGTATTTCGGTCGGTTGGACCGCTCTTGGCGGACGTTGGCGGTTGCGCGGCGGCGCTTTCTCTGCTTCGATCCGGTGTGCGGGCCGCGGAGGGCGTGGTTGGTGGCCTGTTCGATCCGAATCAATCTGTCGCCCAGCATTTCGACCCGGGTGCGCACGTCGCTGGAGGTCTGCTCCATCCCTCCGGAGATCAGCGTGACCACTCCGAGGAACAACATCATCTGTCCGGCGGTCATCACGATCCAGCCGGTCGGGGCGTAGCCGGCGGGTCCGCCGAAGTAGCTCCAAATGACCAGAGCAGCGCCGCAGGTCAGTCCGAGCGTCCCGCTGTAAGCGAGAACCTGCCCGAGCGTCACCGCCCAGCGGTTTGAAGTCGGCACGGACGTGGCGGGCAGATTCGATGTGTCGAAGTGCGGAGCTTCACTGCGGACATCCTCATATTCGTCAATCCGAATCTGACGGCGACCCCGATCCCGGCGGCTCGTGTGAGGTCCGTGAAGTACCGTCCGGCGGTTCTGGTACGACGCGGATCGTGCGTGATCCACATCCGCCGTTTCGTCTTCGTAGAATTCGGAGTCTTCGAACGACTCGGGGTCCTCGTGGCCGGCATCAGTCCGCAGGTTGCGCCGGACGCGTTGAGATTCACCCGATTCGGACCTTCGGCGAGCCCTCGACGCGAATTTCGGCCCGCGCAGCGTATTGTGTGGAGCCTCGGCTTGCTCGTTCGCTTCGACTTCGTCGCGACCCACTTCAGCGGTGGGAGGATGCGGCTCGGCTGCCGGGTGGTCATCTTGTGCGGGATGGGAATTCTCAGGAGCCGGGCCGAGGTCACTTTCAGCGTCTTGTGATTCAGCGTCGGGATTTTTCGACCCGAATTCGGGGGGTTCCAACAGCGATTCGCCCGACCAGCGTTCGAGCAGCGACCGGGCCTCATCGGTGGACGACCCATGGCCCGCGCGGTCGCTCTCGAGCGATGCGTTGCAGGTGGCGCACCGGAGGATGCGATCGGACGGCGAGTACTCCGCGGCGACGTCGGCTTGGCAGTCCTCACACCACATCAGAATTCTCGGTCAGAACGGCGAAGGGTGGAATCTCCCGCATCGGCCCGCGCGAGATTTTTGATCGGAAGTCGCGACTTGGTGCGCTCAGGCATTTCGAATGCGACCGGGCACCAAGATCGTGCGCAAATGTAGGTTGTGACGGCGTTTGACCACAAGATCGGATCGGCCGGACGCAACCGGCCCACTTCGAAATGAGTGACGCCGCGTCAATCGGTCGCAAGTTCGTCCAATCAAGTTTGTGGACCGATGCGGGGCGTCAGATTAGACTGCGGTGCGCGACGGGGCGGTCGGACGAAGCCGTTTCAGACCGACTCCCTACGTAAGCTATGTGAACACAGACCGTTAGCACCGCGGAACTCCGCGAAGCTCCTTCAAACGCGACCCGCCGGATGACGGAACCTTCTGCCGATCGTGACCGGATCGTAATTACCGGTATCGGACTGACATCGCCGAACGGCAACACGCTGGACGAGTACCGCGCGAATCTGCTCCGCGGTGAGTCGGGCGTCCAACCGTTCGAAACCCGCTACATGCCGCCGGTCATCGCGGGCGTGTGTGATTTTGATGCGCTGAAATACCAGAAACGCAAAGAGATCCGCCGCGGTACGCGCGCGGGCTCGGTGGCCGTCTATTGTGCAAACGAGGCGGTCCGCGACAGCGGTCTTGATTGGGAAAACGTTCAAAAGAACCGTGTCGGCGTCTACATCGGCATTACCGAGCACGGCAACGTCGAGACCGAAAACGAGATCTACGAGATCTCCCAATTCGATTACGACACGAAGGTCTGGTCGCACCACCACAACCCCCGGACGGTCGCCAACAACGCGGCTGGTGAAGTCACGCTGAGCCTGCGGTCGACCGGACCGCACCTCACGATCGGCGCGGCGTGCGCGGCAGGGAATGCCGGGTTTATTCAAGGCGTGCAGATGCTACGGCTCGGCGAGGTCGATCTCGCGATCGCCGGGGGCGTCTCGGAGAGTATTCACACGTTCGGCATTTTCGCGAGCTTTCAGGCACAGGGGGCACTGGCCCATCACGAAGACCCGGCCCTGGCCTGTCGGCCGTTCGACGCGAAGCGCAACGGAATCGTGGTTGCTGAGGGAGGCGGGCTCGTCACGTTGGAGCGGCTCTCAGACGCGAAGGCCCGCGGGGCGAGAATTTACGGCGAAATTGTCGGCTACGCGATGAATTCCGACGCGAAAGACTTTGTGCTCCCGGACCGCCACAGCCAGGAAGCCTGCGTGCGGCTCGCCATGGAGCGAGCGCAACTCGGTCCCGAAGACATCCAGATTGTGAGCAGTCACGCGACAGCCACAGAGCAGGGCGACATCGAGGAAGCCACGGCATTGGGAGCCGTGTTCGGCGATTCTCCGAAGACTCACATCAACAACACGAAGAGTTTTATCGGTCACGCCATGGGGGCGGCCGGTGCTTTGGAACTTCTGGGCAATTTGCCTTCGTTTCAAGACGAGGTGGTCCACGCTACAATCAATCTCGACGAGCAGGACAGCCGGTGTCCGTTGGAGAACGTCGTGGCGAACGAGCCGCGGCGGATCGGGCGGGTCGACCACATTCTGAACAACTCGTTCGGGATGCTCGGCATCAACTCGGTTGTCATTGTCCGTCGCCCACCCGAATAAGTGCAGTTGCATTATCCGCCCTTCCGGCGACAGAATCGCAGTCCGCACGCAAACGGATGCGTCGAGATCCTCGGCACGCATCGAATCCACGAGTCGATTGAGGTCGGAGTCGTACTGAATGAGCCGTGAGCAGATTCGTCAGGTGATCATCGAAATTTTGGAGCGGATCGCCCCGGACGAAGACCTGAGCGACCTGGATGATTCCGTCTCCTTCCGCGAGCAGATGGAACTCGACAGCATGGATTTCCTCGACATCGTCATGGAACTCCGCAAGCAATATCGTGTGCAGATTCCCGAAGAGGACTATCCGCAGCTCGCTTCGATGAACAGCACCGTCGACTATCTGGAACCGAAGCTGGCCGACGTGCAGCCTGCCTGATTCTGTCACGCTCGGCGCAATGTGACCGGCACGAATCCGGGGACCGATCCCGCTGTGGATGATCGATACGACGTCATCATTATCGGGGCGGGGCTGTCGGGCCTCGCCGCGGGCATCCGGCTTGCCTACTACGACAAGCGCGTCTGCGTGCTCGAACGTCACACGACGATCGGCGGGCTGAACTCGTTCTATCGGCTCCGCAAGAAAAACCACGATGTCGGCCTGCACGCGGTCACCAACTGGCGGCCCCCTGGAACCAAGAAAGGGCCGCTGTCGAAATTGCTGAGGCAGTTGCGCATCGGTTGGGAAGACTTCGGTCTCGTCGAGCAGAACGGCTCCAGCGTGGTTTTTCCGGGACAAAAACTCCGGTTCACCAACGACATCGCGATCCTCGAAAGCGATATCGCCGAGCGTTTTCCATCTCAGATCGACGGCTTTCGCCGGCTGACCCGCCACGTCGATGAATCGGACCCTTTCGACCTCTCGCCGGAGGAGACCTCGTCCCGAAAGGTGGTTGGCGATTTTATTTCTGATCCCCTGTTGGCCGAGATGATCTTCTGCCCTTTGTTCTTCTACGGCAGCGCAACGCCCGATGACATGGACTGGCGACAGTTTGTGATCCTGTTCCGGGCCCTCTATCAGGAGGGGTTCGGGCGACCGTGGGCCGGCGTCAGGCCGATCATGAAGGTCGTCACCCGGAAGTTCAAAGAGTTGGGCGGTGATCTCAAACTCCGTCACGGCGTCCAGCAGATTGATCGCGAAGAGGGGCGGGCCGTCGGGGTGACGCTCGACGACGGGCGAAAGCTATACGGCGACAAAGTCCTCTCCTCTGCCGGCGCCGCCGAAACTGCCCGGCTCTGCGATCCCGACGCCGGCTTCGACGACACTTATCGCCCGGGCGGAATATCGTTCGTGGAATCGATCTCGATTCTCGACCGCGAACCGGCTTCGTTCGGACATGACGAGACGATCGTGTTCTACTGCCACGATGAGCGGCTCGCTTACCGCTGCCCGGAAACGCCGGTCGATACGCGGAGCGGGATCATCTGCTCGCCGAATAATTACCAATACGACGAGCCGCAGCCCGACGGTCGCATTCGCATCACCGCGCTGGCCGAACCGGCCTACTGGTTTGACTCACCGGACGAAGAATACTATCCGGCGAAGGAACGAGTCGCGGCCGAAATCGCCGAGTCATCGGTGAAGGTCATGCCCGACTTCCGTCGGTACGTGACCGACCTCGACGTCTTTACGCCCCGCACCATTAAGAAGTACACCGGCCACCTCAACGGTGCCGTCTACGGGTCCCCGCACAAGTTCCGCGACGGTTGCACGCCGGTCGAGAACCTGTTTCTGTGCGGGACCGACCAAGGCTATCTCGGAATTATCGGAGCGATGTTGTCCGGGGTATCGATCGCGAATATGCATCTGTTGAGATGAACGAGAAGCGGTGAGGGAGAAGCGAACGATTGCGATGCCGCTTCTCGCTTCTCGCTTCCCGCTCATCGCTTCCCGCAGACTTGGCAGAAGTATTCGAGCTACACATCACCAAGGCATTTTCGATGCGCGTTCTCGTGACCGGCGGTGCCGGGTTTATCGGCAGCCATATTTTGGAGCAGCTTGCTTCCGCGGGGGTCGAGGCGGCGGCGCTCGACGATCTGTCGGGGGGCAAAAGAGAGAACGTCCCTGAAGGCGTTCCCCTATTCGAGGTCGACGTTCGCGATGCCTCGGCGGTGAAAACGGCGTTTGATGAGTTCCGACCGACGCACGTCTCGCATCAGGCCGCGCAGGTCTCGGTCAGCCGTTCGGTCCGCGAGCCGGAGTTCGATGCTGAGGTGAATGTGCTCGGGCTGCTGAACGTGATTCGTTGCTGCGGCGAGTCGGAAGTCGAGCGATTGCTGTTTGCTTCATCGGGCGGTGCGATCTACGGCGACGTGCTCAGCCCCGCGAAGGAAGACCACCCGACTCAGCCGCTCGCGCCTTACGGCATTTCGAAGATGGTCGGCGAGCACTACCTGCGGTTCGCGCACGCCGAACACGGCCTCATCGCCGTCGCGCTGCGTTATTCCAACGTCTATGGCCCGCGGCAGGATCCGCACGGCGAGGCGGGGGTCGTGGCAATTTTCTCTCAGAAAATGCTCAGCGGCGAGGAGGTCACGATCTTCGGTGACGGAAAATACGTTCGCGATTATGTGCACGTCGGCGATGTCGCCGCGGCCAACGTCGCCGCACTAGACGCCGAATTGGAAGCGGGAAAGCACGCGTTCAACATCGGCACGGCGGTCCCGACCGACGTCAATCAGCTCGCTGCGCTCGTGATGACCGCGGCCACCGAGGCGACCGCTGAGGCCGGCAAGCCGGTCGAGATCCCAAAGCCGGTACACGGCGATCCCCGAGCCGGCGATTTACGCTCGAGCATTATCAGCTCGGCAAAAGCGAAGGCGGAATTGGGTTGGGAGCCTCAGCACTCGATCGAAAGTGGCTTGGCCGAAACGGTCAGGTGGTTTTTGCGGCGAGGTTAGAATTGCAGGGCCGGCGAGCAGCCAATTTCCGCAATCGATGCTGGACATTGACGCACGCTTCGGCCACGCTGGTCGGACAGCTTATTCTCTGACGATGTCCGCTTCCGGCAATGTCCGCGGAGACCGCCCCATGTCGCCGATCGAGAATCTCGCCGCACGTCGCCGACGTCGCTTGTCGCTGATCGCCCTGTCGAACTCATCGGAGTTCGACAGCGACTTCGAAGAGCACGCCTTCGAAACGGAGGCAGTTCCCGACTCCGAGCCGGAGCGCATCGAGCCACAGCCCGTTCTGCCCGATGCCGAACATTTGCTTGAACTCTCGCGGCGTCACCGCACCGTCGCCGACTCCTATGAACGGCTCGCCGCCGCGACCGCAGACCCGAACGAAGACTTCGCCCGGCTTAGATTGCTCCAAGCCGAAATCGGCATGCGGACTGATCGGCTGGTTGAGGCTGCAAGGTCATGCAAGCAGCCTCCGACGCAACCTCGCTAATTTTTGGACGAAGCAACGATGAGTGAACCTACCGGCGGTGACGATCCAAAGAACTTTGGCTTTATCCGACGTTACTCGCTCGTCGCATGTATGACGGTGGGCGCTGTCGGATTCCTCGGCGGGCTGGTTTTCATTCTTCCCGATGAGCGTGCGATCCTATCGGGGTTTTTTATGCTGGCGTCAGCGGTGGCTTTCGGTTCCGCGGCAATTGCGAGTCGTATCAGGTGGCCGATCACTATGACTGACGAATCTCCGGCAGTTGAAGAAAAGCGTTCGACGGCGTCAAAATTCTCGATTCGCGCCTGCTTGGTCGTTGGCACACTGTCCGTAGTGATAGGCATCACAATGCTATCCGCCAATCCAGCCATTTTCTCCGGTCAGTTAATCGCTAGCGCGCTGTGTTTTTGTGCTGCCCCTCTCGCATTTGGCCTCGTGGCAATTGCGACCCGGCTCAATTAATCCCTTAAGCAATAATCTCCCGGATCGGCTCCACGTGCTCCACGCCCACTAGCTTCTGATCGAGGCCGCTATAAAAGTAGCTGAGATGGTTGGGATCAAGGCCGAGCTGGTGTAGGACCGTGGCGTGCATGTGCTTGACGTGCAGCGGATTATCGACGGCCGCGGCTCCTAACTCGTCGGTGGTGCCGAAGCTCATGCCGCCCTTGATCCCACCCCCGGCCATCCACATCGTGAAGCCGTAGGAGTTGTGATCGCGACCGGTCCCCTTGGCATACTCCGCCGTCGGTTGACGCCCAAATTCGCCGCCCCACACGACCAGCGTTTCGTCGAGCATTCCACGCTCTTTCAGGTCTTGCAGCAGAGCGGCGACGGGCTGATCCGTGTTACCGGCGTGCTTCTCGTGATTCTCGACCAGATCTCCGTGGGCGTCCCAGTTGGCGTCGTTATGATTTCCGCCTGAGTAGACCTGAATGAACCGCACGCCGCGCTCGACGAGCCGACGGGCGAGCAGGCACCGGCGACCGAACGGCGCCGTGCGTTTGTTGTCGATTCCGTACATCTGCTGTGTGCGGGCGTCTTCGGAATCGAGATCGGCCGCTTCGGGGGCGGCGCTTTGCATCTCGTAGGCGAGTTCATATGAGGCGATCCGCGCGGCCAATTCGCTATTGTCCGGCCGTGTCGCGAGGTGCCGCCGGTTCGCGGCATTAATGGATTGGAGTAACTCCTGCTGCACTTGCGGAGAGACCCCTTTCGGCGGTTTCAGATCGAACAGCGGTGCCCCCTCGGTTTTCATCACGGTGCCCTGATAACTGGCGGGCATGTAGCCGCTCGACCAATTCTTGGCACCGCTGATCGGCCCTCCGGTCGGATCGAGCATCACCACGAAGCCGGGCAGATTTTTGTTCGCGGTTCCGAGTCCGTAATTGATCCACGAGCCCATCGCCGGAGAGCCCGACTGAATTTTGCCGCTGTTCATCATGAGCATGGCCGAGCCATGAATCGGCGAGTCAGCCGTCATCGAATGCAGAAAGGCGATGTCATCGACATGCTTGGCGACATTCGGAAACAGGTCGCTGACCCATTTGCCGCATTCGCCGTATTGATTGAATTTCCAGCGCGGTTCCACAATCCGTCCGCCGGTTCTGTGCCCGCCGCGACCGAACGTCTTCACGTTCGCGGTCTTGCCGTCCATTCCGTACATCGAGGGCTTATAATCGAACGTGTCGATATGGCTCGGCCCGCCGTACATGAAGAGGAAGATGACGCTCTTCGCCTTCGGCGCGAAATGGGGCTTCTTCTTAGCAAGCGGATGGGCCGACGCAGCCGAGGCCGAAGAAAAGAAACCGTCATCGGCCAACAGTCCGGACAGCGCCGCGGCGCCAAAACCGGCTCCGGTTTGCCACAGAAACTCGCGTCGCGTGCGATTGCAGAAGTTTTGCATGGTCTTAGTTCTTAAACATGAATTATTGGCGAGAGGTTGCGCTTTGCATTGCCGCATCGGGGGGAAGCTTTGCGTTCCACTCGATAACCAAATTGGTCAGTCGGTTCGTGACGTCGGGTCGCTGCGGTGCCAAATTATTCGATTCCCCCGCGTCGTCTTCAATCCGATAAAGCTGCGGTCGCTGGCCGTCGTAGTCGCACAGTAATTTCCATTCGCCGGACCGAACCGCGAGGTCAGGCAGATTCTTAAGGAACCGATAGTCCTTGCGATCAGGCGGACGTCTGAAAAATATTGGTCCGGATCGCGATTTCGCGTTCTGACCCAGTAGTGTTGCCGAAAGGTTTTCACCGTCGCGAAACGCTCCCTCCGAAACTTCGACCCCGGCAATGGCCGCCAGTGACGGTGCGATGTCGAGGGCACAGAGGACCGATGTCTGATCCCGTGTTCCTTGAGAAGACGGCGGCATCAGCCCCGGAGCCCACACGATCAGGGGAGAGCGAATGCCCCCTTCGAGTAGCGTCGCCTTAATACCGCGGAATGGCCCGGCCGTGCCGCAGTTCTGCTCGGGGCCGTTGTCCGAGCAGACGAGGATCACCGTGTTATCACGCAGCTTTGCGTCGCCGCGAATGCGATCCAATAGCGGAGCGAACTGGTTGTCCATTTCTTCGAGCACGGCGACGTATCGGTCGCGAGTCTCTTCGCTCCATCGCTCGGGCGAGGGAAACAGGGGCGTGTGAACATCGTCCGGCCAGACGTTGACGTAAAACGGTTGGTCCTTCGCTTGGGCAGCGCCAATAAATTGAATCGCAGCATCGGCAAAGCCGGATGTGATTTTGGAGCGGACACGCCACTCGACCGGGCCGCCGAGACGTTCGGCGTCCGACCAAATTCGTTTGCGGATCACTTCGCCGTTTGGTCCGGGACGCAGCGTGATCGGAAGCAGTTTCGGGCCGAGGCCTTCGAAGTTCGTCAGCGATTTGTCGAAACCGTATTGGCTGATCTGCGGGGCATCTTCGACGTCACGCTGCCCGCCGAGATGCCATTTGCCGAAGTGACCGGTCGCGTAGCCAGCTTGCTGTAAGAGTGCGGAAAGCGTCGGCACTTCGGGGTCAAGCCAATCGGCAATGCCGCGGCTTCGATTGTGTTTGCGGTGGGACAGATACGAGCCGATCCGGTCGCGTTGCGGATAGCGTCCGGTCAGGAATGCCGCGCGCGACGGCGAGCAGATCGGCGAGTTGACATAGAACTGTTCGAAGCGAATTCCCGCGGCCGCTAATTTGTCGAGCTGCGGTGTCTCGGCCATCTCGCTGCCAAAGCAGCTCAAGTCGCCCCAGCCCATGTCGTCGATCAATACGAATACAAAATTCGGCCGCTCCGCCGCCGAAGCGCCGGCGCACGCGATTAAGGCCAAACAAAATATAACGTATCGAAGCATCGCTAATTTCCGTTTAGCCGCGACCGTCAGGGATCGCTCCTTGGCGGTCGCGGCTAAACAATGTTAATCGAGATAAATAAATTCGTTCCGGTTATAGAGACTCAGGCAGAACAGCCGCAGGGCTTCATCCGATGTGAGTCCGTGTTCGGTTTCGAGCGTGTCGATCAATTTCAACCCGGCCTCAATTTCGTCCTGTGACGGCTCGTGACCGGAGACAAGTGCCAATCCCCGAGCGACCTGAGCGTGGGCCTTGTCGCCGCACTCGTCTCGCAATCGCTTGGCGAAGAAGCCCGCTTCACGATGCACGAACTCACCGTTGAGCAGACCCAGCGCCTGCCCCGGCTGCGTCGTGCGGAATCGTGCTTCGCAGCTTGAGTCGGTCTCGGGGAAGTCGAAATTCGCGAGCAGCGGCGGGATGAGCGATCGCTTCACGTGGATATAGATGCTTCGGCGGGCTTGTTCTTTCAGCGAAGAGTCACCCCAACCTTCGCCCGGCTTCGATTGACCCTGCATCACTTCATCGGAGATGTCGGGATAAAAACCCGGGCCGTACATTTTTAAATTGAGCCGCCCGTTTATCGCGAAAAGCGAGTCGCGAATCTCTTCAGCACTGAGCCGCTGCATATTAAATCGCCAAAAGAGGTCATTGGCGGGATCAGCTTTAAGGGCCTCTTCGCTACCGGCCGACGACATGCGATAAGTGTTTGAAGTGACGATCAACCGATGCAGCGGCTTCATCTGCCAATCACGACGGACAAACTCGGTCGCCAGCCAGTCAAGAAGTTTCGGGTGCGTCGGCGGGACTCCCAATTGACCGAAGTTGTTCGGGCTCCGCACGATCCCGCGGCCGAAGTGATGCTGCCAGATGCGGTTGACCATCACCCGCGAGGTCAGGCGGTTGTCGGGCGAGGTAATCCATTCGGCGAGCACGCGGCGGCGTCCCGAAGATCGGGCTCCCTCTTCGACCTCCGGCAGTTCCGGCAGGGCGGTCTCGAAAATCTCGGGAAAACGCGGAGCGACAGGATCTCCCTCGGCCTGCGGTGATCCGCGAAGCAGTACGTGCGTCGCTTCCGGCGTTGCGTCGCATTTCGCCACACTGAGGACCATCTCTCGGTCGGGCAGTTCCCGCCGCTGACTGCGAATGCTCTCGCGGTGCTCGACCAGTGAGCGATACTGCTCGGCTTCCGATTCGTTCAGATAGTCGCCGAGGTGCTTGTCGAGAACTTGCTTCCGCTTGCGGCCTTCGGTGGCTCTCTGCATAGGTCCGGGCATCTCATCAATGGCCCGCTCCTCAATCTTGACGATCTCCCGAGTGAGGCGTCGCTCTTCGTTGTCGAGCCGGGCGTAGGCCGCCTTGACCTCCTTCGGCGAGACGTCGGTCAGGCTGTTGATCGCGGGATTTTTGCCGCGGGCATAGGGCGTCAGGCCGCGGAAGAACGCGAGCATCCCGTAGTAGTCGGTCGCGGGGATCGGATCGATCTTGTGATCGTGGCAGCGGGCGCAATTGAGCGTCAGCCCCAGCAGGCCCTGTCCGGTGGTCGTAATCAGATCGTCAAACTGGTCATAGCGGGCCAGCAGCTTGTCAGCCGGCTCGTCATCGTATGTGCCCAGGCGATAGTAACCGGTTGCCGTGACCGTTTCGGGAGTGACCTCGTCGAGTTCGTCTCCCGCGAGTTGTTCCCGCACGAACTGATCGTACGGCTTGTCGGCATTGAACGAGCGAATGACATAGTCGCGGTACTTCCACGCAAAGGGCTTCGGGGCGTCTCTTTCAAAGCTGTTTGTCTCGGCGAAACGAACGACATCGAGCCAATGCCGCGCCCAACGCTCTCCGTAGCGAGGCGATGCGAGAAGTCGATCGACGACCTGCTCGTACGCGTCGGGTGATTCGTTCTCAAGAAATTGCTCGACCTCTTCCGGGGACGGCGGCAAGCCAGTCAGATCGTAATAGACCCGTCGCAGCAGTGCGGCTCGATCAGCGGGGGGGTTCGGGTTCAGCCCCGAATCTTCGAGCCGCTTGAGAATGAAAGCATCGATCGGATTGGCGACCTGTTCGGTGTTCTGCACCTCGGGAATCTCAGGCCGTTCAAGGGGCCGGAACGCCCAATGCTTCTCCCACTTCGCTCCTTCGGCGATCCATTTCCGCAGCGTGGCGATCTCCTCAGCGGGGACCGGATCGCCTTCCGGCGGCATCTTCTCGAACTCGTCCTCGGAGGTGATCCGCCGGATCAGTTCGCTCTCGCCCGGCTTGCCGGGCACGATTGCTGCGAGTCCGGAATCAGCCTCACCGAAGGCCGAATCTCGTTCGTGCAGGGCGAGTCCCGACTCGGCATCGTCCGGGCCGTGACATGCGAAGCACCGCCGCGCGAGAATCGGCTTCACATCACTGGTGAAGCTGACATCAGCCATCGCCAACGACGCTGATGATACGAATAACGCGAAAATTGAGAGGGCGCGCAACATGAAGTCGGGTCAGATAGAGAGCGACCGGGCGGGAGAAAACATCAATCTCAGTTTATCCAACGCCGCCGCGGATGCAAAATCGATCGCTCGGCCGTTCACCTCAGCCGTTCACCTCGGTCGTGCCGTCGGGCAGCCGCTTGAAGCCGGGCCCCGCGTTCTCCGGGGGCACCGCCAGAACACGAACCGACATCGGTTGTTCGCTGGCAATCCCCTGAATAGCGATCGCGGCGTAGGGGGGAGCCACTTCGTCTTCGCGTGGCTCCGGCAACACTTCAAATTCTATCGACAGGACTTCTTCAAACAGCTCGGCGAGCGATTGCAGGTTGAAATCGAAGCTTGCCGGCGAGATACGCCCGTCGTCCGGTCCGCCGATATATTCCGTCATTCCCAGATAGAGAGAAATATCCCAACCGGTCTCGGTCGGGTTGCACTCGAAGCCGACTCGGCCGACTCCTTTGGTGGGTTCGAAGAGCTCCGCGGCGGCATTGATCCATGCGGTCAGCCATTCGGGCCGAACATCCCGCTCCGCCTTGCGGCGACGGTACTCTTCAACCTGTGCGAGCAGATGATTGACGGTAAGGTGGGAGTGCGGCATGGGTGAGCGACAATGCAGCGGGTTCTCGGGCAGCGAATTCAGAGTCGGAGCCGAAAATGGCATCGGTCCTCCGACACTTGGTTCATCGGCAACCAGCAAAGGAACTTCGCAGCCGAACCTTTCGCACTCGCAGATTCTCAACGTCAGCAGGACGCATTACGTCGAGTATGAGGGGTGAGTTCCGGTTGTAGCGGTTGGGCGGGGCGTGCCACGGGAAATCCCCGACGCATCGCGCGAATCGGTCGGTCCACCTCACGTTCTTTGCAGCCGAATCCTCGGCCCTTACAATTTAGGTTTCCTCGTCCTATTGATCTGACGCCATGCACGACGCCATCTTCAAAGCCGATGTCCTTGTCGAAGCGATGAGCTACATCCGCCGCTTCCGAGGAAAGTATGTCGTGATCAAGCTCGGCGGTAGCGCGCTGGAGCAGGATGCCGCCGTCAAAAGCTTTCTGACCGACGTACTGTTCCTCGAAACCGTCGGGATGAAACCCATCCTGATTCACGGCGGCGGCAAAGACATTTCAAGGGCAATGGAGGCCGAAGGCTTCGAGCCGAAGTTCGTGCAGGGGCGCCGCTACACCGACCAAGGGGCGATGGAAATCGTGGCCCGCACCCTGACCGGCATCTCCGATCGACTTGCCGAACAAATCGAGTCGCTCGGCGGCAAGGCGATGCCGCTGCATTTCGGGACGTACAACAGCCTGATCGGTGAGCGTATCACGCTCCCGGGCGAAAATGGCGCCCCGATCGACCTCGGACAAGTCGGTCAGGTGGTCGACATCGCCGAACCGCTGCTGCGCGGCATTCTTTCGGAAGGCAAAGTCCCCGTGCTGCCGAGCGTTGTGCTCGACCGGGCCGGGGGCAAGCTTAATGTCAACGCCGACACGGCTGCAGCGGCTGTCGCGCGGTTGCTCAAGGCCGAGAAGTTGGTCTTCCTCTCGGACGTGCCCGGCATCTTCATGGATCGCAGCGAGCCGGAGTCGCTACTCAAGCATCTCAGTATTGATCGAGTCCGCGAATTAATTCAGCAGGGCGTGATCGACGGCGGGATGATTCCCAAGGTCGAAGCTGCTCTCGAAGCATTGGAAGCGGGGGTGGGCAAAGTCCACCTCGTCGACGCCCGCATGCCGCACTCGGTACTTCTCGAAATATATTCAGCCAGCGGCGTCGGCACCGAAATCGTTAAAGCGGCAAGTCCCCCCGTTTAGCCGCGTCCGACAGGAAGCGATCGCACTTATAATCCTATTCCATGCCCGACACCAGCACCCATTATCTAATCATTGAAGAGTCACGTTGTATCGACGCGCCGGCGGAAACCGTTTACGCGATCCTTGCCAATTACCGCGACCATCACCCCAACATTCTTCCGCCGCAGTTCAGCGATTTTGAAGTTCTCGAAGGGGGAGTTGGCGAAGGCACCGTGATACGCTTCGCCCTTAAGGTCTCAGGGCGAAAAAACTACGGAACGATGCATGTCACCGAACCCGATTCGGGACGGTTGCTCGCTGAAGCCGATCCAAAGTCGGGCCTCGTCACAGAGTTTCATGTGGAACCGGCCGGCGGCGAAGCGTGCGAAGTCACGTTCAAGACATACGGACGACGCAATGTTCAGATGCCCCGATTCCTCGCCCGGTTTGTCGAGCGATCACTCTCAAGTATCAACAGAAAAATATTGCGACCAATCTATCAGGATGAATTGAGGCTGCTCAACGAATACGCTCATAATTTGTCGGCCCAAACCCAACCGGATGAATAAGGAGGATTGCCATGAGCATCAGCTACGAGTCACTGGTCGGCTTTGAAAACGGCGCCCGGCGGATGCATATCCACCGCACCGAAATCCCCGACACCGCCGCTCACCCGCCCTATCAGCACGAGCACAAAGCGGAAGAAGCCTTCTATCTGCTCGAAGGCTCAGCCGAATACACCTTCGGCGGCGAGACAATTAAAGCCGGCCCCGGCGACACCGTCTTCATCCCCTCCGGCGTCTACCACGCCGAAATTAAATATCTCACCCCGTCAATGACTTATCTAACAATCCGCACGGTGGAAGAGGGAGATGAAGCGTGCTGCTGCGGGAAGGATCGGGAGTTATAAATCCCGAAGGGGTAGCACGGCCCAACCGGGCCGTGTCGCGCAGCGAAAAGAGGCGATAAACCATTGAGTCTGCATTCATAGTCGACTCACGGGAGTCCAGCCGTGACCGACTTCGGCGTCTTTAAGATCAATGTAATGTCTCTCTCGATCGCCTCCTGTGCCTGTCGGCACCCGGCCCGGATGGGCCGGGCTACCCGGTAACAAATGGAAGTGCAAAAGTTCTTTCGTGGGCAAAAATATTGCGTGGTGTGGCAGCAACCGAAGTTCGTCGATAGATACACCGGACGATTCCAACGATGGGGTACCAATCCGACTGGCTCTACAGGCTGATCGTACGAGAGATCAGCACGACGCTGGAGCGGGCAAAATCCGTGGCCTATGAAGCCCAGCAACCGGAGCGCATCTTGGTTTCTGAATACGCCGCAGCGGATTGGAGCTATCCTCGTTGCGTCGGTGAGCAAATTCGGCAGTGGGTGTTCGAAGGGAATGAACTCCATCCGGTTGATCCGAGTCACGCTATCTGCAACCCTGAGGAGGATGGCGTGTTTTTTCGTGAAGTGACATTTCAGTTTCACATCCGACCGGACCGCCGAAGAGTTGCCTTCACATATGCTTTCGGACCGCGACATGGTCACGGGGTGATATTTGACGTCCTCGGTCAAGGGCAAAGCGGGCGACTTGAGCAAAATCGTGAGATGCCGCAATGGGTTTCTTAATACCTATATATCAATTCGGCCCGTCCTGAGGCGCCAATTCTCTGAAACAACCAAACGGGGTAGCACGGCCCAACCGGGCCGTGTCGCGCAGCGACAAGAGGCGATCAACGAAAGAGTCTGAATTCATAGTCGACTGATGAAAATCGAACCGTGACCGACTTCGGCGTCTTTAAGATCAATGCAATGTCTCTCTTAATCGTCTCCTGTGCCTGTCGGCACCCGGCCCGGATGGGCCGGGCTACCCGAGGTGGAATAATTGAATGACGAACAGGCGGCGGGTGATCGACGATGAGCGGCACGTCCACTTTGTGACGACATCGTGCTACAAGCGGAGGCGGCTGTTCGACTCGAACTTGGCTCGTGATGCTGTGGTGAGCGTTCTTCGTGAGCAGTTGGTACGTCGCGGTGGGGTCTGCCTCGGATTTGTCATTATGCCGGATCATGCGCACCTGCTGGTGTGGTTCGATCAACCGGGGCATCTCTCCGCGTTTATGGACAAATGGAAGGAACTTTCGTCAAAGCAAATTTCGCAGATTCTCGCGACGCACTTTCGAAGGTATTTTGAACGTCTGCCTGAGGGTGACCCCGTCTGGCAGGCACGCTACTATTGCTTCAACGTCTTTTCGGAGGCGAAAACGGAAGAGAAACTAAACTACATGCACGACAATCCCGTGCGCGCGAACTTGGTCAAGCGGGCCATCGATTGGCGATGGTCCTCTGACCGGTGGTACGAAGATCGATCGAACGTCGGCGTGCCAATCAGTTGGCCGACAGGGTTGTTTGAGTGACAATCGATGATGGGTGGCCCGGCCCAACGCGGGCCGTGTCGCGCAGTGACAAGAGGCGATTTACGAGTGAACCTCGTTGCATCGAATGACCTCGTTCCGTCACCCATTTGATTTGCGGAGCTTCTTAGCGATTCTCCTGAACTGTTGATCGCCTCTTGTGCCTGATGGCACCCGGCCCGTTGGGCCGGGCCACCCAATTACTTTGAAGTTTAGAGCTTTTCCATGCCAACCGTCGAATCCCCCACGGCTGCCACGATCGAGCAGTTCGATCAGTTCGTGATCCCCAATTACCCGCGGTTTCCTGTCGCATTGGTGAGGGGGGAGGGTTCGCATGTGTGGGATGCGGACGGGAAGCGGTATCTCGACCTGTTTCCAGGTTGGGGGTGCAACATTTTGGGATACTCGCCGCCGCGGGTCGTGCAGGCGATTCAGGAGCAGGCGGCGAAGCTCATCCATGTGCCGAATACTTGGTACATCGAGGCGCAGGGAGAGTTCGCCGAGTTTCTGTGCTCCCGGTCGTTCGGCAAAGCGTTCTTCTGCAACAGCGGAGCCGAGGCCGCGGAGGCCGCGATGAAGCTCGCCCGGCTGCACACGCCCAAGGGCCGCTACAAGATCATCACCTTCGAGAAAGGCTTTCACGGACGCACGATGGCAGCCGTCACGGCCACGGCTCAGCCCAAATATCACGAAGGCCTCGAGCCGTTGATGCCGGGCTTCCTGTACGCCCCGCGGGACCTCGATGCGGTGCGAGAACTGGTCGACGAGGAGACAGCCGCGATCGTAATTGAACCAGTGCAGGGGGAAGGGGGCGTCAACATCCCGACCGACGACTTCCTCGCCGAATTGCGCGAAATCGCCGATGAGAATGGGTGCCTGTTAATTTTTGACGAAGTCCAAACCGGCATGGGTCGACTTGGCACTTGGTTTGGCTACCAGAAATGGAGCGTCGAGCCGGATATCTTCACGCTGGCCAAGGGAGTCGCCGGTGGGGTGGCCTGCGGGGCAATCGTATGCAAGGACGAGATCGCACCGTCGCTGCGGCCCGGGATGCACGCCAGCACCTTCGGCGGCAATCCTCTCGCGATGGCTGCCGGAGTCGCGACCGGACAGACGATCGAGGAAGATAATTTACTGGAAAACGTCGCTGAGATGGCGGAGCGCTTCCGATCCAACCTGCTTCCCCTTGTCGACGAATTGCCGATCGTGCGGGAACTGCGAGTGTGCGGCATGATGGTCGGGCTGGAACTGCTTGTTCCCGCCAAACCGATCATGCTGGCGTGCATGGAGCGCGGGTTGATCGTGAACGCAACGCAGGACGTCGTGGTGCGATTGCTGCCCGCCCTCAATGTGACCGCCGCGGAAGTGGACGAGGGCTGCGAAATCCTGACCGCCGTTCTGCGCGAACATGCGGAGACTGCGGAGTAGTTTTCGGCCCTGCGATTTACTTATACTGGCGATTTGCCCCCGACCCCGGTTCCCCCGGGGTCGTCCGCTTTTCCGACTCGATAATATGAAGCACCTTCTGACATTATTCGACTGGAGCCCCGACGAGATCACCGAGACGATCGCGCTCGCGGACGACCTCAAAAAGCAATGCGGCAACGGCATCCGCCCTCAGATGCTCACCGGTCAGGTTCTCGCTCAGGTCTATGACAAGCCCTCGCTGCGAACGCGGGTGAGCTTTGAAACCGCGATGCTGCAACTGGGTGGCGGAGCGACGTTCCTGACCAGCAAAGAGGCCGGCTGGACGGGCCGCGAATCGCTGCCCGATGTCGCGAAAGTGCTGAGTTCGTTCGTCGATGCGATCGTGATCCGGACGTTCTCACAGCAGCTCGTCGAAGATGTCGCCAAGCACGCCGCCTGCCCGGTGATCAATGGTCTGACGGATGACTATCACCCGGCGCAGGCACTGACTGACGTCATGACCATCAAAGAGTCGACCGGTACTTTGAAGGGCGTCCACCTCGCATTTGTCGGCGACGGCAACAATGTAGCGAAGTCGCTCGCGATCATCTGCGGCAAGCTCGGGATGAAGTTCACGCTTTGTGCTCCAGCCGAACATCAGTTCGACGATGCGTTTCTGAAGAAGCTCGGCAGCGAGTTACCTGACGCAAAATTGGACGTGACAAACAACGTGAAAGCCGCCGTCAAGTCGGCCGATGTAATCTACACCGATGTCTGGGCGAGCATGGGGCAGGAGGGCGAAGCGGACGACCGCAAGCAGGTCTTGGCCCCGTTCCAAGTCAACGGCGACGTCATGAAAGCCGCGCCGTCGGAATGCCTGTTCCTGCACTGCCTGCCGGCTCACCGCGGCGAAGAGGTCACCGACGACGTCATCGACGGCCCGCAAAGCAAGGCCTTCGAACAGGCCGAAAATCGGATGCACCTCGCGAAAGGGTTACTCGCTCGACTCTTGGGTTAGAAGCGAATTGAGCACCAATTATCGACGCGGGCCGAAGGTCGGTCAGATCCCGATCTTCGCGCCGGATTGCGCTTCCGTCTTGTTTGTCAGCCCGAATCGAGCCGCCTTAAAACGCGTTCACTGCAAGGCCGACAGCTTAAACAATCGCTGCAGTGTTGGCACGACCTGTCCTCACGTAGCACTCCCGGCCATCGCGACGGAATCGCAAAGGGCCGGGGCTGCGAATGGGGCGGGATGAGGTTGCACGAAATCGCCCCACCGGTGATGTGTCACTGCAGATATTGTGTGTTAACGGACTACTGCTCGAGATTGATCGCAAATCTCGCTTGGCCCTGCCAGCCCCGAGCAATTTCTTCTTAAAGCAGGTATTTTCTTTGGGATGACGTCCGCTGTGCGGCGTCTTCTTGTGTGGAAGGCTTTGCTGCGTACGGCGAGATCCCGTGAAGCACGATGAATTGAACGCGATTGTCAATCGGTTCTCTGCGTCGTTGCGACTGCTGGCGCTCCGCTACGATTCATCGCCGGACGACATCGTGCAGGAAGCATTCCTAAGACTGCTGAATTCTTCAACGCCGATCGCGGATCCCGGCCCCTGGCTGTTCCGCGTGACGCGAAATCTTGCGATGGATGCTCAGCGTCGGCAAAGAAGAACCAAACAACGGGAGAAGTTGGTGGCCCGTCCGATTGCCTTTGAGCAAGCCGCGGACGGTGACGGACCTGCTGCCGGGGAAGTCACCGTGGCACTGGAAAAACTGGACGACGAAACGCACCTGATTGTGGTGGCGCACCTCTGGGCCGAGTTGACCTTCGAGCAAATCGCATTCGAATCAGGACTGTCCGCGAGTACCGCGCACCGCCGGTACCAGAGAGGGCTGAAGCAACTACGACAAACCTTGGAGCAGTCATGCACTCTGATGAAATAGAAGGCTCTGGCGAACTGGAACCGTTTGAGAAACAGCTTCGCCGACTCCGCCCGATACGGCCGGACCTCGCGCTACCGTCGCCGATCTTAAAGAATTTGAAAGTCGATCGCGAACTTCGTCGCGAGCGAGCATTTTGGGTCGGCCTCACCGCGTGCAGTTGGCTAATCACGACCGGCATGCTGCTTTATATCGCACCGACGTGGACTTCAAGTAAGTCTTCGCAACCACCCACAATGGTTAAGACACCGACTCGCGATCCGGTTGAGACTCCGGCGACGGTCCCTGTCAACTCTGAAACAAAGAGGCAAGAGAATGTCTCGGCTGAGCCGATTGTATCATCGTTTATAAGGTATCAGCCCCCGAAAAAATTAAGCTCGATCTCCGACGGCGTGCTTTCGGTAGGCTCGCGACATCTTATCGGAAGCGAAGCCGTCGCAGATTTGATGGCTCAATTACCGCCTGTTAGCTCGCGAACGGTGTCACGATTTACTGGCACCGCCGTTGATGCTGAGCCGTTAAGAGTAGGGGCATCACGTTTCATTCGGTACCCAAAAGACGGGGATGTTGATTTCAATCTTTTGCTGATTGAGGAGAGCCTTTAATGCGACTCGCATTCCTTATCGTCGTCCTTGTCCCATCGTGGGCGTTCGCTGAACCCAATTTGAGGCAGGAAGATCCGAGAGTCGACTCGGCCGCCGAAGTAATTGAATTGAGTGTCGAGCCAGCCCCGCTGCCGAGCCCGCTCCTAAAATATCGCTTTTGGCCTTCTGCAGCCGAAACGCGACGAGGAAACGCCGCTCTTCCGATCGCGACCGCCACCGGGCAACACCAGATGCTTCAGGCGAATTGGATTAACGCGATCGGTACCGAGCGCGCTTGGTCTGACGACAAACACATCCTGTTGGCTGTCGAACGACTAAACGAATTGGATTGGGCCGAGGAGCTCAGTGTTGAAGACCTCAAGCTGGCAAGGCGTCTGATGGGGGCTTCAAGTCATCAGGTGTTCATTCCAATCGACGAAGCCGCGGGCAATGACTTCGCTGACTGGGGTCACTGGGATCTTGTGCGGAATGAGTCTTTGCAAAAGGTCATCGAGACACTCCTTCCGGTCCAGCAGGAATCTCGCTCAGTCGCCCGCTATCTCGAGCTGAAATTCCGTTTGGCAGTATATGAAGGCAATGTCCCAGAGGCAGTGAAGGCGCTGAGAACCCAGTTTCGGCTGGGTTACCACATCGCCAATTCCCCGTTTATCGTTTCTCGTTTGGTCGGCGCGGCAATTTGCTCTGAGGCTGTGGATGCGTGCCCCTACCTGATACAGAAAGGGGGGGGTAAAAACTTCTATTATGCTTTCGCAACGCTCCCTGACCCACTGATCGACTTTAAACCCGCCATTGAGGCTGAATTCGGCTTGGCCCAACGAGCTGCAGGGTGGCCGGACCGTGACAAATTTGATGATTTAAATGAAACGCAATGGCGGGCCAACTATCTCTCACGATCCCGTGATTTATTAGATGGAGGATACTCTAGCGGGTGGAATATCTCTGAATTGGCCCGTTCCAATTCCGCGCTCCGCAATTTGGAAGTCGGGTTATACGTAGGTCTGCGGGCGGCTCTGCAATATCCCCGAGCGAAAAAAATTCTCATCGACGAAGGAATTGATCAGGCCAAGATCGACGATATGCCCGTCGGCGAAGTCATTGCCCGTGTGCAGTACGAGGCCACTCAGCGGCTCTTGCAGGGCGAGTTGGCTAAGCTGTACTTGGCCCCTCATCGACATGAAACGAAAGCGCGAACCGGAATAAATTCTCTCACAGCTGCGGAGGCTTTCGTAACAATTCCACCGGCGATTCGGCTTCTATCTCCGGCGACGGCCCAAATCCGACACTCAGGTGTCCGCCTTGATGCGAAGATCGCGGCTCTAAAGACGATCGAAGCGCTGCGGGCTTATGCCGCGGCAGAAGGCAGTTGGCCGGAATCGCTCGACGATATCAAGATCGTTCCTGTTCCCGAAAACCCACGCACCGGCAGGCCTTTCTCATACCGTTTAGAGGGCGGGGTCGCCGTACTGGAGGCCGCCATTAGCAGCAGAGCAAAGTTAAACAAGGTCTACCGCCTGCGGCTGATCGATACCGAAAAGGAATCGGATTAATGCGTTGCCAGCGAACTATCTACCTGACTCTGCTGTGTTGTTTATCTTTGACCGCCAGCCGACGTTCAATAGCGGCGGACGGGCCGTGGTTTGTGCAACATCTCCCGCAACACACCGCTGCCCTCATCGAGGTTAATCTTGCTTCTTTAATCGAATCCGGAGACCTCAATTCGCTTTTAGAGCAATCGGGGCTGCCGGAAAATAAGACGCTCAACTCTAAGAATGCGCGGTGGCAAGCACCTATCGCACGAGATTACTTCAAGAATCAGATTGCAAATCTACTGGCATCTGCAGAAGGGTCCGACATCGCCAACGTCGTGGTTGGCGTGACATGGAATGAACGGGAATTCGATCTTCGCCGGTTCGTCATTGTCCGAGTAATTGAAAAGTCAAAGAGCGCGAATCCGGCAAGTAATGCCGCTAAGCAGCTCAGTGTTCGTCAAGGCCTCGACGGCGTATTCGGATTCCCCAAAGATATGCTCGGGGCTTTTCTGCCTGATCTGGAGCAGATCGCCACGTCAAAGACCGATAACGGAACAGTATATTATTTTGAAGACCCGTCGACACCGACGGGTGAGCGTGGGCCGAAAATTGTTTGGGACAAGAAGCTACCCACTCTCAAAGCTGAGCAGCTCTCTCAGTGCTTCACGGCTCTGGATGCAGTGCCGATTCGCGCCGGCTTCGTTGTGACTGCCGATCAGCAACGGGCTCTCCGCGAAATGCTTCCTGCATTTAACGGGTTATCGAATGCAATGGACGGGAAAACGGTAGCGAACGGATTTCAGGCGGCCTCATTCGGGTTACATCTGGCACCACTGCGGATCGACGTACTCGCACATGCGGAGTCGGGTCGTGCGGCTGATCAGTTCGCCGTCGCCCTCCAAGAAATGCACACCGCTGTTAAGAAACTCTTCCCGGAACAGTACGCGCTTCTCGTTGGGGATGACGGGCCGATTGAAGTCTCTCGTCCCGACGACACTGCTTTCACGCGGATCGCCTTACACCCATTACGGATGACGGCAGTCCGAGCGATGTTGCAAGAATTAAGCGCAAAAGATCTATATCGGCTTCGCAATCCCCACCTGAATCAACTCAAATTCATCGCGCTCGGGCTGCACAACTACTACGACAAATATAAGACTCTACCTCCGGCGGTCATTCGAACCCCGGACGGGACGCCGCTGTATAGCTGGCGGGTCGCGATCTTGCCTTTCCTGGACCAGCAGAAACTCTACGAAGATTTTCACCTTAATGAGCCGTGGAATAGCGAACACAACCTCAAGTTGCTTCCGCGTATGCCGGACGTCTATGCGGTCCCGCAAATCCCGCCAAAGCCGGGGGCGACCCCATTCCTCGCAGTCACGGGAAAAAACACAATGTTCGGTCAGCGAGACGGGGTAAAGTTCGAGGACGTGGAAGATGGTACGGCCAATACGATCGCCGTGGTCACGGTGGTACCGTCGGCAGTCGTACCGTGGACAAAGCCGGATGATTGGGAATTTGATCCGCAGCTTCCGTTTCGAGATTTAATTACAAAGGAGCGTAGCGTCTTCTCAGCCGCATTCACCGACGGGTCTGCTCGCAAAATTACCGAAGATCAATACAAGCACCCAGAGAGGCTGTTCCTGATTAATGATGGAAATCTGTTGGAATAGCAGATGTCTCCAGCTCGCTTCACCTCGTCAATGAGTGGCAGTGTTTTCTGGCCGAGCCAAATTTATCGGAACACTCGGGATCACTCTTGAAATAATTTCGCGCGAAGAGACGCATCAAAGAAACGAAGCGACCGACCTGCTTGAAGGTGCTATGCGTTTAATTGCCAGATTGTAAAGTTCAAGACGGCGGCAAAGCTGACCCACGCGAGGTACGGCATCATCAGCCAGCCGGCCATCATTGACCGCCCGAAGAAGGTCACTGCTGTTGCCAAGATCGTTGCCCATAGAACAATGATTTCGATAAATGCCCAGCCGGGCTGATGCATCCCGAAGAAAATCCAAGACCACGCAACGTTTAAAAGAAGCTGAATCGCGAAGAGGGTGAGCTGGATCGCAGCGGACCGAAAACCTTTCGGCTTCCACACCAGCCACGCGGCGACCGCCATCATCACAAAGAGCGTCGTCCAGACCGGGCCGAAAACGGAATTGGGCGGATTCCAAGAAGGTTTTTCGAGCGTCTGGTACCAGCCTGCGATCTCGGGGGTGGTTGCGATTGCACCGAGACTCCCCGCCCCAAGGCAGAGAAGAATGAAGAAGACAAGTCCTATCCAACGGACACTTTTCTTCATGTGTTGAAACTTTCACTACGTTTTTGATGGGCGACGAAGCTGAAAAGAAAAGAGGCTCTGAATTGGGGAGCAATCTCAACTAGCATGGGCGGTTAAGTTCATCGGCGAGCTAGACCATTCAGCGGAAAACGATCTCGAGCGGACGAAGCCAGCTCAGTCATTTTCGAAAAAAGGTAAGGACAGGCGTGCATCACTTCACGTGAAGTGACGTATTGGGAAAACACTCTGACGGAATTAGTCGACGACAGCACGGAACTCGCAGGATTAATTGTCGCCTTTATCCCAGCGAAAACTGCTTAATCCATTTAGTTCTCTGACGAAAACCTGATCCTTGTCAACCGCGACGTGGGCCCAGCATTGTTCGTCGCTGATCCTTCGCTCTTCAGCCAGCTCGAACTCTTGCGGGTTTGCTTTAATCAAGAGCAGTACGCCACGTTCGTCGAGTGCCAGGATTTGGTCGCCCTGTGCGATCAGGCTGCAGTATTTGCCGAATGGCTGCGATGTCCATTCGCGCTCGCCGCTCCGCAAGTTAAAGCAGGTGAAACGCTGGTTTTGCAGATGCAGGTAGACATGGTCGCCGATCACCACGGGGCTCGACATATAACCCGCAACATTGCTGCTCCACGCCTCGGTCACGTCAAATTTGTCGTCGGCCGAATTGATGTTGAACAGCCATGATTTATTTCGATAGGAACTGGTAAAGAACGAGTCGCCAAATTGCTGAGGCGTGAGGATGTTCATCCCGCGATAACTCGGCACGTTTTGCTCCCAGAGCACTTTACCGTTATCCGGGTTGACGCCCGCCAGCTTTTGACGCGTCTGCACGATCAACTGACGTTTGCCGCCGATCGTGCCGAAGGTCGGCGAAGAAAAGGCACTGTCGTATCGTCCCTCGCGATCTTCAAGTGTTTTCCAGACGATGTCACCGGTTGCCTTATCGACCTTAAGGAATGCGGCGCCGGCTTGAACGTAGAGGAATTGACCGTCGAGTAGAGGCGA
The DNA here is from genome assembly GCF_007744515.1 of Stratiformator vulcanicus. Taxonomy (NCBI): domain Bacteria; kingdom Pseudomonadati; phylum Planctomycetota; class Planctomycetia; order Planctomycetales; family Planctomycetaceae; genus Stratiformator; species Stratiformator vulcanicus. The sequence goes on from NZ_CP036268.1 coordinate 2,531,396, forward strand.
ACTTGCGAAACCGAAGGCGGGCAGGGGGGCGTCGAGCCGCTTCACGAAGTCTGCCTGCCATTGAATCTCGCCGGTCTTCGCGTCGAGTGAGACGAGTACGTCTCGCATTCCCGCCACAAACAAGCTGTTTCCGTCAAACGCGGGTGTCGCTCGAATCCAACTCCCATTCGCCGCGGCGAAGAACGGGACCGTCATCGCGCCGGGCCATTGTGTGCGCCACAATTGCTCTCCGGACTTTCGGTCGAACGCATAGGCCACTTCATTTTCCCTGTTCTCCGTCGCGGTCGTAAAGACCGTCGTTCTTGAGAGCACCGGCCCGGAGTAGCTCGGCGGCAACTCTTTGCGCCACACCGGGGCGAGCGTGTCCTCTCCCAGCGATTGCGGCCATTTATTGCCCGCCACGATTCCGTCACGATTGGACCCGCGCCATTGATTCCAGGTCGGTTTCTCTTCAGCACATGCCGAGGTCATCGACAGGGCGATTCCCAAGGCGACCGATAAAAAGTATTGAGGTTGATTTTTCATGACAATCACCGACATGTTCGGTTAGGAGGAGGAATTATTCGCATTGAGTGCGTGCCCGAGTCAGTCAATGGTTCTACTCGACCGGGCCGAAATGGCAATAGCGGCGCTTCCCGCGACAATACTTGTTGGGTGACATCGAATCCGAAGGGTGAGGCGGTCGCCGGGAACCGAGCGTCCATTGAGATTACCAGCGCTCCGAATCGCGCATCAGTCGAATCGCGCGGTTTAATCGCTCACACAGGAGACGGTCTTACTCAGGCTCCACTTCTTAGCGAAAGTGGATACCGAGTCGCTTCAGCGGCTCTTGATTAATTTTCGAATTCCCGCTTGAGCTGTGCAAAGTCGTCCTCGAGGTCGGGCATCGCACCTTCGCTCGACGCCACGAGACCGCCGATTCGATTCGCAAATCGTCCGACCTTCTCAAGCGGCCAGTCGTGCAGCAAACCGTAGACGAGTCCTGCGGTGAAAGAGTCACCGGCTCCGACCGTATCAGCGACTTCGACCTGCTTGCTCGGTGCGCGGTGAATCTCGTCGCCGCGTGAGAGCAGGCAGCCTTCGCTTCCGAGCGTGATCGCGACGATCGCGTTCTGCGATTCGGCGAACGCTTTCGCGAAGGGTTCGATTTCGCGTTCCGCCATTCCGAGCATCTCGGCGACGTCCGGCACTTCGTCCTCGTTTAATTTCAGGACATTGCAGAGCGTTGCCGAGGGCCGCATGACATCTGCCGAATTGTGCGGTGGGCGGAGATTGACATCGAACACCTTCAGGCAATTTTCGCTCCCCGCGTCGAGGCAGCGCTGGATCGTTTTTCGCGATTGCTCAGTGCGTTGAGCCAGCGAGCCGAAGCAGATCGCGTCCGCTTCTCGCATCAGTGCCAGCACGTCATCAGTCGCGTCGATGTAATCCCAGGCGACGTCTTCGTGGATCGAGTAGGCGGGGCCGGTATTAGCGTTGTGGACGGTGACGGTGCCGGTCGGATGAGTCTCATCCTGCTGCACGTATCGGCGTGAGAGGCTTTTGGTTTGAAGGTGATCCAGCAAGCCGTTGCCGCGCTCGTCACTTCCGACTCGGGACACAATCACGCCGCGCAGCCCGAGTTGATTGGCGTGGTAGGCGACGTTCGCCGGCGCGCCGCCGGGGCGTTCTCCGTCTTCGAAGATATCCCACAATAGCTCGCCAAGGCCGACCGCTACAGGTTTAGACCTGTCCATAATCGTGTCCCATAAAGTGATGATGCCCGGTTGAGATTCGGCCAATGCGGACCGACAATCAACCCAACGTTCCTACAACATGGGGGATACCGGGATGCACCCGACACTGATCTATATGACCGCCGGGAGTCGCGATGAAGCTCTGCGCATCGGACGGACGCTGGTCGAAGAGCGACTGCTGGCATGCGCGAATGTCTTCGACGGAGTCACGAGCGTCTTTCGCTGGGAGGGCGAAGTTCAACACGAGGGCGAAGCGGTGCTGATCGGAAAGTCGACCGAGGAGTTGGTCGAGCCGCTAACGGCTCGCGTGAGAAAACTGCATAGTTACGATTGCCCTTGCGTGGTCGCTGTACCGATCCAAGGGGGCAATGCGGCGTTTCTTGAATGGGTTTCGAAAGAGACCGAAATTTGATGGCCGTCAGATTTTGTCGAGTGCTCTGAGATCTTCTTCGGCGATCGGGCGGAACTCCGTCACCGCATCGAGCAGTTCTACCGGCTCATTGGCAACGAAGTAGAGACCGCGATAACGTCGTTTAATAAATCCCGATCGAAATTGATTGTTTAAGAATTCCAGCATCGGATCGTAAAAGCCTGCGGTATTGAGAATTCCGATCGGCTTGTGATGGATGCGAAGCTGCGCCCAAGTGATCGTTTCGAATAGTTCTTCGAGCGTGCCAAAGCCTCCGGGCAGCGTAATGAAAGCGTCGGACAGTTCCGCCATCATCGCCTTACGCTGGTGCATGTCATGCACGATCCGCATATCCTCGACGCCGGGGTGCTTAATTTCTTCCTGCGAAAGAAATTCGGGAATGATCCCGATGACATGTCCCCCGGCCTCCAGACAGGCATCCGCGACGGCCCCCATCATGCCGACGCTCCCCCCGCCGAAGACCAGCGTGATGTCCCGCTCGGCGAGCAACCCACCGACGGTCTTGGCGGCTTCAATATATCGCGGGTCGTCGCCGGGGCGGGAGCCGCAGTAGACGCAGATGGACTTCATGCGAAACCGCTCTTCTTCGCTTTATCGAACCAGTCTCTTTTCGTAGCCAAAGCCGCCAAGAAGAGTGATCGGTCTGGGGAATAGTCCCCGCGATTGAATCGCTCGATCGCTGCTTCAATACTTCCAATCATCTCGAAAGTGCTTTTCCGATCCAATCTTGCATTTCGATCGTAGTCGGCTATGTGGCGGCGATCTTGGCTCTCGACGAATATATGACTGATCTCTCGAATCGCATCCCCAATGTGTGGCCGAGTACGTTGGCTCTTAGGTCGGTTTCGAAATATCTCACAGACTCGTCGCATATCCGAATGTTGGTAACCTCGCGCAAAATAGTTTCGATATTCCCGTCTGTCGGGTTGGCTGCCTATTAAACCCCGACAAGACTCTTCAATGAGGAAATGAAATAAAGCACAATACGCCGCCGATTCCGCTCTACGAAGGTTTGCAGACTTCGGCCGACGTACATCGCACGAGGCAAGAGTATTTGCTTGTTCAAGTAAGTCGTGGTGAAGGCTCATTCGTCTTCAAGCGGTTGATCTTCTTCTCGATCGGAATAGAAAATCACATGAACTGAACCAGGCCAACCTTCGTCGTAGCAAAGATCGACTAGTTGCATTCGCAAATGGTTCGTGTCACTGCCTCTGTTCCTGATGTCGACGCCTTCCGGGATAAGATATCGGATTTTAAGGAGATCATCGTGCGAGCCATTGTAAATCGCACCGACGATGGCGTCGTTAGGATTTACGAAGAAGTCTGCTGGGACATCAAACCTCTCTTTTCCAATACGATCGACGATCCGCTTATAAGCTTCTTCCATGTGTGCAATCGCGGAAGAATGATTGACCGACATCTGTTCGCTCCTTATCGAACCCCTAATTCCCCATCGCCTCAGCCAGAATCTTACTTGTGCTTTCCCGCATAATCCGCGGGTCGACCATTTCGCCCTGTTGCAGCGTCGCGCGGACCTGCTTGCCGGAGATGAAGACCGGTTTTTCGTCCGGGTGGCGTTCCATCAGGTCGACGCGGCCCATTGATTCATAGTAAGCGGCGAAGCCGACCTTGACCGGCTGAATTTTTAAATCGCCGTTGAGGTTGTCGAAGATTTCGTGTGCATCGAAGTCGCCCCAGATGGCAGTTCCGTCAGCGTAGGGGGCGTCCGCGTGTTTGCGACCAATCACGATGTGCGTGTAGCCGAAATTCTGGCGGTAGATCGCGTGCATCACCGCTTCCGTCGGCCCGCCGTAGAACATTTTAATATCGAGGCCGAGCAGCATCACGCGGTCGGGGACTCCGCCGCCGACTTTCGCCCACAGCTCCGGATCGCTGTCGCCTTCGCCCATCGCACGGTCGGCAATCAACTTTTCATAGGTCTCCATCCGAATCTCGGCCGAGACGTCATCCCCTTTGGTTTCGCCGATGAGCGGGTTGAGAACTGCTCCGGCGTTCTTGCCGTCACGCAACAATTCTTCCAAGCCGTAGACGAGCGCGTACTCGTGAGCGCGGTGCAACGGGTTTCGCGTTTGAAACGCGACGACCGCGTCATAGCCGTTGGCGTCGACAACCGCTCGGGTCTCTAAGGGTGAGAGCACGTACTCCCCGAATGCCGGGTTCTTGGGCTGCGGCAGCGCCTGCAGTTCGCCGCCGAGCAGATGCGTCATGGCCGCATCATTCTTTAGGACCATGTCGGCCCCCGGGTGATCCGTCCGCTCGGTGCCGTAAACCGATTTCAGGTATTTCTCTTTGTCCCACTCAAACACGTCCGAAACGTCGAGCGTGCCGACGATTTCTTCTTCGGAATTGATCAGCGCGACCTTCTCACCCGACTCGATCCGCCCGGCTAGTTCGGCCGTGACCGGCAGTGAAAGCGGGATCGTCCACGCGTAAAGCTCACCGTTCGATTCGATCACCGACTCGTCCAGCACGCGGTTGTAAACTGCCTCTCCCATCGGGCCCGTCAGGGGGCTGAGCGTCCCATCGGCAATGCGATAGACCGTCGAAAGATCCGCCGCCGAAACTGGAACCTTCGTCAGGCCTTCGGCTTCCGACTTGAAGGCGTCGACCTTGTCGTCCGCGACGGTCCGGTTGATCAGTTCAGTCAGTCCGCCGTGCGGGGGGATCAGTGCGGCCACAGGTCATTCCTTTTCGAAAGCGCAAAACCGTGCGAAACAGTTGGTCAATTCCCAGCGCGGGAAGGTAGGCGACCGGGGGCGACGTTGCAAGGAAGGGGGCTGTCGCAGCGGAACCAATCGCTGAAGCAATGCGGCTGAATTCTTTTGACGCACTGCACAGGCATCTGTACCTTTGGATTGCTTTACGAATCGGCAATTCCGACGGAGTGTGTTAGATGGTTCGCCTGGAGATTGCGGCATCGGTCTTGTTCCTGATCGGCGTATTGCCAATCGCCTACGGCGACTCCGATACGCCGAATTCGTTGACCGTCTCCGGACGGGTCGTGCTCCCGGACGGTTCTCCCGCGGTGAGCGCCGAAGTGGACTTTCGACTTGCGTACCGCAAGCCGCTCACCGGGATTGTGTCCGATTCTGACGGCCGGTTCGAATTCGACACCGAGATCCGGCCTGCTGATCTCATACGGCATCGACTCACCGTGACGGCTCGACTACCGGGGTCGACGCCCCTGTGCGGCGACGTCCGTTTCCCGGCAGTCGTGGGTGAGCAGGCTGACGCGGCTCGCGCGACCGAAACGATCCGCAGGCGACTCCGTCAAATTGAAATTAGGCTCGAAGCGGCCAAGGTCGTGGTGCTCAATGTCGTCGACGGGGACGGCGTTCCTTGCCGCGACGCCCACGCCGGGGTGTTTGTGGCGGGAGAGACGGTCAGCCGTTTGACCGATGCGACAGGACGGGCGGAGATTCTGCTGCCGCAGGACGCTGTGGTTCAACAGGCGTTTGCGAAAAAAAGCGGCGTCGGTTTCGACTACCGCATTTTTCTGGACCAGAAGTCTGCACATCTCGGCTCGGTCACGGAGCCCCCGGATCTGTCAGAGCCGATCAATCTGCAATTGACTGCCGGTGAGCCGATCCGAGTTCGATTGACCGAAGTCGATGGTTCTCCGATTAAAGATGCCACCGTCCGCCTGTGGCTGCTCAAGAAGCCGAGCGAGATTGAACATTTTAATTTATCTTACCTGCACGAACTCGCCACCGAGAAGACCGATGTCGGCGGCGTTGCCACATTCGATTGGATTCCCGAGTGGCGCGATCGAAAGGTGCAAAGCCTGACTTTCTGGCCTACGGTGAGTAATGACTACGTCCGAACGCGGGGCGAGTATCTATTCGATTCCGCCGACGGAAATTTAACACTGGCCCTCCCGCGACTGGTTAAAGTTCAGGGACAACTAATCGATCAAGACGGGTCTCCCTACACGGGCGAACCCATGCTCGTTCAGGCGGACGGTGCAGATTACTCATTCGACGGACACCACGGAGGCGCTCTTTCCGATGAAAACGGGCGTTTCGAAGTCGGCCTCGCACCCGACCACATTTACATCATCGGTGCTTACAACGAGAAGTGGGCGACGGTTCCGTTCGACGGGTTGCCGGTCCTCTCAGGACAGCCGGTCCCCGAACTGAAACTTCAACTGACGCCTGCGACGCGAATTCATGGCCGGGTCGTCCGGAAGAAGAACCACGAGTTGCTGAAAGACCAGCAAGTCAATTTGACGCTTTCCGGCAAACGGCTCGACGAGTTGGACGGCGTGAAATTGCCGAACCCGGGTAACGTCAACTACGTCGTCGCGCCACGTCTTCACTGGGGAGTACGAACCGATGGCGACGGTCAGTTCGAATTCTTCGTCGGCCCGGGAGAATACACATTAAGGTCCGGAATCTCCGCGACTCAGACGGTGAAAGTCAACGGGGAAGAAAACGTCCGTTTCGATATTGAAGTCGAGCCGCGCGAGTATTCGTTGCTGAAAGGTCGGGTGCTCGTCGGCGATCAGGACGAGCCTGCTGCCAAGGCCCGCGTCGAGGTCGCATCGATCGACTTCGCCAATCGAACAGAGGCAAAGACGGATGATCAAGGACGATTCGCGATTCAGCGGACGCCCGCAAAGCTTCTTATCTATGCGGAACTGGCCGATAAGAATCTCTATGGTGTCGCTGCTGTCGGCGAAACGGAGTCCGAGGTTGTGATTCGCCTTAGCCCGGCTGCCTCAGCAACCGGAGTCTTGATCGAGACCGACACCAATAGTCCGGCGGCCGATCGCGATTTGATCTACGGTATCGAACTCAGGTCCGATGACGGCCTGATGTCCCATGAATTCGGGGCAAGCGTGAAAACCGATGCAGAAGGCCGATTCCTGCTGAATCACCTGGTTGTCGGCCAGACTTACAAAATTCAGCACACGATCGATAATGTTTATTTGCGGGTCACCACGGTCACGCCGGAATCATCCGAGCAAATCGACCTCGGGACTCTTAAGCTTCCCGAACCGTACCGGCCGCCGACCGAAAAGGAATACTTCACAAGACGTTTTAGCAGCCAGAAGAAGTCGCTTGACCGGATCAAGCAGGCAGCGCGGGATGCCCGGCTGATGAATGCCAATGCCGCGATCTTCATCGGGGACCCGAATGACGAGTCTGCGTTCGAGTTTTATAATACAATTCGAAAGGACGATCGTCTGAAAGAGATGCGGCAGGATTTTCGCTACACCTATCTGGATGTGACTCAAGAAGAAGTCGCAACGATACTTGGCGAATGGAACATCGCTCAGAACGACCCGATGAAGCCTCGTCTTGTGATCGTTAATGGCCTTGGCGAACCTGTGAACGAGGTCGTGCGACCTGAATATCTCGACGAAGGATTCGCCCCGGTCATCGCATTTTTCAAGCGGCATCGGACTCAGGCGAAAGATGCAAGTGTCCTTCTCGGCGAAGCTGTTTCCAAGGCGAAGGCAGAAGACAAACGCATCTTTCTGCACGAATCAGCTACGTGGTGCGGGCCATGTTTATTGCTCTCGCGATTTTATGACAAGCATAAGAAGATTTTCGACAAGCACTTCGTGCACGTTGTTATCGATGATCGATGGAAAGGTTCCGGCGAGGTGATGGACTCACTACGCGAAACCAGACGCGGCATTCCGTGGATCGCAATTCTCGATCAGGATCGCCAGGTCCTCGCGACGTCAGACGGCCCCGACGGCAACATCGGCTTCCCCGCTGGGGACGATGGGGTTCATCACTTCCTCGAGATGCTGCGGCGTTCGGCTCCGGGCATGAGCGAAGCGGATCTGAAAACGATTGAAGACGATTTATCGGGCGAGCCGTAGCGGCGAAATTTCGTGCTCCACGGACCGCTGAGGTGTTCTCATCTCTCAGCGAGGCGTTGCGCGGACTCCGACCAATTCAGCTTGTACCCGGCTTTCGCGCCTCTACCGGAGGCGGCATCAGATCGGGCGGCGCAACCAATTCAGATTGTTTGACGGGAGGGCCGCGTCGGACGTATCCACCGCCGGCGTTCTGCCTGCCGTCGATGTCGAATTGGTTGGCAAGTAGCAGCGTAAGCGATTGTCTTCCTGAACGACTCTTGATAACGACGTTCTTGAGATAATTTCGCTCGCCGCAGTCGCCGACTTCCAGAAACTCTCTGTCCGATTCCCGAACTCCTTCCTGCTCAACTGTAAATTGCCCGTTCCAGAAGATGAAGTCGAACTCGTCCGGGGAGACATCGTACTCAGCGACCAAGTAGTCAAATTCGCCCTCGGTGGCGTCACGAGCGATGACCGGGAAGAAGGCGAAGTTCCGGTCGCGGATGCGAAATGAGTAAAAAAGATAAGAGTAGGTCGCTGTCGATTTGGCAGAATGCTCGACGACCGTTGCCCGCTGGATCGGCCCGGTAAAGTTTGGAAGGAAATCCCGTTGCTGCCGAAAGCCATAGTTGCCATCGCTGACCGACGGGACGACGACGTCGCCGCCCGCCGGCGCGATAAAGACGAACGTACGCTCTCGTCGCCCGAACTGGTCTTTCCCGTTGAGTTCCCAGATTCCGTGCAATCTCCGGTCGAGAGACGTCTCGTTGAGATCGGTAGGAAGTTGATCAAAGAACTTCGGCATGCCGAACATATTAATGTCCGCCAGCCATGTGAGAGCGACCAAGGCGCACTTGAGCAATGATTCAGAAGCCATCCCTGTTCCTTCCGCTTGCCGTCCTTAATCCAAACTCATCGTCACCGTCTTGCTTTCGATATAATTCGACAGCGCCGCTTCGCCGAGTTCCCGGCCGAGGCCGCTTTGTTTGAAGCCGCCGAAGGGGGCGGCGGCGTCGAAGACGTCGTAGCAGTTGACCCACACGGTGCCGGCTTTAAGAGTGGCTGCGGCTTTATGGGCCTTGGCGACGTCTCGCGTGAAGACCGATGCGGCGAGGCCGTATTCTGTGGTGTTGCCGCGCTTAACGACTTCATCGATGTCGCTGAACTTCATGATTTGCATCACCGGGCCGAAGATTTCCTCGCGGGCGATTTTCATATCGTCTTTGACATCGGTGAAGACCGTCGGTTGGATATAATAGCCGCGATCTCCCTGACGCCCGCCACCGGTGAGACAAGTCGCACCTTCGCTCTTGCCCGACTCGATATAGCCCAGAATCTTATCGAACTGCGTCTTATCGATCTGCGGCCCCTGCTCGGTCGAAGGGTCGAACGGATCGCCGACTTTGCGTTCCTTCGACATGCCGACGAGTTTGTCGACCATTTGATCGTGGATGTCGTCTTCGACGAAAATCCGCGAGCATGCCACGCAGCACTGCCCTTGATTTAAATAGAGTCCGATGAAGGCCCCTTGCGCGGCCTGCTCTAAATCAGCGTCGGCAAAAATTAAGTTCGGGCTCTTGCCACCCAATTCGAGCGTGACCCGTTTTAAGGATTGCGCCGCGTTCTTCATGATCATTTTTCCGACTTCCGTCGAGCCGGTGAACGCGACCTTATCGATCAGTGGGTTGTCGACGACCGCGGCGCCGGCGGTCGGGCCGTAACCTGGGACGATATTAATGACGCCATCGGGAAATCCCGCTTCCTGCGCGAGGTCGGCCATTCTTAAACAGGTCAGCGGCGTTTGCTCGGCCGGCTTCATCACGATGGTGCAGCCCGCGGCCAGTGCGGGGCCCCACTTCCAAGCGGCCATCAGCATCGGGAAGTTCCACGGAATGATCTGCCCGGCGACGCCGACCGGCTCGCTCCGCGTGTAGCACATGTAGTTGCCGCGGATCGGGATCGTTTTGCCTTCGATCTTGTCGGCCCAGCCGGCGTAATAGCGGAGGCAGTCGATCACGAGCGGCAGATCGGCGTTGCGGCTGTCGCTGATCGGCTTGCCGTTGTCGAGCGTTTCGAGCGCCGCCAGTTCGTCGAAGTTGTCTTCGAACAGGTCGGCGAGCTTGTACATCAGCCGCCCGCGATCGCGGGCATCCATCTTCGACCACGGGCCGCTGTCGAAGGCCTTGCGAGCCGCTTTAGCCGCCCGATCGATGTCCTCGGCATCCCCCGCGGCGACATTCGCGATGATCTCTTCGGTCGCGGGGTTCATCGTTTCAAACGTCTCCCCGCTCGCGGCGTCGACCCATTCCCCGCCAATGAAACACTGGGTTTGCTTGATCTCCGGCGCGGTTTGCTTCGGTGCTTCGGCGATAGACATGGCGGCTCCTTGCGGGCGAAGGGATTGGATGATTCGGCAACCATTGATGCTATCCCGGCGAACCAACTTCCTCAACGGGCGTCGTTACTTCCATGACATCTGCGAGCGTCGGTATAAACTGACGGCGGTCACTCGCTCCCTTTCCTCACTCCCGGCTCATCAATATGCCCCTGCTCGGCGTCAACATCGATCACGTCGCCACGATCCGGCAGGCCCGCCGGACTGTTGAGCCCGATCCCGTATGGGCCGCAGCATTGGCGGAGCTCGCCGGGGCGGACGGCATCACGGTGCATCTTCGGGAAGACCGTCGGCACATTCAGGACCGCGACGTCCGAGTCCTTCGCGAAACGCTGCAGGTTCCGATGAATCTGGAGATGGCTTGCGAAGATTCGATTACCGACATCGCCTGCGAGGTCAAACCGGCCAAGGCGTGTCTCGTGCCGGAGAAGCGAGAGGAAGTCACGACCGAAGGCGGGCTCGACGTGCTCGGAAACATCGATCGCGTCCGTCACTGTGTCGAGCGACTGCACGAGGCCCAGATCGAAGTCAGTTTGTTCATTGACCCTGATGAGCAACAAATCGACGCCGCTAAAGAGCTCGGTGTCGCCGCGGTGGAACTCCATACCGGCACCTACGCCGAAGCGAACGAGGGATCACTTCGCGACCATGAATTGCATGTCCTCACCAAAGCCGGCAAGCACGCCCGGCAATGCGATCTGCTCCTGAATGCCGGTCATGGATTGACTTATCGCAACGTTGGCCCAGTGGCCCGCATACCGGAAATGCACGAACTTAACATCGGGCACAGTATCGTCAGCCGGGCGGTTCTGGTCGGGATGGAACGCGCCGTGCGGGAGATGAAGGAACTGGTCATGGTCGATTAGCGATCAACAGTCGGCTGAGCAGATTCAGCCGAGCAGCTTCAGTGCAATCGGCCGTCGCAAGAGCCGGAACCGCGATCATGATTGAACCGGCGGTGATGTTCAGCGATGATAATCTGCACAAGATTTCCGGTGACCGACGTCAGACTTCACTCGGCGAGCAACATGGCCTTCGTGGACCGTGATTGTCACAAAAAATTATCGAACTGCAGATCGCCTTGGGTGCTTCTGTGGCCCGCGCTATTGGCGTTGCTGTCTGTTTGCCACGCCGGCGACCCGGTCCATTTCGCACCGGGGCAACGCAATCAGTTGTCGGACCGTGAGGTCGAACTTGAACTAATTCTGAAGGAAGAATTGTCTGATGTCCGCGACGCTCGCTGGGCGTTCGAGGTAGACGGCACGGTCGTCCGGACAGGACGGTTCCGGTTTGAAGAGACGGTGAAAGAAGAGGGGCGCCCGACTCTTTCGGTGCAACTTCCGAAGGTCGAAGCGGGGCTGGTCGTCGATGCGACGCTGATCGTCTCTTACGCGGATTCAGCGGGATCGCACTCGTTCTCCCAACGTCTCAATGTCGTGGGGCCGGACGTGCTGTCGGGGCTTCGCGGCAAATTATCCGACGTGGGAGTCGCCGTTTACGATGACCTCGGTCAATCGCACGATGTGCTTGACGCTGAGGAACTCGAATATCGGAAGCTGCATTCGCTGTCGGGTGTCGGCGAGATCGAAGAGGGAATTCTGATCTTCGGCGAAAGGACCGAGTTCGCTTATCGTCAAAGTTTGAGTGAGGCCGCGATTGCTGCGACTCGAGCGGGAAAGCAGGTGCTGGTATTGCGGCCCTCGAGCGACGGTTTCCCATTAAGTTCGCTCATTAGAGAGACAGATGCCGACGAGCCCGTTCGACGTCATTTCAAGCAGGTCACTTTGGGGACGATATCCAATTTGCCGAGCAAGAAGGATTCGCTCGATGTCGCGTATTGGTCGCGAAACGACGGCAACCCTGGCTTTAATTTAGCCCTCATAAGGCGACGATTGATTGCGGTGCCGGACAACGAGGCCGACTGGCAAATATTGTCCGTTACTGGAAACGGGAAAAAGGGCGGGCATCTGATGCTGGTCGGTGTCCCGATCGTCGAGTCATGGGGCGATGCCTCGCCTCGATTATTGCTGCGTCGGCTGTTCGAAACCGCGCTCACTCAAATAAAGTTGCGTCGTGATGGCCGTTCGGAAAAAGTCGCGTTACGAAAAAACTCAGCTACCGGTTCGCCGGATGAGCCTGATCCCCACCGAGAAGATTAACCCTACCAAACTTAAAAGAGGATTTATCGCCGTGCTCCTAACAAGAACTCATACCGCTCAGTCAATGTTGGCAGCCGCAATGCTCTGCTTGTTCGCCGGTTATAGCAGCGCCGATGATTCGGCGGTCCGGACCGCGGTCCTCGGTTTTTCGGAACGAGGCGAAGACATCGCCGGCCACGGGGCGAAGCTCACCGATTTGTTATTCGCTGAACTCATACTCGTTCCGCAGGTGGAGTTGGTCGAACGTCAGGACCTCGCCAAAGCCGCCGACGAACTCGAGCTCAATCTTACCGGTATGGTCGCAACCGATAAGGCGGTGAAGATCGGACAGTTGAGCGGTGCAAAATTACTGGTGACCGGCTCGATCGTGCAGGTCGATGCCAAACTCGTTCTCGTCGCCAAATTGATCGGCACGGAAACGTCCCGCGTCTCGGGCGCCTCAGTTCGGGGACGACTGAGCGATGATTTCACCGAGCTCGCGGCGAAACTCGGTTCGGAGATCGGACGCGTGCTGGAGAAGGATTTGGCGAAGCTGGTCCCCAATGCGAAAGCTGAAAAAGATGTCGTCGCGGAACTGCAACGGGCGCTCAAAGGAAAGCCGCGGCCAACATTATTTATTGAGATCGCTGAGGAGCATGTCGGTCAGCGGACGGTCGACCCGGCCGCCCAAACCGAACTGACCCGCATCTGCGATGCACTTGGTTTCGAAGTCCTCGATCCCGAGACGGCCGACCGCTCCGAAGCCGATGTCGTGATCACCGGCGAGGCATTTTCAGAGTTTGCGGTACGCCGAGGAAATCTTGTGTCCGTCAAAGCCCGCGTCGAGGTCAAAGCGGTCGAGCGGGCGACCGGCAAGATTCTCGCTTCGGACCGCGAAAATAAAACGGTCGTTGATCTGGCCGAGCATATTGCCGGTAAGAAGGCGCTGGAACAGGCAGCGACCGAATTGGCTCGCCGCGTACTTCCCAAAGCCGTCGGCGCCAAGGATTGAACTCGTGCGTTTGACCGAACGAGTTAAAGCTTCATCGATGCCGGCCTCTCGGTCGGTGTCGCAGGCTTAGGACGGCTGACCGATCGTCAACTGACGGTCGGCATCCATTCGGATCGATACTCGCAGCCCCATAAGTCGCGGGCTGCGTCTGCATCTTGGAGATGACCAGTCTTCGAATCGATCTCAATCGGCGTCCCAGTGCGGTGCGCGATGTTCGCGAGATGGCAAAACAGGGCGCTGCGGTGTCCGTCACTGATCCCGCATTGCGGCGTTGCGTCACCCCTGATGCAGTCGAGAAAATTGCTCAAATGCGCGGTATCGCCCCGGTCGGCCTGATGCTCTTCGATTAATTTTCGATCGGGCCCGAACGCCTGGTAGCCCGCATCATTGACGACCAGCGTGCCGTCGGTACCGCGAAATTCGATTCCGACTTGTCCCTCCGGTTTGAGCGACGAACTCCAACTGATGCCCTCCCAAGTGATCATTTTCTCGCCGCACTGATAGTTCGCGACCATCGTATCGGGCGTTTGCTGGTCATCATCAAAACGAAGCTTTGAACCGGTGACGTTGACCTGCTCAGGAAAATCAATGTCCATCGCCCAGCGGCAGATGTCGAGCATGTGGACGCCGTTGTTGCCAATCTCGCCGTTGCCCCAGTGCCAGAAATTGTGCCAGTTGTAGTGCAAGATGTTCGGCCGATAAGGCTGAGCCGTCGCCGGTCCCTGCCAGATGTCGTAGTCGAGCCACGCCGGCGGACTTTCCGGAGTAGCCCGGCCGATCGAGGGACGCCGCCGGTAGTAATAAGACTTCGCGAACAGAATATCTCCGATGACGCCCTCGCGAATTCTCCGCACGACTTGCTGGTATAGGGCTCCGCTGCGTCGCTGCATTCCGACCTGGACCGCCTTTCCACTGTCCTTTGCGGCCGAGATCATCAGCTCGCCTTCTTCGGCCGTGTGACTGCAGGGCTTTTCGACATAAACATTCTTCCCCGCCTGGCACGCCGTGATGGTCGCTGCGGCGTGCCAGTGGTTCGGCGCGGCGCAAAGCAAGCCATCGATCGCGGGATCGTCCAGCGCCTCGCGATAATCTCGCACTCCCGTTGGACGGCGGTTCCCTTCATGTTCGGAGATGGCCTCGATACCGCGTTCGATTTGCCGTTCATCGGGATCGCAGACGTAAGCGATTTCGATGTTGGGCAGCTCTCGCAGCAGTGCCGCCAATTGAAGACCGCGGGTGCGGATGCCCATCAGAGCCAGAACGACTTTCTCGCCCGCATCACGCGACTCGGCTTGAGCAGGTCTTGGTCGAGCGATCCCGCTCATCGCGACCGCTGCGGCAGAGCCGGCTAGGAATCGGCGGCGATCGAAGCCTTGACGGAAGAGGTCATCAGTCACAAGGCGATTCCTTTAAAAAGACCATGTCGCGCGGAAAGCGAAACGTTTCACTCAGACTAGATGATTATCAGACTTCGGCAACGGAAATGCGATGGGGGAGCGTGTTAGACGCAGATTTTGCTCTTCGCGAGGCGCACCAGCGTTACGCAAGAATCTATCATGTATCAATCACAGACTCGCAGTTGAGAGAAAGCTGAGAGAAAGTTGATCGTTACAGGAGTCGCTCTGTCGGTGACCATCGGCAACCAAGACCCTCTAGTAGCGGTTTCAAATCGCCCGGCATACAAGCCCGAGGCGCAAGCCGTCGGGAAAATCGCTAGTTGATCGACCATCGGCTTGCGCCTCGGGCTGGTATAGCAATCACTTCTCATTTGTTAGTACCAATCGATGAAGTTATTGCGTTCGACATCGGACGATTGAGTGAGTTATTCAGTCAGCCCGTCGAGCAGCTCCCAAATGCTTTTTCCGCGCCGTCATGCCAATGGCAGGAAGAAATCCTTTCAAAATCAATGACTTGGCACCCCTTGGCAACTGTTTCCGCGAAAGTCGAATTTAAAGAACGAATAATGATCAATTGATGTCCAGCAGTGTCTCTGGACCGACTCGCAGTAAAAAGTCAGTCTCTTCGCGACTTAAACCTATTGATAGTAAGTTCTCTTCCATTCGCCGCATCGTAGTTGCCGACCCGACAAAGTGTGTCTGGTCGGCGGACCACGGAATCAGGTCGTCACCGACCTCAATGGTTTGTCCACCGAGTGTATAGCGCCCCGGCCCTAACCCTGCGGCCGAAATGGCGTCTGAGACGACAATGCAATTTTCTATTCCGGCCAAATCTAGATAGTTCTTCAAGGCAAAGAGCGGCACGTGGGCTCCGTCTGCTATAAAGCTGATCTTAATCTGATCTGAAAGCGACAGGACGCGTTGCACGATATTGTCATGCCGAGGAAGTTCGGCCGGGCATCCGTTCCCAAGGTGAGTAAACATCGAAAGACCGGCATCGATCGCCCCACGAAGTTCATCGAGTGTGGCGTTACTATGTCCGGCGGCAACGGCGATCCCTTGCTCAGAAAGCCAGCGGGTCGTTTTGAATCCGGCGTCGCATTCCGGCGCGAGGGTAACGATTTTTGTAAGTCCGCCCGCGGCCTCCAAGAGCTGCTGCATCACCCCGCAATCGGCCGGTCGGGCGGCCGATTGCGGATGAGCGCCGATGTATCCGGGATTGCGGTTTAAGAACGGACCTTCGATGTGAACGCCTGCAATCGTTTGCTTGGCATTTTCACTAATCAAGCGACCGGCGACGATTGCCGAAAGCCGATCACACATCGTGTCGACGTCATCGGTGATGATCGTGGCGAGAATCGATTCGACGCCATCACGTCTTAATGCAACGCACGCTTCGTGAAGGCGTTCGGCAGTCAGCCCGTCGGAATTAAAGTCTACCCCGGCATATCCATTCACCTGCAGGTCGACGTAGCCCGATTGCTCTTTCATTATTGGTCCGTCGTCATCTGGGGGTTGAGATCGCTTGCGGCTGCGTGATCAAGCATCAGATGCATGTTCGCGTGAGTTTGCAGAATCGACGCCGGCACATTGGGCGATACCGGACCCTCGACGCTGTTGCGGACTGCTGCGGCTTTTCGCGAGTCAGGCACGCTGCACACAATTAAATGAGACCTTAATATTTGCTGAACCGACATGCTGATCGCCCGGGTCGGCACTTCATCGAGGGACTCAAACCAGCCTTCCCCAAGTTGTTGTCTTCGGCAGGCGTCGTCCAGATTAACGATGATGTAAGGCTCCTGCGTATTAAAGTCGGCCGGCGGGTCGTTGAAAGCGATGTGGCCGTTTTCTCCAATCCCGATAAAGGCGACGTCAATCGGATGGGCCTTGATCGCGTCACCAGTTCGCCGCCGTATCTGATCGGCATCGCCGTCGCCCGAGAGGAAATAGAACTCTGCGAGTGTCACTTGATCGACGAATCGCTCTTTCAGGTACCGGCAAAAGGATGCCGGATGTGATGAGGAAAGCCCGAGATATTCGTCGAGATGAAATCCGGTGACCCGCGATCAGTCGATATTGGACTCGGCGACGAGGTGCTCCAAGACCTCAAATTGCGACGAACCGGTCGCAACGAGGATGTTGGCAGAGCCACGGTTTGCGATTGCCGAACGGATCGCTTCAGTACCGAGTCGGGCGGCCGCGGCTCCCATTTCCTCGCGGTTCGGGTATATCGAAAGGTTCATTAACAACTCTTTCTTAACGATCTCAAAAGTGTTAACGACGGTGTCAGATCAAAGAGTAACGGTCAACCAAATCTTCCAAGCGGTGCGGGCCGCAAGCATTGTTGTGACGACGCACGCAATTATAGCGACGGGGATGATCCAACTCGGTCGCTTTGATTTTTCGAGCACGATGCCGAGGTATAAGAGCGTTAACGCGAGGACCGGACCCCCCAAAACGGTTAAGGCCTGTGCAAAAATGATCACGTCGACCTTATTGACGGCCCCGACCTGCATGGCTGAGGCGAACAGAAAACCCGCCAGTAGTGCGGCAACGGTGCATCGTTTTGCCGGGCGCCCATCGATTGAAGGATTCCAGCCGAATCCATCCGCAAGCAGCGTTCCTCCGATCATGGCATTGACCAGAAATGAACTGAAGGCTCCTGCAAAAATACCGACGGAAAACAGCACCGTGGCGAACAGCCCGAACAGCGGTTTTAGTTGAGCAGCGACGTCGGCAGCCGATTTCAGCTCGCTTGCAGCGACCCGGCCGTGCAGCACCGCAGCCGACGTCACCATGATCATTGCCGAGGCCAGCACTAAGACGGCGATACCGATCGCCGAATCAGCCAGTCCGCGCCGCAATTCAGTGGATGTCCAACCTTTCTCCCGCACGAGGTAGGATTGATAAAATGCTCCGGCAATCGAAAAGGTGGTGGCAATCATCCCCTGAGTCGCCCACCACGGATCGATGATCGTCCCCTGTTCGACCGTCGGAAAAAAGTCTCCGGAAATGCCGTCCGGTATTGAGGGGATCAATCCGAATGCGACCTGTGTGATCGAAGGGGCGGCGAAGATGAGATTTATTAAGAAGCCGATGATCATAATTGCGATCAGCAACTTCATTAACTTTTCAATGTGTGAGTACAGGTCGCGAGATAGCATTAAGACCGCAATCACACATGCGTTGAGCAATCCCAGGAGCATTAACACGGAAGCAAAAGAATTTGCACCGAAAAACGGTTCGATTCCCGCCAGGACAGCGGTGTTGTTGCTCGATTGGAAGCAGGCGACAATCAGGAACAGCGTGAGACCAACAATAGCCGCCGCCGGACGACCCAGTCGAGAAGCCAGTTCCCCGCAGAGCGTATTGCTGAACGATTGCCCCAACACGGCCGATGTCGCCGTCGTCGCCGCCATTAATAACCCAGCGGCAGCGAGCATCCACAGGAGTTCGTAACCATATTCGCACCCGACCTTCGAACTGGTGAGTATGCTGCCGGGTCCAAGGACGACCGCGGCCACGATCAGTGCCGGGCCGATCGCGCCAAGCCAAGTTCGCTTCGGGGTATCAGTGTCGGACGGCGGCGAAGAGTTCATCGACCACGATTTGAAAATTGGTGCGGCAACGGAGTGTTTGCTTGAGACCCCCGAGAGCGTACCACAATCGTCGACTCGCGACACGTCGAACGGTGCGGAACAAACCCGACCGCGATGTTCACATAAGAGAAGTCCAAATGGCAATCGGCATTCGGAAGAGTGAGGTGCTCTGCGGTGATTCGGAGAACACGTCAGTGAAGACGATTCAATTCTTTGGATTATCTACTTAGAAAAACATGCGGTGGTCGTCAGTATGATGGCCGGCGCATGCACGAAATTCGAGGTCGCGGGGCTGAGTCGGTCTTTAGAAGCGAGGTTGAAGCCGTTAGGCTAAAAGCACTCCGCATTCGCTCGCCCACTATCGTGATCACACCGTGAAACTATTTATTGCGGAACTGAATTAAGCGCAGGATAGCGGCTATCTCATCTGTTTGTCAGGATGGGTTCTTGTTCAGCGGGTTGGGCTCGGGCTTCAAGGTGATTCGAAGCGAGGGTAGGAAGAATGGCGAGCGACACGCGGCGTGACTCTGCGAAAGTGGGAGTGCGAATGATCGCGCTGGCAGTCGCCATATTTTGGGTCTGCCGGGGTGTGTGTGATCTTGGCGACTACGTCGCCGAGCGTGGAACCGGGGCGTGGAACGTGTCCGGGATTGCCCCGTATCCGGGGGGGAACACTTTCACTCCCTCCATTTACCCGACAACTTATGCTTTTGGGTCGTATGATGGTAGTGGTTGGCTACCGCACAGCGGCAATTATTGGTTTAGCCGCGCGGCCACGTGTGGACTTGGGATTTTGGTTTCCGTTGTTGTCTGGATCGCCGCGCCGCTTCTGGCTCGGCTGATCATAACGGGACAGGCGGACTCCCAGCCGTCACCTTCGGGCTATCGGCCGACCACCGTCGATCTGTTGACGTTGGCGATTGCGTGCGTCGGACTCTGGTTGCTCAAAGAATCGTTGGGCGCGATGATGCTGCAAATTCAATTTAGCATGATTTCCGGCGGCACCCCCATGTGGACTCCGTACTCAACGGGAGTCCTGACCGGCCCGCTGACAACCGGAATGAAACTAACGTTTTCGATCGTTCTGATCTTAACATCCAACCTCTTAGCGCGACTTACGACAAGTGCCTGGGCGGGAATTGCGACCGTTATGAATTTGCAGAGCCATTCAGATTCGCCATGAACCTAAATGAATATATTTTAAGCGTGATTGCATAGAGAAGGGAATCGATCTTATAACGGTTCTCACCGCCGGCCTATTCTTCCTACTTGTGATTAAATTTAAGCAGTCCAATGGCAACCAATGACGAAATCACACCCATCGGCATCGGGACGCTCGCCTACCGCGTCGCTGCTGTTGTGCTCTTCATTATTTGGATCAATTCGGGGGTCGGCAGCCTTTCGCAGTGGATTGTCTATTACGTCGAAGAACGACTTTCTAATTCGTCCGGCCAGGAAGCCGATTTTCTGATTGTCACATCACGGTCCACATTATTTTGGACGGCGAGGGGCCTCGCCGTCGGGATCGGCGGAATCTCCGCGATTATGCTTTGGATCGTCGCACCTTGGATCGCGCGAGTCACCTTGCCGGGGCAAGAAGAGCTATCATTGAAGCTCGTTCGCATCGGGCACTGCGAATTGGTCACGCTCGCGATCGGGTTTGTCGGGCTGTGGCAAATGAAACGAGGTGTCGACGCCCTGATCTACTACCTGCATTACCAATTCGATAGTGGCGGCGGACAGTATCTGATGCCGGATGACGGACTTTGGGGCGTATGGCCGATCGCCCTTCACTTCTTCTTGGCCGTCGGATTTCTGATTGGTGCGCCGGTGTTTGCGAAACTGCTTGTCGGCCTGTGGCGGAAAATCTCAGCGTCGACCGGATTCTGAGAGCTCCCATACGATTTTTCGAAGCATCAAACCATCTGCAAAGTCGCTCGCTTCCCTTCTTTGATATTCCAAGAGTCGATAGAGTCCTCGAAACGAATTTCTCTCGGACCGGAAGCGGAAATGCTGGACCTGAATTTCATCTGCGACAATCGTGAGGCCGTCGAACAGAACTGTCGCGATCGCGGGGTTAAAGCCGACGTCGGCGAGGTCGTTCGCCTGCGGGACGAGCGAAGGGATCTGATCACACGTGAAGAAGAGCTGCGTCGCGAGCAAAAGGAGACCTCGGCCAAGATCCCGAAAGCGACCGCCGATGAGCGCCCGGCTTTGATCGAGCGGGGAAAGTCGATGCGCGGCCAGATTTCGGCGATCGAGGAACAGCGGAAAGAGGTCGAGCGTCAGCTCTACGAAACGCAGGCGTTGATTCCTAATCTGACCCATGCTGACACGCCGATCGGTGGTGAAGACGATGCGAAGGTTTTGCGGACGGTCGGCGATCCGCCTGAATTCGACTTCAAAGCCCTCGACCATGTCGAACTCGCCGAGAAGCACGACCTGATCGACTTCGAGGCAGGAGCCCGCGTGGCCGGCAGCGGCTTTTACTTTTTGAAGAATGAGGCGGCGCTGCTGGAACTGGCACTGATGCAGTACGCCGTGCAGCACGCCGTCAAAGCGGGCTTCACGATTTGCACGACGCCCGACCTCGCCCGCGATGACGTCCTCGCCGGCATCGGCTTCAACCCGCGAGGCGATGAGACGCAAATCTATTCGGTGCAGGGGAGCGATCTGAGCCTCGTGGCGACCGCGGAAATCACGCTTGGCGGGGCCATGCGCGATCAGGTCGTCGACACATCGTCACTGCCAAAGAAGGTGGCCGGCATTTCACACTGTTTTCGTACCGAAGCCGGGGCCCACGGCAAAGCGAGCCGGGGTATTTATCGGGTCCACCAGTTTACGAAGGTCGAACTATTCGCCTTCACGGCGCCTGACCTCGACGTTTCGAATCAGATGCACGCGGAAATCCTCGCCGTTGAGGAGGCGATTTTTCAGGGGCTTGGAATCCCGTATCAGGTGGTCGACATCGCCACCGGCGACCTCGGCGGACCGGCCTATCGTAAGTTCGACATCGAAGCCTGGATGCCGGGACGCGGCGATGCCGGAGAGTACGGGGAAGTGACGAGCGCCTCGAATTGCACCGATTATCAATCGCGCCGGCTCGGTATCCGCTGCAAACAATCCGACAAGAAGGGGACCGAGTTCGTCCACACGCTCAACGGCACCGCCGTGGCGGTCACGCGAGCACTCATTGCCGTGCTGGAGAATAATCAACAGGCCGACGGCACGATCTCAATCCCCGAGGTTCTCCGCCCGTGGGTGGGAAAAGACAGGATCGGCTGAACAAACTCGGCCAATCTTCTTTACGCGACCAGTCACACGGGTTGAAGATCACGGCTCGATCGGAAATACTGAACCGTTCGGCCGGGCGAACGACTTCTCTGCGAACCTTCATGGTTTAGCAAGAGTCCATCACCCGACCCAGCCTCATCGCGGTCAACATCAAGCCCCTATAGCTCAATTGGCAGAGCAACTGACTCTTAATCAGTAGGTTCTAGGTTCGATTCCTAGTGGGGGCACTCAGAAAGTTCGGCAGTCAGTTCGGACTGATCAAACTCATAAAGCCTTCAATTCCCTGTGTTTTGTGGGCTTTTTTTGTGATCGGCGGCCTCCCGCGTGCGTTTCCGATGCATAGGATTCCCGATGTTCCCACGGCAAATGGGAACAATTTGGGAACTTCGTTCCTCCTGCATTGGGGACCAATTCAATGGCATCGTTGGAGCAACGCAACGGTCGATTTTCGGTCATCTTCCGCTTCGAAGGTCGGCGGTACAAGAAGTCGCTCGGCACCAAGTCGATCGGCACGGCCGAGTCTCGCCTGACGCGGCTCGAAGAGACGATCCGTCTGGCTGCGTCCGGTCGATTGGACGTACCGGGTTCCGCAGACGTGGCGACGTTTCTGCTGTCGGATGGGAAGCGAGGCGATGGTTCAGAAGCCAATAAGCGAACCACAACGACGCTGTCCGCACTATTCAGCGACTACTTCGACCAACTCGCGGACGGCACGCTCGAAGCATCGACACTACTCACGATGCAGATACACGGTCGGCATCTGAAACGCGTGCTCGGCTCGCGGCGTGTGGTCCCCGTCCTCGCTTCCTCGGATTTGCAGTGCTACATTGATCGCCGAAGTAAAGAAACTGGTCGACGCGGCAAAAGGGTCTCATCCACAACGATCCGCAAAGAGTTGGCGACCCTCCGACAGGTCTGGAATTGGAAGTTCGGCGACGCAACCGGCAACGAATACGTGCTGCCGAAAACCTCGTCGCTGCGATTCCCCAAGAGTGACGAGCGACAGCCTTTTCGCACCATCGAGCAGATCGAAGAGCAAGTCCGACTCGGCGGCCTTCAGGACGCTGACGCGGCCGACCTGTGGGAGTGCCTGTATCTTCGGACGAAGGAAATTTACGAACTTCTCGATCACATTCGGGATCATGCCACCAAGCCGTGGCTGCACCCAATGGCGGCCACGGCCGCACTGACCGGAGCGCGGCGAAGCGAGTTGCTGCGAGCCGAAGTTCGCGACGCGACAAACGGGACGCTGCTGATTCGAGAGAAGAAACGATCGCGGGGTCAGAACACGTTTCGAAGCGTCCCGATCTCGACGAGACTTCAAACCACCCTTAACGACTGGATGAAGACGCGACCGAAGGGGAAGCACCTCTTCAGCGAAAACGGAGCCGCTGTCTCAAAGCACGTCGCCCACGACCAGCTGCGAAGAGCTATCAAAGACAGTCGCTACGCCAACATGCCGGGTTGGCACTGCTTCCGTCACAGCTTCATTAGCAACCTCGCCTCGGAAGGCGTCGATCAACGGATCATCGACGAGTTCGTCGGGCACTCGACCGAGGCCATGCGGAAGCGATACCGGCATCTGCTGCCGGAGCGGACGACGGCTGCTTTGGCCAGAGTCTTCGCGTGAGGCGTCTCCGATCGACGGCCACAATCAACAATAAAAACGCCCCCGACAGTCGCAACTGCCGGGGGCGTGTTCTTCATTCGGCGAGACACAGAAAGTTCCGGGCCAGCTACTTTTGCTTGGTTCCCTGCTTCTGTCCGCCTTGGCCCTGCGATTGGTCGCCGCTCGTCTCGTGAGAATCGCTACCGTTGGTCATTTCCGTTCTCCTTGTCGCGAAGTACCAATGAGTGAGTGACAGCAATGTCGATGATAGACTGTCACTCGATCGAGTGTAGAGTAATCGAGTGACGGAGTTTCTGCTACATGAATGACCACGATCGAGGAAAAATTCGGAAAAATCGTCCGGCAGCTCCGGGAACAGCAGGGGCACTCGCAAGAGGGCTTCGCCTCTCTCGCGGGAGTGCATCGCACCTACATGAGTTCCATCGAGCGCGGAAAGGTTCAAGTCAGCATCCACGTCGCCCAGAAGCTGGCTGACGCCTTGGGGATGCCGCTCAGCAAGGTCTTCGCTCAATTGGAGAAGCTGCCGTGATCTAAGGCAGTGGCTTACGTCTTCAGCAAGCCGTCAACGCGAGCGTAATACTTCTTGAGTGTGTCTCGCGATCCCAGGAACAGAATCAAAGCAAGGCCTAGAGCGAGTCCATCGACAATCGAGACTTCGAACTCGCTTTCAATGTCTTCGAGTCGCCTGATCAGGTAGGCGGCTATCACGGCGACAAGCGAATTAGCGTAAAACTGGTAGTATCGGTACTGGTCCTCGACGATCCGCTCGAACGCGGCAATCTGGCTCTGCAGCTTGGAGAAATCCCAATTCGGGCGACGAACACCGGTCGCGTGATGGATGGAATCCACGAGCATCCACCTCACCGTGCTCACGAGCATGCCCAGTCCGACGGAGGCTATCGTGCCGTACATGAAGCCGCCGAACGAAAGCACTTCTTGTCCCGTCCCGGCCACCCACGCCCGCACGACATCCGAGAGCGGCTGCACTGCCCACAAAACGATGAAGCCGGGCAGCAAATAAGCAATCAAGTAACCGAAATTCTGAGTCGACACACTTCGCATCCTTCGAATTTCGACTGATTCGCCCGGCATGGCAACCGTTGACTCAGGACAATTCTGCGGCCACTCGCGCCATAAGCGAGATTTCAATCAGCCTGTCTTCGGAGCCGGGCGTCTCGGGGTCTTCACCCCGGCTTGAGGCCCCGAGACGACTGGTTCCGAAGGCTCCACCGCTTCTCTCACTTCGCGTTCCCGCTCCACCGTAGCCCCTGTCTTTGGAGAGGGCCGTTGAGGGTCTTCACGCTGAACCCGCGGCGAAGCCGTCCACTTAATCTCTCCTGTGGAAAAACTACCAGGCCAATCGTAACCTTGTTGCGCCACTCCCCCACCCGTGCTACCGATGAAGAGATGACGCGATGACGCCCGCGTCTGATTCCTCGGAGGCCCATGACAAAAACGATCGCAGTCCTGAACCAAAAAGGCGGTGCCGGCAAGACGACCATCGCCACCAACATCGCCCACGCACTGGTGCGAGACGGCTTCGCGACACTCCTCGTCGATGCCGACCCGCAAGGCAGCCTCAGAGACTGGAACGCCGTCAACGGCGGCGAATTGCTCCCCGTCGTCCGCCTCGACCGCGAAAGCCTCGCCAAGGACCTCGCGAACATCGCCGACGGCTACGACTTCGTCGTGATCGACGGTGCCCCGCAAATCGCCAAGCTCTCCGTCGCGGCTGTGAAAGCGGCTGACCTCGTGCTGATCCCGGTCCAGCCCAGCCCCTACGACATCTGGGCCTGTGCGGACCTCATCGACATTTTGGAAGCCCGGCGAGAGATCACCGACGGCAAGCCGAAAGCCGCGTTCCTGATCAGCCGCGCGATCCGCAACACCAAGCTCTCGGTCGAGATCGTCGAAGCCCTGAACACCTACGACATCCCGATCCTGAACGCCCACACGACGCAGCGGGTCATTTACCCGACCGCGGCAGCCGAGGGCGGAACCGTTTTCTCGATCGATCCCAAAGGCCCCGCGGCCCGCGAGATCATCGCCATTCAACGCGAACTCATGGAGGTATTGCATGACACTGACCACGAAACCCGACCGCCCCGACACCGAGCAGAAGCGAGCGGCACTCGCTGAGGCCATCAGGGACGAAACCACACGCCTGAACGTGCTGATTCCGGAGCGTCTCCACAAACGACTTCGATTGCAAGCCGCCGCGGAACAGAAAGGCACGACAATCGGCCAAATCGTCGCCCGCGCCGTCGAAGACCACCTCGACGGCATCCAAGGTGAAGCGGGCTTCACATGAAGCCCGCGACCGATGACGCACCGCGTCGCCGTATTCCCCGCACGGCCAACCGCATTTCCCTCGCCGCCGAGGAAATCTTCCACGCCCCCTACCCCGAACCGGACGAGATGGTGTTCCTGGCCCGCAACCTCGTGCAGGTCACGCTCCCGCACAGCGATCCCGGCGACGTTCCCGTGTGGGGCCGCACGAACGGCAATTTAACGCTGACGATCAAGCCCGACTGGACGCTCGACCCGCAGACGAACCAGCCGACCTGCCTCGGCCTCCCCTACGGCACGATCCCGCGCCTGCTCCTATTCTGGATCACGACGGAGACGCTCCGCCAGAAAAGCCGCAAGATCACACTCGGCGACTCCCTCTCGGGTTTCATGCGAGAACTCGACCTGACGCCGACCGGCGGCCGGTGGGGTTCGATCCCCAGACTTAAGAAACAGATGGAGCGTCTGTTCCGCGCGAAGATCAGCTTCGAAGAACGCCGAACCGACGGCGAACTGAAAGGAACCCGATGGCTCGACATGCCCGTCGCCCCGCAAGGCGAACTGTGGTGGAACCACCAACAACCCGACCAAAGCAGCCTATTGGGCAGCTGGATCGAACTGGGCGAAGCGTTCTACGACTCAATCCTCGCCGCCCCCGTTCCCGTCGACCTGCGTGCCTTACTGGCTCTGAAGAACTCCCCGCTCGCCCTCGACCTCTACGCGTGGTCGACCTACCGCACCCACCGCGTAAACCGCAGCGGCCGCAAGGCCTTCATCCCATGGCGCGGCCTCGCCAAACAATTCGGCGGCGACTACGCGAATGTGAAAGACTTCAAGCGAAAAGCGAAACAGGTACTGCGAAAGGTCCAGGCCGTCTATCCCGGCCTCGTGCTGGAAGACCGTGACGGCGGGTTTAATCTCTGCCCCGGTAGAACGGCAGTGCGAAAGTCGGCAGCCGAAACATTTTGATTCGGGCGACGGTCCTGTGATACAATAATAGGAAAAGGAGAATGACGATGCAGATCACACTACCCGACGACCCGCGGATCGCCGAAAGAGCGATGGCTGCGGGATTTGCCAATGTGGAAGATTACGTCCGGCATCTCGTGGCACAAGACAAACCCGAAGGCCCCAAAGTTCCCGCTCACGAACTCCCCTACGAGGAGTGGAAGAAGCAATTCGATCAGTTGACGGCGATGGCAAAGCCGCGAAACGCGACTCTCGACGATAGTCGGGAAGCGATCTATGGGCCACGGATTCGTCAGATCATGGGCGTTGATGAACATCCTGCTTGACACCAACACGATCGCACGGATTGCCGAGGAGGACAGTCCGCGGCACGAAGTCGTCAAGCGAGCCATCGACCGGCTTCGTAGCGACGGCGAAACGCTGCTCCTCGTCCCGCAAGCCATCTACGAGTTCTGGGTTGTGGCGACTCGGACGAAGGCCGTCAACGGTCTTGGGATGACGACGGCAGCGACAGCCGCGTTCGTCGAACAGTTCAGGGCCACATTCACGATCTTGCCAGACGACGACGCCATTCTTGATCAGTGGCTCGATCTGGTCCGCGATCACGGCATTACCGGCGTGAATGCCCACGATGCCCGATTGGTCGCAGCCATGCGGTGTCACGGCATCACGGAGATTCTTACATTTAACGACAAAGACTTCCGCCGCTATGAAAACGTGACCGTAATCAAGCCCGACGGAGTCATCACGAAATCGAATTAAGAAATCAGACGGGCCGGAACCCGCCTGAGAGAATGACAACGATCATTCATCATTGACTTTAAAGGTGACCCCCAGCACGTAGTCCGCCGCCTTTTGCGCCTGAGCCGCCGCTTGCACGACGAGCTTCTTATCGCCTCGCAGCTTCTTGAGCCAGCCGTCGACGTAGGCCGCCGTGTTTTCGATCGTTGCCGTGTCGATGCCGCAGTGTCCGCAGAGAAATGCTGCCCCGACCTCGGCTACCAGTTCTTCTTTGCTGTAGCTGGCCGACCCGAACGGACTTAATTCTCGGACGCCGTCACGATCGAGCCGCGTGGTGTGACCCGTCGCGTGGGTTAGTTCGTGAAACAACGTAGCATAGTAGTCCTCGGCCGTCTCGAAGACCTCGCACTTCGGCATCTTGATAACATCAGCCTTGGGAGCGTAACAGGCCCGCCCGCCTCCGATTTCAATCTTCGGAGCATTCGGCATATTCTCGACAACTTGCTCGCACGCAAGGATCGGTTCAAACTCGGCCTCTTCCGGTTCTTCGACAACCGGCACCTTCGCGCCGGGCAAATCGCACTGCGTCACGTGAAACACACGGTAGTATTTTAAGAGCGGCAATCGCTCGATCTCGTCCGTTTGAGGGTCCCGCTTTTCGAGCCACTTCCAAAAGACAACGGGAACGGACTTTTCACCCTTGCGGACTACCCCGCCGAGTTGCTTGGCCTGTTTAAACGTCAGCCAATAGGGAGATTCATAGCCGAGACAGCCGAGTAGAAAAGCATTAATGCCGCGGTAGGCTTTACGAGAGATGAGATTCTGCGGGGCGTGCTCGGCGGATCGCCAAGGTTTGTGCCAAGGGACGGTGCCCTGTTCCAAGAGTTCAATGATGCGGTCGGTAATGAGTTGATAAACGTCGGCCATGAGAGTTGCTCCTGAGTGAGTTCGAGTTGTCCTGCACCCAAGGCAGAGGACAACTTGAACTTGCGACGGAGCGAGCGGCCCACGTATTTATCACCGCTTTGGATCATCGTTCGCGATCATGAGATCGGTCCTTTCGTCGCTGCAGCAAATCGTCCCGCATCCGGGCCTCAAAATCGTCTTGGAGTTTGTGCCCGAGATCTATCGGCGTTTCTTTAACGTCGGGGCGAATCTCTTCTGCGGGGACCTCCTTCGCTTTCGGCCGTCGTGGCCGTTTCTCACGCGGCGGCTTTTCCCCGCCGGTTCGGCGACGACGTGACTTTCGCTCCTTGCTTTCGGTCAACTGCTCGTGCCACCGGTGCTCGACGCGATCGTAGCCGACCCGTGCTAATGCCGATTGGCGTTCGTTGACCAGTTCTCGCCGTTCTCGCTTGAACGTTTCGGCCTGTTTCGCCTGCCGTGCCTTCATGGCCGCCGCTTTTTGGGTATAAGACTGGCGGGCCGCCTTAATCTGACGCGTCTCGTCCGCCCGAAGCCGGTCCGCCTTTTCCTGTTCGAGCTTTCGCTGCTTCGCTCGCAGGTAGGTTTTCTCCGTAGCCTGCTCCTGTTCGAGGGCCGTTCGTCGAGTCACCTCAGACGTAAGCAAATTAAAAATGTTCTTTAAGGCCCCGCGTCGCGGACGACCGTCGGAACCGAGGGCCGCCTTCCAATCGATCAACCGCCATGCGTTGGCGATGCTGCCGCGGAGTGCCTGCTCGTTTTTCTGGAACTGCCGACGATCAGCGGCCTGCCTCTTATGCAGTTCCGCCCAGAACGACTTATGAGCTTTGCGAACCTCGGTCTTATGCTGCCGGATCGCCTGGTCGGTCGACTTCCGAATTCGCCGAATCCGCTCGTCGTGAACCTCTTTTAATCGATCACGAGGCCGCCGGTGCCGTTCCTCCTGCGCCGCCCGCTTCTTCTCGAACTCCGCGAGTTTCTGCCGATGCTCTTGTGCGAACGGCGATAGCTGGGGGTGCCGCTCAACCGCCCGGTCGAGTTCGAACAGATTCCGAGACTTTTTCTTCACCGGTTCGGGCGTCTCACCAGCCTGCCGGTCTTCCCAATGCCGCGAACGCCGACGCACGATCGGTTCGCCGTGATGAGCGATCTCATGCTCCAAAGCGAACTTCGATAGCTTCTCCCGCTCCTTCCAATTCTTTTTCAGCCGTCCGTCGTCGCCGATCAGATTCACGATGACGTGACAGTGCGGATGCTCGGTATCCGAATGCGCGACAATTAATGCCTGATGCTCGTCCGCCCCGATTGACCTTAATGCCTCCGTTGCCGCCGAAACCATTTGACCGCGATCGAGGCCCTGAGCCTCGGCCTCGTCACGCCGCCATCCGAGCACGAGATGCCCGACCGGCTTTCCGTTCTTTCGACCGCCCAGCCCGACGCCGGCTTTCGCCTTCAGTTCGTCCTGCATGTAGTGACGGGCGGCCATCACCCGCCACGCCACGTTCGGATTCGAAGTCGCCAAGTTGCGGGTCTCGACAAAGTCGACCCGCTCGGAAGTCTTCTTCCCCGCGTCGTGCAGACAATACTGCGCGAGTCCCTTAAACGAACGGCCGCGGGTGATCTCAACGAACATCGCCGATCGCGACTTTCGTCAACGCCTCCTCCAACTGCCGACGAAGCTCTTCCCAGCTTTCCCGCTGCGTCCGACCGGCATGCAGATTCCGCACGGCCTGATTCAGGTTGTTGCCAATCGCATTAAGTTCATAGAGCAGCCGCGGATCGCACCGGCCGCTGCCTTGCGGCTTATGCCCGGCAATCAACCGGCGGACGTACTCCGCTTCCGACAGCCCGGCGGTGCGGGCATCGTCGGTCAGCTTCTGCTTTTCGGTGAGCGACAATCGAGCGCGGACCTCTTCGGTCCGAAGCTCTTCGACCGTCTTCCGCGGCCGACCGATCCGGTGTGGCCGGAAGTCGCGTTTCGCCGAACGATGTGCCTGTGCCATTTTCTCCTCACTTTAAATTTCAATTCATCTAGCGAAGCCCAAGGACGTTCCTTGGTCTTCATGTAGCGAACGCCGGTCGGCCCGCCCGGTGGCGGCGCTCCTCGTTGGGTTCTTAGGGAACGCGAAAGTTCCTTAAGTGGGTCGAGGGCATCGCCCCGCCAGATGAGCGAAAAAAGACCCGGTGGGGTCTTTGAGAGCGATTTTTCCGTCCCGGAAAAAACATCTGGCTAATCTCAGTTACGGAAATTAATCACAACCAGAGCGTGCGGGTCAACGAATGAATTGAGTCCACGAACACGCTCGTTGCCTTAACATGGGTATTGCACCCACGGCACATGGCATGACGCCCAAAAATAATCCGATTCCTGCCCATTCACCGTGCCGAGCCTCGAATACGAATGCGTGCAAAAACTATTCTTTAGATTGGTGATGCAGTTTCGGCAGTCTTAAAATACTCATAGACGACCGAGCGACTGACGCCGAGTACCTGAGCGATTTCTTTCGGCCGCAGGCCGCGGTCGCGGAGTTCGACCGCGCGGCTGGGATCAGCTTTGGTGGCTCCCTTCTTGCGACCGTGATTCCGGTAGACGCCGCGGGCTTTTGCCGCGGCGATGCCTGCCGCCTGTCTTTCGCGGGTGTGTTCCAGTTCCATCTCGGCGACGCCGAAGAGAACACCGGCCACGATGCGGCCGATCGAGCCGCTCAAATCGAGTTGCTGAGTGACGCTGATGATCCGAACGCCCTGCTCGCACCAGTCGGCTAAGATGTTGATCCCGTCGCGCTGTCGACGGGAAAGGCGGTCGAGTTTCCAGACGACAACCGTCTTGACCTCTCCGCGAAAGATAGCGACTTGAAGTTCTTCAAAGGCCGGTCGCTCCAATCCCGTGCCGCTTTCGACCTCCCGGTACCACCGGACCGACTTAAGCGGTACGTTCTGGCCGTCAAGCCAACGCTCAATTTCGGTGATCTGGCTTTCGAGGTTCTGGCGATGCGTCGAGACGCGGACATAGCAAGTAAGCACGGAAAGAATCCTTTTGGTTTTCTATCAGGCTCGCCCAAATTGTCGGTCACCTCAATACGCCGCGGCTCTCTTCGCCTTTTCAGCTATGGATTGTTTTGCTTTCCATAAGAACGGGTTTGTCCGACTTGAGGTACACGTCTAACCGGACACTGACTTTAAAGAAACGACGAACCGAAATTCGCGGTATTGAAACGAACTCGCGGGCGGGACTTCAAACCGGACAGCTTGGGCTAAACTTCGTCCTCGTTCCACAGGCCGATCGATCGTTGCTGCGGGTTCGTCATGATAAACGCGTGGGCTTCGACGACGACCTGAATGATCGACATCAGGTCGTCGACATCGAAGTTCTCATCGTCGCGCTGGCCCGATGTCAGACCGACGCTCAGCGACACGCCGCAAAGGGGCGTCGGGGTTTCGTAGACGGTCGCGCGCACGGCCCGACTGCGAAATGTCTTCAGGGGGATTTTCTGGTTGAATGCCGACATAGTTGGGACTCCTTTCCGATGGGTGGCCGGACGTTAGAAACTCCCACGCGGAAGCGCCACCTATTCGGCCGGGGCCTTATTCAGCGACCATCCGACCCCAGAGTCGAATGCGTGGCGGGTTTCTACGCCCGGAAGGCCGACGTGGCCTTCTAGACGACCTTAGCGCGTGCCGGTCCCCCGCGCAAGGTTTTTCGACCTGGCAGGAGACTGTCGTTGAAGTGTCATGCGACCGTATGACCGACGGTGAAGAATTGCGGAAGCCGTTGTCAGCAATGAGCCTGATCTTCACGGGCGATCGCCACCGAAGTCTCGGCGTACGCGCGGATAGTCAGGTCGGCAATCGCCATCAGGTCCTGCATCCCAAAGTCACTTTCGATCGCGATGTAAGGTCGATTCGGATTGGCGGAAGGGGTGAAGCTGACACTGAAGGTGATTTTTCCGTCGGCGGTGATGTTCTTCCAGACTTCCGCTTTGACGCCGCGTTCGCGGAAAGACTTGAAGCGTGTTCGCTTGATCCAATATGTCATGAGAGATTCCTTTCTCGAAGTTAATGAATTGTGGTAGCAGTGCAGCGTGCTACCGATGACGCATTCGTCACCGGTAGCGTTGCCGCGATGGGTTATTCCTGGCTGTTGGAGTCCGCGTCTTTCTTGCGAAGTACGCTGACGTGATCGTGGGCTTTGGTCGCCAGATGGGCGAGGACCAGAAGATCGCTTTCATTGAAGCTCTTCGAGTCGTGGTAGCCGTCCTCGGATTTGTAAGTCCGGCTGAACTCGATGCTGTAGAAGTCGCCTCGCTGTGAAGAGTTCTTCCAGATGGTGGCTTTAAGGCCGCCCCGTTCTCTGAGAGTGGTGATCGGTGTATTCTTGATTTGTGTCGCCATAGTCGCTGCTCCTTTTGTGTTGTTGACCTGCTCACCCCGTGCCAGGCAGGGTTCAAAACACGAAAGAGCAAGACCGGCGACTTCTGACAAATAGCATTGAAGCAACTCGCTCACGATTCGGTCTCCGCCACGGTCAGCAGAAAGTCAAGCAAAGCGCGATGAGTTCGGGCATCCCGCTCAACAATCGCTAGAAAAAGGCTTTCGCGACTCGGCACAACCGATGAAGCGACATCATCAAGCGGTTTGATTGCCCATGCCTTTAGGCCGATCTTGGCCACCTTGTCGGTGGCGGCGACGACAGCGTCTAAGTAGGTAGCGGAGTAGGCTTGCCTCGCGCCACACATGCCGATGCA
The DNA here is from genome assembly GCF_007744515.1 of Stratiformator vulcanicus. Lineage (NCBI taxonomy): Bacteria > Pseudomonadati > Planctomycetota > Planctomycetia > Planctomycetales > Planctomycetaceae > Stratiformator > Stratiformator vulcanicus. The sequence goes on from NZ_CP036268.1 coordinate 2,564,531, forward strand.
AATCGCTGCGTGTCGCTCTTGGTCTTTAACGGCGTAATGCGTCACGACATAGCCAATTGCTTCGTCGCTTTCGTCGAACTTCAGTACTGCGGAAAACCGATCGATCTTGAGCAATCGAGCAACGTCAGCCTTGGCCTGCTCGAAGAACTCCCGCGCTGCCTCAATCTCAAAGCGACTAAAAAAATCTAGACTTCCCAATTGCCAACCGAGCGGGATACCGAACCGTAGTGGTTCCAACTCGTTAAACCGGATCAGCTTCGAAAGCTCGCCCGGAGCCTTCGAAGCCATTCGATCGATCAACAGCCGTTGCGACTTGATTGCTAGTTCGGTGTCGGCGTTCGGCAGCTTCACGTCGGCGATGCGGTTTAACGGCACTCCAAGCGCGAACGAAATCGCATAGAGCTTTTCCGTTTCGGTCGACGCGATTTTTCCCTGCTCAAGCCGCGAAATCGTCGACTGATCGACACCGGCTTCCGCCGCGAGGTCGCCCTGCGTGCGAAGTTCGGTACGAGCAAGCCGCAGGGCCTTGATGGCCTTACCCACGGGCCGCAGCGCGGCCGGATAATCGCCGCCAAAGATCGTGCGGAGATTTTCGACGATGCGCTCGAAATCTTCGTCGTAAGTCCGGGAAGGGGCCATGCGGCAATATGCATCGGGTGCATAAAACGTGTTTCGACGGCAGTGATCGCAAAGCGAATGATGCTCGCAACTGACACCGCCTAGTTTCGCATCCGACGCGGAGAAGACCAATGCCTGACGACCGCACATTTCGCAACGCCCCGTCAGCCGGGCCGGAATTCGAGCAGGCCCGGAACGGATTGCCTGCCGAAGCCGAGCATGAAATCGATCAAGACCTCGCGACGCCCGCCCCCGAAATGCACCTGCGGCCCGGCGGACACTTGGAGCAGTCGGTTCATGAGGAACTCGACTCCGCCGCCCGGAATAACATTCAGGCCGCACGGGACCGGTTCGCCGACGGCATCGGCGAGGACGGTCAACCGCTTGATATTGAGCAGGTGCCGGGAGCCGCCCTCGATTACGAAGCGTGGCTCGATCGGACGGCCGATGAGATGGAGCGGAACATCCGTGACCGCTTCAACCACGCCAATGAACTCGAACGCGACTGACGGTCGCGGAAGGGAACGAACATGGATTTCTCGACCGAGAAAATCGAGCACGCACTGCGGGAGGAATTAACCCCGCTTGACGCCGAGGCGGAGCAACTACGGGCACGGCTGCATCACATCGACGAGCAACGAAACCGCCTCAACGCGGCACTGGCCGCATTAGCCGGTGGGGGCGGCTCTCGACCGCGAAAGCGTCCCGCCAAACCGGCCGCCACGAAAGCGGAAGTCATCGACATCATCGCCGGTCTGCTCCGCGAGCAACCGGCGCTGCCGGTCGACGAACTGCAGAAACAAATCAAAGAAAAGCTGACGAAGGAGCTGGGACGGAGCCTCAACGGCTTCGCCCTGCGGTTTAAAGAGGCCACGGCCGATCGGAGATTTCAGCGAAGCTCCGACGGCTTAATCAGCCTCTCCTGAAAGTCTGATCTGACAATTTCATCCACAGTCCGGCCGGGCCTCTATAGGTCTTAAAGGTAGAGTCTAAAGGATGGGGTGACTCATTATGCGTGGCGAGGGGTGACCGTTTATGCGTGACAATTTTCAAATCCGTCAAGATTACCATCGATTCGCGAGGGGGTGACCGATTATGCGTGGACAACATCAACGATACAACGGGTTTTCCACACCCGAGCTTGACGTGGGTTCCCGAGCCGACGAGGCGATCGAACGGCTCGATGACCGCTTGCGGTCGATCGAGGAGAAACTGATCGCGCTCATTGAGCAGCGGGTGCCGCAGGCTTACTACTCGACCGCCGATGCCGCAAAGCTGCTCGGCAAGGCCGAATTCACGTTCCGCGAATGGTGTCGGCTCGGCCGGGTCCACGCTGAGAAAAGGCAGTGCGGACGCGGCCGCGCCAAGGAATGGATTCTGTCAAACGACGAATTAATGCGGGTCAGATCGGAAGGATTACTTCCGATCGACCCTTAAACCACTTCAATTGCAATGCGTTCCCGACGCAACTCGTTAGAGCCGCAAATTCAACGCTTTTTTCGGGTCGGCAACAGTATTCGACACCTTAAAACTTCACCGGTTGGCAATGTCGCCAAACAATTCTTTCCTCGATTAGGAGTGCGGAACAATGAGCCAGCAGAAAGCCACGAACGACGCGATCCGGGATGTGACGGCGGGTAAAGCCCCCGCCAACAATCCGAATTGGACCGCGCAAGAGCGTCAGACCTATAACGCGGTCTATAACCAGAACAAGAACTCCACGAAGTGATGTCCGTTGCAGGCCCGTCCCGCCCGGGCGGGACGGGCCTTTTCGATGCTCTTAATCGATGGAGAGACCAATGATCCTTGTTGACAACAGCCTCGGCGGTGATCCAAGAATCTATCGCAATCGAAAAGGCACTTTCTGGCGGATCGCCGCCAAGCGGCAGGGGCGGACCGCAACCGCGTTCACCATCGCCCTATTGCCCGCGATGTTCTTCGCCGCGTCCTCGGCCGACTCGATGGAGGGTGATTTATCGCCGCTCCTGATGTTCGGCTTCTGCTTATTCGGCCTGACCCTGATGATCCGCTCAATGATCCCCGACGTGGCCATCACGATCGATAATAAGAGAATTAAAGGCCCGCACGGCTCGGTGAAGCTAAGTGAAATTACGGCGGAAGGTTTGGGCGTCATTGCACTGCCAATGGAGATTCGGCAGCCGAACGGCAAGGTGAAACAGGCCGGATCACGCATCGTTCTGACCTGGGGCTTTCAGCACTCGATGGTGCAAAAGATTGTCGACCTGCCGCTCGATCACGATCTCGAACTAGCCCGAAAAGTCCGCGCAGCCATCTTGCTCGTACTTCACGGTGGAGACGAGAACCGCATCTACGCGCAGGCCCCCGGCATTCATGCCGTCGGCTCTTAATTAACGAACTCAAAGAAAGGGAAAAAGAATATGTTGAATCGCACGCAACCGCCGGCGTTTCTGGCGGACCTTCCGCGCGGGACGCCCGGCACGGCCCAGCAGGGGCCGCGTCAATCGCAGGAATTCGCATCACTCAAGGAAATTCAGACGAGACTGGCCTACGATCGCGACGGCGTTTTTCTCGGCATCGTCGACGCGGCCATCAAGCACGATCCCAAAGCCCGACCCGGAGCCGATCCCCGCTATGCGGCCGGATCACCTAAGAACTTCGTCGGCGTGAATGACGATCGGCATGTCTTCACCGTCGCATCGAGCCGCTCTGGGAAGGGGCGTTCGGTCTTAATTCCGAACCTGCTGATGTACCCGCATTCGACGATCGCGATCGATCCGAAGGGCGAACTTGCAACGGAGACGGCCAACCACCGCCAATCGAAACGCGGCAATGATGTCGTCGTGCTCGATCCGTTCGGCGTCAGCCAAGGATGCGAAAAACTCCGGGGCGGGTTTAATCCGTTCGACGGAATCATTGAACGAACCTTAATTGAGTCGAGCATTCTGATCGCCGATGCGCTCGTCGTGGATGAGCGGGATGGCAAGAACGTCCATTGGTCGGAAGCCGCGAAGTCGTTTCTGCGCGGGCTTATCGTGCATGTGAAGACGGGTGCCAAATTCGAGGGGCGACGGCATCTGGGCACCGTCCGCGAACTCGCCAGCATGGCGGAGTCGGGCGGCAGCAAGGATAAATTAAGTGATGTCGCCTCGGGAATGATCGCCAATGATGTCGCGGATGGCTTTGTGAGGCGGTCCGCCTATGACTTTTTCACGAAGCCGGACAACGAACGTGGCGGAGTCCTGTCGACACTGAACCGGAATCTAATGTTCTTAGACCTGCCGGAGATTAAACGTTCGGTGATCCAGTCGTCTCTGTCGCTGTCCGCCCTTAAGAAGAAACCGACGACCGTCTATTTATGCCTTCCCGCCCGGCACATGGCCACCTGCAGCCGTTGGCTGCGACTATTAATTAACCTCACGATCCAAAGCATCGAGATGACGCCCGCCAGTCCGAACATGCCGGGACGGGTCTATATGTTGCTCGACGAAATGCCGGTGCTGGGTCGGATGGAATCGATCGTCAGTGCCGCCGGTGAGGTGGCCGGTCACGGCCTGCGGATGCACTATGTGTTCCAAGACCTGACGCAGGCCAAAGACATCTACGGCGACCGCTGGCAAACCTTCGTTGCCAACTCCGGCGTCGTGCAATGCTTCTCGGCCAACGACATCTTTACGGCCGAGTGGATCTCCAAACGCCTCGGCCGCACGACCGTCGCCTACAGCGAGCGCAGCGGAGCCTCCGGCATGGCCCTCGCCAGCCAACCCTTCGCGGGCACGGGAAGAACCGAAACCGTCGACCTCCTCGCCCCGCACGAAGTGATGCGCTACTTCGCCCGCGAAGATCGCCACCTGCGGCAACTACTACTCATCTCCGGCCAACCGCCGGTCGTGTGTCAGAAGGCTTACTACGATAAAATCGGAAGTCTCCTTTGAGTTGCTCGGGAGAAAGTCCGAATTTGTCGACCAATCCTGTTTAAGCAAGTCCAACTTAAGAAATTGCAGATTTTAGGCCAGATTGACGTTTTGAGCGTAGTGGGGAGGACTCGAACCTCCGATCCCGTAGGGAATATGATGCTGTTTCGAATGCAACATTGTTGCAATAAATCTCTCTGCAAACTCTCCGGAACAATCGGATGCGGCCGGACATCGAGAACATACACGCCATCACGATCCACGTCAGCAAATCTCAGTTTTTCTTGCCGACTTCGTTTTTGCCGCGTCGCAGCACCCCGGCGGAAGTCGAATGACTCTGTTCTTCCCGATTTCATGAGTGTGAAAAAGCGGCACCCGGTACCTCGTATTGATATAGTCGGGACTGCAGATTATCATTCCCTCTGAAGTGACATCTCGTGGAAATCGTCTTGCTCGCAAAATTCGCCAACCTTTTTTCCGCTGTAGGCATCGTCCTGTCCGGGCTGGCGTTGCCGCACGCGCACGGGTCTGCGGCGGTCGGTGAGCCGGACGACCACGCACACCGGCCACATTTCCACTTCGGTCAGCACGGGCACTGCGACTGCCACGAGCACGGTGAACATGATGACGAAAATACACCCGCCCCGCCGCATGACGATGACGCGGTCTATGTCGACGGCGATCTGATCGCCGCAACAAGCGGCGTGAAGGTACCTTCGGTCCTCGAAACATCGCCCCTGTGGATGGCGATGGAAGTCGCGGACTCCAGTCCCTCTCGGATTGGCTGGCGAGTGGCCTTGAGGCGACCGCCGGACCGGGATGCTCTGCCCGTCTACCTGCGGACGGAATCGCTTCGCTTGTAGGCCGACCACGCTTGCCTCGTGCCGCACGGAAATCCGCTCGGGTTCCGTCCGCGGCGTGACAAGTCTCTGTCGCCTCGCTTCCGCAAATGAGTGGACGGGGCTGCGTGGTTGGAGCCTTACACATGTTGCGACTTCTGAAAGTCGCGGCGGTCCTGTGTGTCGTTGCGGTTGCTGTTTTCGGCTGCTACACGACCCGCGATCGCTGGTTGCCGCTGCTGCAAAATTCGGAACATGATTCTGTCGCTGTTGCTCCGAGTAGTTCGGCGGGCGGGGCGAATGAGCAGGTTCGTCTCACGAAACAGGCCCGGAAGAATCTGCGGCTGACTTCGATGCCGCTGGTGCCAACGACCTATTGGCGGTCGATCGAGATTCCGGGTGTCATCGTCGACCGACCCGGCGTGAGCGACCGCGGTGTCGTCGCCCCGGTCTCGGCTGTCGTCACCAAGATTCACCACTATGCCGGTGAGACCGTGCTGCCCGGCGAGCCGCTCGTGACCTTGCGGCTGGTGAGCGAGTCTTTCCAGATTTCACAGATCGAACTCTACAAGGCGGTCGAGGAGAAGCAGATCACGCAAGCCGAGATCGATCGGCTGAGCGACGCGGCCCGTTCGGGGGCGGTGCCGCGATCGACCATGATCGATCTCAACAACGAACTGCGGCGTCTCGACGTTTCTATTCGTGCCTATCGGCAGGACTTGCAGATACGCGGCCTGAACTCGCAGCAGATCGAGGCGGTGACTAAAGGTGATTTCACGTCGGAGATCATCGTCTACGCTCCCGCTACGACGAGCGAGGAGGTGGATTCACTCGGCACCGAGGCGGCGGACGGTGTCGAAGACGACTTCTATGAAGTCCAGCGGGTCGAAGTGGAACTTGGCCATCACGTACAGGCCGGGCAGAAGGTCGCCACGCTGTCACGGCACCATTCACTGTTCATCGAGGGGCGGGCTTTCCGGCAGGAGATACCGCTCGTGCAGCGTGCGGCCGAAGGCAAATGGCCGATCCGCGTCGAGCTGTTGCAGGAGTCGGAGCACGATTGGGAGGGGCCGCTCCCACCGGTGACCGTGCATCACATCTCGAACACGTTGAACGACGATCGGCGAACGATCTCGTTCTTCTGCCCACTCAAGAATCAGGCCCGACGCTACGAGCGCGACGGTCAGTCGTTGTATCTGTGGCGGTTCCGGCCCGGCCAACGGGTCACGCTGCACGTTGACGTGGAAGAATTTAATGACGTCTTTGTCGTACCCGCGGACGCCGTGCTGATTGAGGGGCCGGAGACTTACCTCTTCCGGCAGAACGGCGACTTCTTCGACCGTAAGCCTGTGCATGTGCTGCACCAGACCCGCGAGGAAGCGGTGATCGCCAACGATGGCAGCGTCCCGCCCGGCATCTATGTGACGAAGTCGGGGGCGGTGCAATTGAACCGCGTGCTTCAGTCACAGTCGGACACCGCACCCGCCGGCGTTCATGTCCACGCCGACGGCTCCGTTCACGCCAACCACTGAGGAGCCGTCATGCTCGATTCCGTGATTGCCTTTTCGCTACGGCATCGCCCATTAATCATCGTACTGAGTCTGGCCGCGATGATCTACGGCGGCTTCCTGTCGACCTCGATGCCGATTGACGTGTTCCCCGACCTCGACCGTCCGCGGGTCGTGATCCTGACGGAGTGTCCGGGCTACTCGCCGGAAGAGATCGAGGCCCTCGTTACGCAGCCGATTGAGCAGGCCGTCCTCGGTGCCAACGGCGTGACCGACGTTCGCAGCCAGTCGAGCATGGGGCTGGTCGTGATCTATGTGGAATTTCAGTGGGACATGGAGATTCGCTACGCACGGCAGGTTGTGCAGGAACGGATCACGAACGTCGTCGCAACAATGCCGCCCGGCATCGACCCCTACATGGCCCCGCCCACCTCGATCATGGGGCAGATCATGCACGTCGGCCTTTCTCGCCAGAAAGGCCCCGGCGGCGGCACTCTCGCTCCGGTCGAGGAGCCTGGCCTGCTCATCGAGCGGCAACGGACTGAGGGAGGTGTCGAACTGACCGCTTGGCGAACGCAGGGGCGGCGAGACACCTCGCAGTGGGTCGAAGCCGATATCAAATCGTGGGATGAGATTGAACCGCGGGAGCCATCGACGGTCGATCAAGTCTTCGAGGTCGCGATTGATGGCGAACGCCATACGGTGCGATTCCTGACGGACGAGCAGCGTTCGATGGAACTGCGGACGTTGGCCGACTGGATCGTACGTCCGCGGCTGCTGCGGATTTCCGGCATCGCCGAGGTCATTGTGCTCGGCGGTGACAAGAAGCAATACCACGTCTTGCTAAACGCCGACCGACTGCTGGAATACGGCGTTTCGATCCGGCAGGTCGAGGAAGCGGTCGCCGCCAACAACCTGAACACCAGCGGCGGCTTCACCGAGGAAGGTCAAATGGAACGGCCGATCCGCATCATCGGTCGCCTCGGACCATCTCCCGATCGGGTCATCGAGCACCTCCGGAAGATTCCGGTCGCTGAGGATGAGAACCGGCCCGTGCTCGTGGAGCAGATCGCCGAGGTTGCCGAGGGCACGCCTCAGAAACGGGGCGATGCCAGCATCGATGGCCGCGATGGCGTCGTCATCACGCTCGTCAAGCAGCCGCACGTCGATACCCGCGGACTCACCGAGAGAATTCATGAAACGCTAATTGATGTGGAACGCTCACTCCCCGCCGACATGGTGGTAAACCGCGAACTGTTCCAACTCAAGAACTTCATCGATCGCGGCATCTACTACGTGGCCGAGGCCCTCGTGGTCGGGGCGGTACTGGTCGTGATGGTGCTGGCCCTGTTCCTGATGAACTTCCGCACGACCTTTATCACCCTCACGGCCATTCCACTGTCGCTGATGATCACGGTCATCGTGTTCAAGCTGCTCGGCGTCGTAGTGGGGCGGGAACTCTCCATCAACGTGATGACGCTCGGCGGGATCGCCGTGGCGATGGGCGAACTGGTCGACGACGCGATCGTCGACGTCGAGAACATCTATCGACGGCTGAAGGAGAACAATGCCCTCGGCAATCCGCGACCGGCCTTGCAGGTGGTCTACGAAGCGAGCCGGGAGATTCGCAGTGCGATCGTATTCGGCACCGCGGTCGTGATCCTCGTGTTCCTGCCGCTGTTCGCGATGTCGGGGGTCGAGGGGCGACTGTTCGCCCCGCTTGGCTTCGCCTACATCGTCTCGATTCTGGCGTCGCTGCTCGTCTCACTCACGGTGACGCCGGTGCTGTCGTACTACCTGCTGCCGCAGTCGCGGGCGACGCACGAGCACGGCGACGGGCCACTCCTGAGACTGCTCAAATGGCTCGCAAAATTCCTCGTGAAGTTCAGCCTGCGGTTTGCCGGTTCGCTGCTGGTGATGACTTGGGTCCTTGTAGGCGGATCGATCTGGCTGCTGAGTTCGTTGGGTGCGGACTTCCTGCCCAAGTTCGACGAGGGGAGCGTGCAGGTCAATCTGACGCTCCCCGCGGGTTCGTCGCTCGAAGCCTCGAACGACGCCGCGGCGATCGTCGATGCCAAGCTCGAACCGCTGATGAAGACGGCGTCGAACCCGGAGGGCGACATTCTGCATTTCGTGCGACGCACCGGGCGAGCCGAACTCGACGAGCACGCCCAGCCGGTCAACATGACCGAGTACATCCTCAGCATGAACTCCGAGACGGAGCAATCCCGCGGCGAGATCATCGAGCAACTGACTGAGGAATTGAAGCAGGAACTACCGGGCGTCGATGTCGAGATCGACCAGCCGCTGGCTCACCTCATTAGCCATATGCTCTCGGGTGTCTATGCCCACGTCGCGATCAAAATCTACGGCGACGATCTCGCCACACTGCAACGGCTCGCGAGGCAAGTCAAAGGCGAAATTGAAGACATCCCCGGCTTGACCGAGCCGGTGATCGAGTCGCAGGTTTTCGTGGATGAACTCCATATCGTCCTCCGGCCCGATGCCCTCGCCCGCTACGGCGTCAGTCGGGAGTACATTGCCGCCTATGTCCAGACGGCGTTGCGGGGCGATGTCGTCTCTGAGGTGCTCGAAGGGATGCGGCGGTTCGACCTCGTGGTCCGGCTCCGCGAACAGGAGCGGACCGACTACTACTCGCTCCGCGACCTGCGAATCGACCTGCCCAACGGACAGGGCCGGATCAAGCTCGAAGACGTGGCCGACTTCCCGCAGGGGACGACCGGGCCGAATCAACTCATGCGTGAAAACGTCCGCCGCCGAATGGTGGTGCGGTGCAACACGCAGGGACGGGACCTCGGCAGCGTCGTCGCCGACATCGAGAATCGCATCGCGTCCCGCATTGATTTTCCCGAAGGCTACTACGTCGATTACGCCGGACAGTTCGAGAGCCAACGCTCGGCGACGCTGCTGATCGGCCTGCTCGCCGTTGTCTCGCTCGTCGGCGTATTCGTCGTGCTGTTGATGCTCCACTCGTCGGTGCGGATCGTGCTCCAGATTCTGAACGCGATCCCCACCGCTTTCATCGGGGGCGTGGCCGCTCTGGCGATCACCGACCAGACGCTGACGGTGGCCAGCCTCGTCGGCTTCATTTCGCTGGGAGGCATCGCGGTGCGGAACGGCATTCTGCTCGTAACGCACTACTTCCACCTGACGGAGCAGGAGGGGGAGGAGTTCTCGAAAGAGATGATCGTCCGTGGCAGCCTCGAACGACTGGCTCCGGTCTTAATGACCGCACTGACCGCCGGGATGGGCCTGTTGCCAATTGTTCTCGGCGGCCAGAAACCCGGCCTCGAAATCCTCTACCCGGTGGCGACGGTCATCCTTGGGGGTCTGATCACCTCGACCTTCTGCGAGTTCCTGATCCATCCCGGCCTGTTCTGGAAGTTCAGCGGGAAAGACGCCCTCGCTGCGGCCAAGGGCGAACACGAAGACGCGGAAATGCTCCGATGACGTTCGTCGGAGCGAGACTGAAAGTTTTTTCGATAAGGAGTGCGTTGATGAAGAAGATCACAAGTTTGACAACCGGCCTCGTGGTCGCGGCTGCCCTTGTCGTCGGCTGCCAACCGGCCGCTGATACGCCGCCTGCCGATACCGCGGACAGCGGACAAAGTTCCGGAGGTACGGCGGGCGGAGAATCGGAAGATCATGGCCACAGCCACTCGGACGGCCCTCACCACGGCGCCGTTGCCGACTGGGGCGGGGGGACCTATCACGTCGAATTCACGGTCGATCACGACGCCGAGGAGGCGACGGTTTACGTGCTCGGGAGCGATGCCAAGAGTGCCGCTCCGATTGATGCCGAGAGCCTGCTGCTCAGCATTAAGGAGCCGTCGTTTCAAGTGGAACTGAAACCGCAACCGCTCGAAGGCGAAGCCGACTGGAAGAGTTCCCGCTTTGTCGGACAGCACGAAAAACTCGGCATCGTGCAGGAATTCGCCGGCACGATCAGCGGACAGGTCGACGGCACCCCCTACGCCGGGGACTTCAAAGAAGAGCCGCACGGCGACCACGAGCATTAATCCGATACCTCGAACCGGCAAAGCGGGAGACCACGATGGCGTACTACGCATTCAAAGTGATTCTGACGGCGGCGATTGTGGTCGCCGTTTCGGAAACGTCGAAACGCAGTTCACTGCTCGGCGGTCTCCTCGCTTCGCTGCCGCTCGTGTCGTTCCTCGGCATCATCTGGCTCTACGTCGACACCGGCGACGCTGGCAAGGTGGCCGAACTCTCGAAGAGCATCTTCTGGCTCGTCCTGCCTTCGCTGCCGTTCTTCCTCCTGCTGCCCGTGCTCTTGCAGCGGGGCCTCGGTTTCACGCTGAGCCTGCTCTTTTCGACTGGAGCAATGCTCGTCCTCTACGGCCTGATGGTGCTCGTACTGAGTCGCTTCGGGGTGACTCTGTGACCGGCGAGAAAGTCCAGCGCCCTATTCATTCAAAACTTCACGACGACAGGTGGACTCTGTGCTTTCCGACCAACTTGCTCGGCTCCGCTAGGCCGCCCACTATTCGGGCTGGCCGCTGACTCTGTCCCGCGCTGTACTCAAGCTCGCAGGGAAATTTGGACTCCCCGGAACCGAATCCAACTGGTTTCAGGAATGTTGTGCCCGAGCCTATGACCGGCGATTCAATGTGCAGACGAGTGGAATCGTCTGGCAGCAAGACCTCGGTGTTTCCGAGAAGCAGGCCGAGCAGGCCGTCGAGTACAACCCGACAACGGCCTCACAGTTCGGCAGCATTCTCGAAAGCCTGCCGATCGACTACGAGCAATTCTCGTTCGTCGATCTTGGATCGGGCAAAGGGCGTGTCCTGCTGATGGCCTCGGAATTTCCGTTCAGAGAGGTCGTCGGTGTCGAGCTATCGTCACAGCTTCACGAGATCGCGGCGAACAATATCGATTAGTTCCGCAGTCGCCGACAACGAACCGTCAACATCTCCAACATTAACGGCGATGCGACGAGCTTCGAGTTCCCGGCGGGGAACTGCTTCGTCTTCATGTTCAACCCCTTCTCGGCCGAGGTCATGCAGCCGGTGGTCGCCAATCTGGAACGGTCACTGAAGAGCCATCCCCGTGAGATCATCGTACTTTACTACAATCCACGGCACGCCGAGGTTCTCGACCAGGCTGCGAGTTTCGAGCTGCACATGGAAAATGGCGACTGGAGGATGTATGGGACTTTGCCGGTGAAGAGTCAGTCATATGGAACTTCGCCGGCTGGTTCGGTGATGTCGAAGTCCGAGTAAGCATGGCGATCTGCTTATGTGGGGATGTTGACTTTCGGCAACGTATGAATCGCCGAGGAAATACAGATCGGTGCGACTCGTGCGGGGATATCTTGTAGTTCTTAAAGGGAGGTGCTCTGACTTCCTTCATCATTGGCCACAAATTAAGTTTCAGCCGAGGAGCGACATGGTCGCTGTCAATCAACTCGCAAGTCGCCTTCGGCGAAACGTGCAGCGTGAAGGAGCGGTCCGATTCGTCTCCAACCGAATCGCCGCGAAGTACAACCGGACGTTCAACGCCCGGCTCTGCGTCTGGCAGCGAAGTGCGGACATTCCCCTGCCGCAATTCCCCGACGATGTCGAGGTCCGGCGTTTTAGTGCGACTGATACGGTGCCGAAGGACCTCATCGATCGCCTGAGCGAAGCCGATCTGCCCAGCTTTGAATCCCGCATGCGTGAAGAATTCGCCGACCACGGCGTGATGTGGGTCGCCCTCTTTGGCGGTGAAGTCGCCGGTTACCAGTGGAGCCGCCGGGGCGATTACGTCCGCAACTGGCACTTCGACCTGACCGCGTCTGACACACTGGTTTTCTCGACGGTCACGTTCCCCGCATTCCGGGGCAGGTCAGTCGCTGTCGCCCTCGCCGCCAACATCTGCCGCCACGAAGTCCGTCCCGGCGGCCACGCTTATGCCGACTGCATGGTGTTCAACAAACCGGCCATCCGCTTCCTCGAAAAAACCGGCTTCAAAAAGATCGCCGAACGCAAACCGCTCCCGGACCACCCGGATTGAGCGTCAGTCGCATAGCAACGCGACCACTTCCGCTGATCCTGAAGTCGACTTGGGAACATTTTGGGAACACTGTTGTGGATTTACGGCAAATTCGAAATGCATTTGGAATACATGGTATTTGACATAACTCTCTGACTAATTTATTTTTATAATTTGTTTTGGATCGGATGCGCACGTGGCTGCAGGCAAGGGTTGTAGGTTCGATTCCTAGTGGGGGCACTCATAACCTCGTACGCCGTAATGGCTTGCGGGGTTTTTTGTTTGGGGTTGTCGATTGCTTTCGGATCGTCGACCTTTGAGGGCGAAGGTTCGTAAGGTACTGTGTGTCAACGGCTTACGGCCTGTTCGCCCACTTGGTTCGACGGTCTCCACCGCTGTTTTTGCGCCGCAACAGTCGGTTGAGTCGAGAATCCTTGGCGAATTGGCCCGGTCTGATGCAGATACCTTGATTGAAGCGAGGTTGAGTGCCTCGTGGATCGTTTTGGCATTCTCTTCGACGACCAAGCTGCAGGCGGGAGATGGACCGAGATCCGAGTGACTTTGTCGGGCTGCTGGTTCGGCATCAAAACGACCTGCTGCGGTACATCTTGCCGTTGGTCGGATCAATGGATGACGCCCAAGACGTGCTGCAGGAGACGGCGACCGCTCTTTGGAAAAAGTTCGGTGACTTCGATTCGGATCGACCCTTCCTGCCGTGGGCGAAGCGTTTCGCGCAGTACGAAGTATTGATGCACCATCGCTCCAAGCGACGATTTACGTTTCTCTCAGACGAGTTGGTTGCCGAACTCAGTGCGGCGGCGGATGCCGACGCGAATGTACTGGCCGATCATCACGCGGCGTTGCAAGTTTGTTTGGACTCATTAAGTGAGGAAGAGCGGCAGATCGTCAGAACGCGATATGCCGATTCGGACACGACCATTCAGCAATTGGCGGAGCAAACGGGGAAATCAGTCAACGTCTTATATAAATCTTTGTCGAAGATTCGGAAGCAATTGCTCGACTGCGTTGAACGGCGGCTCGCACCGCAATCTCTATCCGCGGAAAGCTGAAGAATGACCCGAACTGATCGCGAACAATTAGACGATCTGCTATCGACCTTAGTGGATGGTCGTATTGATGGAGTCGGGCAAGACCGGCTGGCCGTTCTGCTGCGCGATGCCACGGCCCGTCGACGCTATTTGGCGTTTATGAGATTGCACGCCGACCTATCGATTGACAGGCAGATTGACGCGCCAGTTATTTCGGCCGAGAGATTAAGAGATAATCGAAGACCTAACGATCGCTTCTGGTTCGCTGCCATTGTCAGCGCGTTGAGCTTGTTGGTCATCGCGGGGTGGTGGCAGGCGTTCTCAATCGATCAACCAACGATCGCATCAATCGCATCGATTTCCATCTCGGATGGTTCCGTCATCGCATCCGGATCTGATGCGTACCAATCTGACGGCGAATTAAGTGCTGGAAAACTTTCGCTGGAGACCGGCAAGGCTACCCTAAAGATGCTCAGCGGCGCCGAGGTGCGGCTTTCAGCTCCGGCATCGATCGAGTTGCTGGATGCGAAGGCGATTCGTTTAATTGCGGGGCGGATCACGGCCGACGTCCCTGATCAAGCAATCGGTTTTCGGATTCTGACTCCGACAGCGGACGTCATCGACCTCGGAACGTCATTTGGAATTGAAGTCGATGATGCCGGTGCTACGGAAGTGCATGTGTTCGACGGCGTGGTCGCGGCACGTGGTTCTGAGGAAGCCGACATCGTTCCGATCGCTGCGGGCGAGGGTGGGCGTGTTGAGCTTTCGGGCGGGGAGTTGGTCGCGGTCGCTTACGATGGAAGCCGGTTTGATAGTATTCGTCGCGCCGATTCGATTAAGCCCGTTAGCGGCAGCGACTCGGGAGAGGGCTCGGCTCCGGTCGATGGAGACGGCCCAATACCCGCCGAAGCCCGTGTGGTATTCCTAGGCGATCGCGCGACCTCCCGCGGGACTCATCTGTTGCTGATCGACCAGACACTCGCGTCTCAATTCAATGGAGATCGACCGACATTTTTTAATGAGGGTGTCACATTCCCGCTGTCGTTTGACGAAACTGATTTTCATGACCGAATCCTGGCACACCGTCCGACACACGCTGTTCTCGAATTCGCCAACGACATCGCCCGCGACGATGGGCGCCGCACGCCGACCGAATATCGCCGGGACATGCTCCGCTTGATCGAGCGTCTTAAGGCGGCGGGTATCGAACCCGTTTTAACGACAGGCTACCCGTTCGATCATGATTTCGAAGAGCCGAGGACTGCTCTCAATGCTTACAACTCAATTGTGCGTCAGATCGCTGTCGAACATCGACTGAGACTTGCGGATTATTATGACGGGTTTGTCGAGCGCGGTGATCCGCCGTCTCTGGTTTATAAGCGATTTGAAACGCCGATGTTTCATGGTTATCACGAGATGGCCGAATGCCTGCTCGAGGCGTTCGGGTATCCGGACCTCAAGGTGGCGCTCAAACTGCATGGGCTAAAAACCTTTCCGGGGGTCATCGAGAAGTGGCGATATCAAAGTATTGAGCGGAACTTAGAGATCGACGAAGCATATATCTCGTCAATGAATGTGGACGCCGAATGGGACATCGTCGAAATTCCTGAAGTAGACGGTTTTTCCCGGCGACGCACCGAGCCGACGCACTCCAATCATTTTCAGGAGACCGAGGTCGGCTTCGTTCGCAGTTTTCGCGGAGCACGCAATCGAAAATACATCCTTGCTTCAACGATCAACGTACCTCATTCGCAAGAGGTCACCGTGAATGTGGGGGGGACGGTGCGCTCGGTATGGCTTAATGGCGAGCGGATCGTCGAGCCACCGAAATACCACCGCGGTTGGCAGCCAACGGCCGTTCGAAGCGATATCTCTTTAGTCGCCGGCAGGAACCAAATCGTGATTGAAACGTTTGATGATTTCTTCTTCAGCTTGACGAAAGATGCAGACTGGGGCGTGACCTCATTACATACCAATGAAGAGCCAGCAACGTTCCATACTATCACACCGTGACCATCGCGTTCTGCATCGGTTTTGTATTAACTCTTCCCACCTGAATCCGTATGGTCTCTCGATATCCACAACTCGTCCTTTCTATCGCACTCGGCGTCGGCGTGCTCGCCGTGGGGATAACTACGGCATCCGCGGAAGATGTTTTTCGAGATCGCGTTGCTCCGCTGATCTCATCTCACTGCATCGGCTGTCATGGTGATTTCGATGATCCGGCGGGCGATATTAATCTTGAGCAGTTCAAAGCCCAGTCAGATATTTCCAAGCAGCGTGATGTGTGGGTCGGCGTGCGGGAGGCAATTGAGACCGGCTATATGCCGCCGGAAGATTCCGAACAGTTCAGCTTGGCGGAGAAAGACCGGCTGATGGCCGCTTTAGGAAAGCTGCTCGATGCCGTCGATCTGGGTGGTGCGCGTGATCCCGGCAAGCCGATTCTGCGTCGCTTGACACGCCTTGAGTACAACAACGCCATTCGCGATCTGTTCGGCTTGAAGATCGACGTCTTTAACTTTCCTGAACGAATTCCGCTGGATCGGACCTATTTTGAACCGGACAATGCACAGTTGGGCGATCAGTTATTAATTCCGGTCACACCGTACGGCAAAGTGCACCCTGCGTTGTTGCGCGAAGCCGGTCTTCCCGGAGAGAATCCCGCGGAACACGGTTTTACGAATCGAGGCGATACTCTTAATATTTCGCCGATTCTCATCGAAAAATATCTCGACCTGTCCGAACAACTTCTGGAGAGCGAAGGCCTTGCACAAGCGAGTCCGTGGGCCGCAGCGCTGTTGGGATCGGGGGCAATTCGAACAGCGATTCCGGAACGAGATGTGACGGCTCGTTACTCTCGCGGTCGATTCGGTTCTATGTTCGATGACTCGGCTACGGTGGTTGACCATTCCAATTCTGCGGGAATGGAGCTGTCGACCTTTCGGACACGCGTCCAACAGAAGCAACTTTCGAGCCGCGGTGGAGTTGTTCGGGCTGACAAAAACGGCAAAGACATCCGCTTTGGTGGCTCGTCATCTGCAGGGTTAGTCTTAGAAACCGGATCGGATCGACCGGTCCAAGTTGTCCTTCAATCATCAATGCCCCTGGCGTTCAAAGAATTGACGGGTGCTGTGCCGACATCCGGAGTGAGGGTGCTGACAAACGCCGTGCCGAATGACAAGGTCTTTGATATTAAAATTAATGTGCGTGATGGCGCGCCGCAGAACCGGCCCCAATCCCGAGTGACGGAAGCGGCATTCAATATTATTTCGCTCGATGGCGTCACAACGCAATATGTGGAGATTAAAGCTCACTTCAGTGGCGGCGGCCTGAAGAAATTGATGGAACCCGTCACAGACGGGGCCGGCAAAGGAAATCGATTCGTCCGGGTGCAGGCTCCGCAAGGCGAATGGATCGAGCGGATTCACTTCGACGGCTCGCGGGTTCGCTTTGGCGATCACGTTGCTTTCGATGATCTGACATTGTTTTTTGGCGATGTCAGCAGCACTTGGCAGCCGTTTGACGGTATCAGCCGCGTCGACTTACTTCGAATGTTTATCGAGCGCGCTTTCCGGAAACCGCTGTCGGACGGCGAATACCAGAAGTATCTAGGCATCTATGAGATGTTGCGAGCGACGGGAATTGACGAGCGCTCCGCAGCGAGGGATGTGTTGCGTGCCATCCTTTCTTCACCGCGGTTCATTTACCGGATTGAAAACTTCCGCCGTGACGAGCCGAAGGTTCGGCAGCTCGATGATTTCGAGTTGGCATCGCGGTTGTCGTTTTTTCTTTGGAACAGCTGTCCCGATGCAGAGTTATTAGCGGCTGCACGGCGAGGCGAACTTCAAAGCGATGAGGGACTCATCCGCCAACTCCGCCGGATGCTGAACGACCCGAAGGCGAAAGAGCTTTCAGAGTCATTTGCCGTGCAATGGCTGCAATTGAACGAACTGTTCGGGACGCGGCCGGACACGAAACGGTTCTCTAACTTTTATTTCGGAATTTCGAATAGCTCGACACTCCATCAGGACATGTTATTGGAACCGCTATTGCTGTTCGAATCGATTCTCGTGGAAGACCGCAGTGTGTTGGAATTTATCGATACGAATTACGGATATCTCAATGAGAAATTAATCCAACATTACGGGTACGAAGAAGAATTGGCCGAAACGCTCGCATCGCTTAAAGGGAAAGGAGAGCGGGCATTAATCGGTCGCGGAACGAAAGGAATTCGGGATATCTGGTTTCGCTGCCGATTGCCAGATCGGCGTCGCGGCGGCGTGTTTACCACGGGAGCCGTCCTGACTTTGACATCGACACCGCTAAGGACAAGCCCGGTCTATCGCGGGGCCTGGATGCTGGAGGCAATATTTAATAATCCGCCGCCGCCGCCGACTATCGCGGTTCCGCCGCTCGGTGCGGATGACCGCAAGATTGAGGAAGAGGGTTTGTCACTGCGTGAGAAGTTAGCCCAGCACCGCGAGGATGCCTCCTGCTCGGTCTGTCACGATCGGATCGATCCCCTCGGCATCGCACTGGAAAACTATGACCCCATCGGGAGATGGCGGGACCGGTCTGGAAAGTTTGAAGTGGATGCGACCGGGACATTGTCACACGGTCGTGCATACGATGGCGCCGTTGACTTCAAGGATGCGTTGCTGGATCGCCCGGAAGAGTTCGTCCATGGCTTCTCCGGTCATTTGCTTTCATACGCGCTGGGGAGAAAACTGAATTACTTTGATCGCATTGCGATTGATGAGATCGTCCAACGTTCCGCTCGGCACGATTACCGAATTAAGTCGGTTCTTGAAGGGGTCGTGCTGAGCTATCCGTTTCGCCATACTCGAAACCTGCCGGCCGTTCCTGTTGCGGATACCGTCAAGGAAGTATCTCATGATTAAGACCAATCCCGTCTCTCGCCGCAAAATATTGAAAGCGGGTGGGATTACGTTTGCACTTCCGCTGTTGGAATCACTCGTCCCTCAAGTGGCACGCGCTTCCGAACAGGCTGTGGAGCAATCTTTGCCGGTGCGAACTGCGTTTTTCTATATCCCCAATGGCGTCAACCTTGAGACGTGGATTCCGAAGCAAGAAGGAAGCGATTACGAAATACCGGCAGCGCTCAAGCCGATCGAAAAGGTACGTGATGACATCACCATTCTGACCGGCTTGAATCGGACGTATGCGGCCGGCACGACATTACACTCGCAGGCGGGCTCCTGCTGGTTGACCAGTTCGCCACCGTCAGAAACGAAAGACGGGGCCTACCCGACGAATCTGACCCTCGACCAAATGATCGCCCGCAATGTCGGAACGTCATCGCCGTTTCCATCGCTGGAATTAAGCTGCAACGACCACACGAATAATAAAGAAACCAAATACTTTGAGTCCGTGTCCTGGTACGGGCCGGGATACGCCGCTGCGACGGAGAAAAATCCCCGCGAGGTCTTCCGGCGGCTCTTCGGGGTAAGCGGGAAGGGGAAGCGTTATCGCAGCGTTCTCGACGCAATCATGGAAGATGCGGCCGGATTAAGAACCGACCTGGGTGCCGGCGACCGGGAAAAGCTGGACGAGTATTTTGAATCGGTTCGATCGATCGAACGCCGTATTAATCGGGCAGAGAAATTTCAGATTGATCGTTCGGAACTTCCGATTTCCGAGCCTGCGGGAATTCCGGAAGATCGCCGCGATTATATCCGCCTGATGGGAAGCCTGATGGCTCTGGCGTTCCGGCTTGATTTAACGCGCGTTGCAACGCTGCTGGTCGACCCGGAACGCTGGGACACCCCGCGCGAATATCCCGGATACTTTGACAAGCCCCAAAACCATCACGTCTTAACGCACACCAAAGGTGACGAACCGAAAGAAGCCCTCACGAAGATCGATGCCTTTCATGTCGAACAGTTCGCCGCGATCGTTGAAGCGATGCGTGAGACGCCCGAAGGTGACGGCTCTTTGCTCGACAATTGCCAATTAGTACTCGGTTCTGGGATGGGCCGAGGCGATTGGCATAGTTATCGGAATCTGCCCGTTGTCATCGCGGGGCGGGCCGGCGGTCGAATTGATCCGGGTCGGCACGTCGTTTATCCGAAGGGGACGCCGCTGGCAAATCTGTGGCTGTCGGTACTTGATCATCACGACATTGAACGACCTCGCTATGCGGATAGTACGGCGCAGCTTGCCGGGCTGATGACATAAGTTAGGGTTGGTGTGATCAGGTATACAAGGCGCAAGACTCGACGTCAATTTGTCAGATTGGTACGGACTCCTTTAACGCCCGCATTGTCATCAAAGTGCCGCCGTGCAAGAAGTGATGGCAACGCTGGACACGCGGACTCCGAGCGTGTCCAATACACGTCCAGAATCCTCTTGATGAGCGCTTTTGATGACCGCACCATTGCTCGCGATAACGATGGGTGACCCGGCCGGGATCGGGCCTGAGATTTGTCTTGATCTACTCGATCATGGCTCGGCCACCGGCGATTATCGGCCCATCGTCTTCGGCGACGCTCATGTTCTCTCGGCCGTCGCCGATCGCTTAAATAAGCCGCGACCTAGGCATATTATTTCGCAGCAGGATTGGTCGGCAGAATATCGATCGATCGATGCCCCGGCCGTGCTTGATGTGGCGGACCATCGGGTTCCGAACCTGGAGCCGGGAAAGATTGACGGCGATACCGGCCAAGCGTCTTTTCGATATGTAATCTGCGCAATTGAGGCCGCGTTGGCCGGAGAGGTCGCAGGCGTGACGACGGGTCCAATCAATAAAGAGGCTCTCTTTCAAGGCGGGATCCGCTATCCGGGGCACACGGAAATTTTCGCTGAGAAAGCGAAAGCCGAACGATCTTGCATGATGCTGACGTCGGACGAAATTACCTGCGCGTTCGCGACGACCCACGTCGGATATTCCTCAGTCCCAGGACTGTTAAGTATCGAACGGATTTCTGACGTAATCGAACTCGCCGCTGACGCGATGCGGCTGTTGCGTGAGCGCGAACCGAAGTTGGTGGTTTGCGGGCTCAATCCCCACGCCGGTGAACATGGCCTTTTCGGTGACCGGGAGGAAGAGCGAATCATTGTTCCGGCGATCGAGCAAGCTCGGCAAAATGGTATCGATATTGAAGGCCCGCTTCCGCCCGATACGGCCTTCTTAAAATGGCGACGCGAATCGACCGATGCTTTTATTTGTATGTATCACGACCAAGGGCATATCCCGCTGAAAGCATTAGCCTTCGATAAAGCAATCAATATCACGCTCGGTCTTCCAATGATACGCACCAGCGTTGATCATGGAACGGCGCTCGACATCGCTTGGCAGGGAAAAGCTGATTCGAGCAGCCTGTTTCTCGCCGCCGAACTCGCCGGGAAGCTCGCGCGCGGCCGTGAGACTGTGGTTGCCGAATCGTGAGTGTCCGGCATGTAATCATTGCCGACGATCTTTCCGGCGCCGCCGAAATTTCGGGGGTCGCAAGTAAGAAAGGATACCGTTCCACCTTAACAACACGTTTGGGAGGCTTCTCGGGCGAACCGATCTTGTCGATCGATACCGACAGTCGTTCTGATGCCGCAGCGTCGGCGGCTCATAAAATTCGCGTCATCAGTTCAAATCTTAGGCAGACCGGGTTTCCGCTACTTTTTAAGAAGACGGATTCGGTCTTGCGTGGGAATGTGCATAGCGAAATTGATGCGTTGCTGCAAGATTCTCCTTACACTCGCTGCGTATTGATCCCTGCAAATCCGTCAAAGAGACGGACGATTGTCGATGGCCATTACTTCGTTGAAGGCGTGCCGCTCGAGCAAACGGCATTCGCCCGCGACCCCGAGTATCCGCGGAAAACAAGCGACGTCGCCGAATTGGTCGGCGGGAAGGTCGTGCTCGTCGATCCTGAAGATGTCTGGCCCGAACAGGGCATTATCATCCCCCGCAACTTGACGGTCGACGACTTAAGTCGATGGGTCCGGCGAATTGATGACCGCACACTACCTGCCGGCGGCGCTGATTTTTTTGACGCATTTCTGCCAGCCCCGATGGACCCCAAGAGCGTTCAATTATCGGAGCAACTTACACCTTGTCGACAGCTTTTTGTTTGCGGTAGCTTGGCCGCGTGGGAGTCCCGCGAAGCGGATTGCATTACGCATGGCGTGCCTCTTGTCCCGATGCCGACGGACTTATTTGAAGGCAGGTCGAAGAACGAATTGGATGACTTGAGAGAATGGCAAGACACGGTCGTTCAAACGCTTAAGCAGGATGACTGCCTGGTCGGCATCTGCCGACGGATGCCGCCGCAGAAGAGGTCGCCGCGCGACCTTCAGCGGCTTCTGGCTCACGCGGTGGCTTCGATCGCAATGCAAGTCGGCGGACTCCGCCTGCTGCTGGAGGGCGGCGCGACCGCTGCCGCCGTGATGAAAGAGTTGGATTATACGGACTTGCAGGTCGATCAGGTTCTTCCGGAAGGCTTGGTCGAGTTCTTACCGAAACGCTCCTCGCTCCATCGCCCCGCTGATGAGCGACCGCTGCGACTGATTATTAAACCCGGTAGCTACACATGGCCCGAAATCGTTTGGAAAGATGCAACCGGAGTTGCAGGAAATCTCACTTAGAACAGTATTAAAGGTGAATCACGATGCATCAGAGAATGGCCGTCGCGCTGGCTGCCGCCGTCGCTCTTTCGATCGCAGCTGGGGTAGAGGCCGAAGACTATAGAACGATTAAGAATATCGAGTTTGCAAAGACAGGTCAGCAGCCGCTTAAGCTCGATTTATATCTGCCTGACGGGCAGTCTGAAGGACCACTCGTCGTCTGGGTGCATGGCGGTGCATGGATGCGTGGCTCGCGTGACAATGTGCCGGTTCTCTATCTCGTCGAGAAGGGGTACGCCGTGGCGAGCGTCGACTACCGCCTCAGCCCCGTCGCGAAGTTTCCCGCACAAGTTCATGACATCAAGGCCGCGATCCGCTTCCTGCGAGCAAAGGAAAACCAATTCGGGTATGACGCATCACGGATCGGAATCGCGGGGGCATCGGCGGGTGGTCACCTTGCCGCGCTCGTCGGCGTAACGAATGGGCACGAAGAGCTTGAAGGCTCGGTCGGCGAATACTCTGGCGAATCATCCGATGTCGCCGCCGTCGTCGACCTTTACGGTCCGACGAATTTCCTCACGATCCTCGCTCAATCCACACCCCATGGGCTGAGTGTCCGAGTGCCTGCGCTGAAACTGTTATTAGATGGTCATGTGAATGAGCGACCGCAGGCTGCCGGCTTGGCGAGTGTGACCTCGCATGTCGATCCGTCCGATCCGCCGCTCTTAATACTTCACGGCGACCAGGACCCGCAAGTTCCAATTAATCAATCTCACGAGTTGTATGGGCTGTACGACGATCAGAACCTCGACGTGACATTTGAAGTCGTCCACGGCGGCGCGCATGGCGGGAAGCAGTTTCACGATGACGAGCGTCAAGAGCTTGTCGTTACCTTCTTCAACCGCGCATTGTCCAAGGGCAAGACATCGCCAGTGCTTGACGAAGAGTTGGAATAATTCGCTTCACGAAATAGTCACAGTAGAGTTTAGATCAGCCGCAATACTATAAGATAACTACGCTCATGTCGCTCCGAGAAATCCTCGCCAAGATCCCCGGCGGATTGATGATCGTGCCGCTGATGGTCGGGGCGTTACTCAATACGGTCGACGAGATGCACCTCGGACCGGTTGAAGCCGCGCTCAAGTTCATTAATGCCCCGGCGATTGAAGAGACGGTCGAAGACCCTCACACCGGTGAAGAAGTCACGGTCAAATATTACGAATTCCTGGAAATTGGCGGCTTTACGACGGCACTTGCGCGGAAGGGAACGCTCCCGCTCATTGGGATGTTTCTGGTGTGCGTTGCCTCGCAGATGAATTTTCGTGTCGGGGCTCAGGCATTAAAGAAGGGGGCCGTGATCACGACGGCGAAATTCATCGCGGCCATCTCTATGGGATACCTTATCTCGACGCTGACCGACCCGTTCAGTGGCTTGTTCGGGCTGTCGCTCGTTGCCATCGTCGCGGCGATGTCGAATGGCAACGGTGGGCTCTATCTCGCCCTTACCGGCGAGTACGGCGATCGCTCCGACGTCGGCGCTGTCAGCGTCATCTCACTGAATGACGGCCCATTCCTCACATTGGTCGCGTTGGGATTAACAGGGGAAAGCTTCCCGTTCGTGGCGTTCTTGGCGGTGCTGCTCCCGATGCTCGTCGGGTTCCTACTTGGCCAATGGCACGAATCGATTCGAACATTCTTAAGCCACGGTGAAAAACTTGTAATCCCGTTCTTCGCGTTCGCGCTGGGAACCACGATGAGCTTTGCCGCGTTTTTTGACTTAAACGTGCTGACCGGCGGGTTATTTCTCGGAATTGCAACGGTGGTCTGCTCGGGCGGACTTGGAGTGCTCGCCCTAAAAATAATTGGTGAGCCAAACCAGATTGCGGCGGTTGCCGAGGCCTCGACCGCAGGAAATGCCGTGCAAACTCCGCTCGCCGTCGCCAGCGCCGCTTCACTCGCCGCGGCGGCCGGCGCCATGTCGGCTGAGCGTGCGGAAGATTATCAAAGTATTGTTGAAACGGCGACCGCGCAGATTTCAATCTCCACAATCACGACCGCCATCCTCTGCCCCCTCGCGGTCATTGCGTGGCATCGCTGGCAAAACGGGTGTTCGAATAGTGACGAGACCGAATCGTCTCGTGATCAAGACGAATAAGTCGTTTTCTCTTAATCAGATTCCGTCCGTTCGGCTTCCTTAAAATGCTTCGGCTCGCGTAGTGGGCACTTTAAAAGATAGTCGCGGAACGCCCGCTTAAGATCGATCTTCCTGCCGAACCTTCTGCGGTACGTGCACGCCCCGAATTTCCCGTGCGCGTCGATCTCTTCATACGACGGCAAGTGCTTCAGCTCTTGCGTCAGCCGGTGCAGCTCGCACAGCAGCTCGTGGTCGGTGATTTTTTTCCACGAGGAATATCGCTGAGGCGGCAGCCCGGCCGCGGCTCTTAATTTCGCCCACCCCCCACACTTCGACGTGACCGGCCCCGCCGACACCCCGGCCGCGTCCTGAAACTCTCGAAACGTCACATTCTCCCCGCGCTCAAAGGCGATCTCGCGCAGCGTGAGAATCAGCAATTCGCGCGTCCAACGGCAAGGCATGGGTACCGCGATGTGTTCGGGGTGAAGGGCATCCATTAGAGACGGCGGTAGTTGCGCGGACCCCGTGTACTTACCCGAGCCTTACTGATCCGAACCGGTTCGGATGATCTGTATTCAACCGTTCCGTTCTGTCTTGAAATTACGCGCACGATTCCTCACCCTCATGGGGCGCGACCAGATGGACACCCCAGCGAGATCCCGATGCTGGAAAACACGTTCGACTATCTTGTATTGCTCTCCGAGCGATCCGCGCCGGTCTTTGTCGCTGGAATCGTCGGGCTGATTCTCGGTGCATTGTTTACGGCTTCTCTGACGACGCCGCTCGGATTTCTGCTGCGTCGCGTCTTCGGCGGCTCGTCACGCCCCAAGCGTGTCGACGACCTCGTCGCCGCTTGCGAGGCCGCCGTCCAACGGGCGGAGCAAGCAGAGGCCGAACGAAAGGCATTGCAAAGCGACTACGACCAACTCGAAGCCGACCGCGCCGGCGAGCGGGAACAGGCAGCCGACGAAGCGGCCGAACTGCAGCAGGAAATTGATCGGCTCAACGAACAGATTCAGGAAATCGTCGACTCCGACGGTCGGGTGTGGGAGAAGCTGCCGACCGATGACGTGCCCCCCTTCATCCCCAAGCAAGATCGCCAGGCCCTGGTGGTCGCCGTCGCCAACTTGAAGGGCGGCGTGGGGAAGACGACGGTCACCGCCAATCTCGGCGCCGCGCTCGCCTCCGGCGGCAGCCGCGTGCTGTTGATCGATCTCGACCATCAGCATTCACTCAGCGACCTGTGTTTCCCCGAGCAGAAGCGGGGCGATCTGAAGTGTTCCGGGCGCCTGATCGACCACTTCTTCGATCCCGATCGCGCGCCGCACCGTCCCCTGCGGGAGTGCATCGAGCGCGTCGGCGATACCGAACTGCACTGCATCGTGTCCGACGAATTCCTCGCCGATGCCGAAACCAAAGCGATGGCGACCTGGCTCGTCGGGCAGAGTGACTCCGACGTGCGATACTGGCTGCGGACGCTGCTGCACGATCCCGACATCAGCGAGCGGTTCGATTGGATTCTGATCGACTGTCCGCCCCGGCTGACGACCGGAACCGTCAACGCCCTCGCCGCGGCTGACGAAGTCCTCGTCCCGGTGCTGCTCGACGCCCCGTCGATGAACGCCGTGCCGCGGATGCTGAAGTGGCTTTATCAACTGAAGCACCATGCCGGCGTGTGCCCGAACGCCTCCTTACTGGGCGTTATCGCGAATCGCACGAACAAACAGCCGTCGCTCACGAGCAATGAACGGGACAGTTGGCAGGGCCTGCAGGCTAAAGCCAATGACCGTTGGGATGATCCGATCCACTTCTTCGAGCGTTTCATCCCCGGCAAGGTCGCATTTGCCGACGCGGCCAAGGACAGTAAATTCGCCGCCGATGACCCGGCTCTTAAAGCCGTTTTTCTTGATCTCGTCCGTGAAGTCCGCACCCAAGTGCCGCATCATCATGAAGGTTCAACATCTCCTCAATTATCTTAGTTGCCTGCAGGGACCGCTCTGCGAAACGGGCGGCTCCAAGGCGGCTAACGATCTTGCCTCCGCCTGCGAGTCGCTCAACGCCTTCGGCGATATGAAGGTCGAAGACTTCGCCGCCTTCCTCAAGCTGGCCGAGCATTACAAACGCACCGGCGAGGTCCCCGTCACGGCGGGCCGCAAGAAAGTGACGAAAAAGGCCGCTGATCCCGAGCGGATTAAAAAAGCCGCGCAAACGGTGAGCGACCTCTATGAAAAATCAATCGACCGCAGCCTCGACTACGCCACGATCGAAGCCGAGCTGAAAAAGATCAACAAAGACCTCTCCGCACCAGAAATGAAAACCCTCTGCAAAGAGGTCAACATCGCCACGGTGCCCAAGACAAAGAAGGACGCATTCGAGGCGATTAAGGGGCGAATCTTTGACCGGAAACAGAGTTTTGAGCGGACTGCGTTTTGAGCGGGTGGCTGAGTCGATTTAAATATATTTTATTGTCTGCAATTTCACTCTGAAATTTTCAGGACTATTGTAGACAACCAACAAATGTTGGTCCGACCTAAGAAGGCAATAATGGCGAATACTCGATTTTCGCAGCATTTTGAATTAGAAAAGTCTCAGGCTGATTTGGAATTCGTTGACATACCGCTGAATACTGATATTCGGCTATATGTGGATCCGTATGCTTTCGCAATAAGTAACGACAATTGGTACATAGAGTGTAACAATTCGATCGTCGGTTTTTTCAATAGCCTCATTAAGTGTATTCGGACCGGCAACAATCGTATTGGACTGGAAATGCTAGGAGGTTGTAGAGAACCAAATGAAACCCATTTAGGTCAGTCAACTGCCAGTCCACGTGGACGAGGCCTCGGTCCTGAAAAGGGCCGAGTCTTATACAAGAGCCTTTCAGAAAGCGAGGCTGCAAAGACTGGATTCCTAGAAGACCTGAATGACTGCGAGCTTATGATTCCGGGATTCGGGCCAGATACGATTTCGGATATATCTATCAACATTATTCGAGGGCACTTGGTTAGTTTTACACAGAATCAATGCAAATTGCATGGCATTCCTTCGCAGAGAGTTCGTGCTGGAAAAATTTGGAATCCTGCCAAATCGCAATGGGAATCTCACTTCTCCTCACTTCCAGTTGTGGCAGATGAGCCGTTGCTGCTGGTTCCGAGGGACGCTGTTCGAATAGAATCGTCGGTTAGCGCTAAGAAATTCGAGGCCCGGGCTATCGATTTTCTTGTACAAGAGAATCTTGACGCGCACACTTCATTAGTTCGCGTCCTGAAAAATGGCGAACGTGTTGTGCATAAGAAGACCATCAAAGAGGAGGTTATTCAAAAGAGAATTCAGCAAAAAGAATTGCAAGGTCTAAAAGGATTCTTGTTTGATTTTGCACGCGAGCACCCTGAAGTGCTCGTTGACTACAAACGTGAAGCTATCGAGAGATCGCAACCGGTTCCGGTTGATCAGCTTTCAATTATTGTGAATAACTATTCGGAGGTAAGTGTCGAGATGAGCGGCGATAATGCGAATTTTGTTGGTGGAGACAATATGGGTGGAGTTGTCGGGAGTGGTCAAATTAATGCTCATGATATCACTGCATTCAAGGGGCATATTGAACAGTCCCAGATTTCAGAAGATGCCCGCGAGGCACTTCTGAGCGCTCGTCAAGAGGTCGAACAATTAGTAATTTCTGAGGGTGAGAAAACCGATATTTGTGATGACATAGGTAAGATGACTTCCGAACTCGAAAACGCTGAACCAGATTCTGGACGTATCAGCACAATATTTGATCGAATCAACAAGATGGCTTCCTCGGTTGGTGCTATCTTAAAGGGGATCGCCGCTGTCGCATCCGCGATAGATGTGTGACGGGGGCGGCTCGCCCCCGCTGTGAGCGGTCTGTTCCGTTATTGCGAAGTATCTTCTACTCAATGATCAAGGCGGAATCCAATGCCCCGCCGTCGAACGTTTAACACCCCGGGCACGCTCACGAGCTCACATTTCCCTGCTTCCGACGGCTGCCTCTACTGAGCCGCGAGCGCACCTGCTCGTGGTTGGCCGAATCGATCGATGCCGCCCGCGAACGACTCGAGTTCCATCTTTGGGGCGACGTCTTCATGCCCGAGCACGTTCACCTGATCGTGAAGCCGTCGGCACCCGATTACGATATGGGTTCCATCCGAACTGCCATCAAGTCACCGGTCTCGAAGAGAGCCGTCGGACTGGTTCAATAAACGCCGGAGGTGGATGGAAGTGTGCAAGAAGCAAGCGGACAACCAGATGCGGGGGCGAGCCGCCCCCGGCACCCGGCCGGAATAAGTGGTGGAAAATGATCGCGCTTGGGGTGTTTTTGGCATCGGGACTGGAAAGTCCTTGACGGGGAGGTTCCCATGGGCGAACGATTTGATTGGTTGATTTCGGCAGGGCGGCTACGCGTCTTCAGGGATGAGCCAGGAAACCACCGACCTCCGACCTGACTTCGTCGCTCATGACCGAGGACCACGCATCCAGCTCTCAGGGTACCCAAGGCAACCCTGACTTTGGTGATACGGTGGCGCCGGTGCCTTCGACTTCGCATTCCACCGCGACGGGCGGAGAGCAATTAGACGCCACGTTTGTGGTTCAAGGGGGTGTGGAAGTCGATGAGTTCGGGGCCGGCACCAAGCAGGAACGTGACATCGCCTTCGGTGTGACGGCACTCGAAAGCGGCAAGGTGACCGAGCGGCAGATCGCGAAAGCGGTTTCCGACTGGACGATTCACGGGCACGAGTCGCTCGCGGGTCATCTGATGGGCAAGGGTCTGCTCGATCCGGCAGTGCGACAGGAGCTGGAAGCGTCTGCGGCGACACGTCTTAAGAACGTGGGGAACAGCATCGCTCCAGCCGATCGACTTTCCGCCAGTGGTCTGGGCTCGCTCCTGCTGGTCGACCGCTTGGACAAGCAAGGTCGCGTTTCGAAGTTACTGGGCATTGCGAATTCGGCGGCCGTCACGATTGATGACGATTCGCGCCGCTTGAATTCCCGTTTCCGTCTGCTGCGTAAGTTGGGACAGGGCGGGTTGGGGACGGTCTGGCTGGCCAGTGACGAAAGCCTGCGACGACTCGTGGCGATTAAAGAAATTAATCCCGCCGCGCAACATGATGAAGCCGCCATCGCCCGCTTTAAACGAGAAGCCGAGGTGACGGGACGGTTGGAACATCCCGGCATCGTGCCGATCTATCAATTCGGGACTGACGAATCAACGGAGCGGTATTTTTATGTGATGCGGTTTCTAGGTAAGCAAACGCTGCAGGATGCGATTGCCGAATACCACGAGCGCCGGGAAGCGGGGCATCACGATCCAATGGACCTGCACCGGTTGCTGACGGCCTTCGTTAGTATCTGCCAGTCGGTCGCGCACGCCCATTCGCGAAAAATTATTCATCGTGATTTAAAGCCGGAGAACGTCGCGCTCGACAACTTCGGTCAAGTGGTGCTGCTTGACTGGGGTCTGGCCAAATTAAATGACGAGACGGGACTGTTTGAACTGGCCGGTTCGATGTCTTCGGACGATCCGCACGACTCGGGCGCGACCGTGGCCGGGCAGGTGCTGGGCACGCCGATGTACATGGCCCCGGAGCAGGCGGCCGGGCGTATCGACGAGATCGACGAACGGACCGACGTATTCGGTTTGGGAGCGATTCTCTTCGCTATTCTGACGGGAGCGGCGCCGCACGAACGCTCGCGCGAGGCCGCCAGCGCCGCGGGTCGAATGGCGGAGCTTTTTAGTTCCATCGTCAGTGATCCCGTTCCCGACCCGTTGCTATATGACCCGGAATTGCCCGCCGACCTGCGGGCGATTTGCATGAAGGCGATCGCCAAGAAACGGTATCTCAGATATGAGACAGCCGAGGCGCTGGCCGACGATATTCAGCGTCAAATGGCGGGGGAGCCTGTCCGAGCGTATGAGGAACCGGCATCGAAACGCATTCAGCGTTGGATCGGCGATCATCCGCGGCTGTCGCAGGCGTTGGGAGTGGTGGCCGCAATATTACTGGCGATCGTTTTCCTTGCTGCCGTGAAAACCTATCAGGACGGCGTGACCGCCGAGCGGGATCGCTTTGCGGCCATCAAGGCCGATGTCCGTGAGATGGAAATTAATCTGCGCTCGGATGCGGACGACTTAAGTAAGGCGGTGCGGTTTATGTCCGACCTGCCGCCGATCGGCGCGCTGATCGATCTTGAAAATCAACGGGCGTCCGCGGACGCCGCCGAGGGTCGTGATGTGTGGCGGCGTCGGCTGGGGTCCATCTATAGCGGGCTATTAAAGTCGACACCGACCTGTCTGTCGGTCACCTTCGGTAAAGTCGACGAGGTCACGTTTGATGAAATCGTCCGCGTGGAGCGCGGCTCGTTCGCGGGGGGGATTCCGCAGGTCCTTCCGGAAAGCCGCCTCGCCAGCTTTCCCATTGATAAGGCCGGCCTACTGGTGCGTTCCTTAAAGCCGGGCGAAGTCCTGGTGCTTGATCGCACGGTATTAACGGTGCCTGAAGCCGTTTTCAGCCGCGACCACCTCGTCTTAGTCGCGGGGACTCCGATCTACGATCAGGCCACCGGCGAAGTCTTCGGTATTGTGGCGATCGAATCCAACCTCGAACGGATGGTTCGCGAGTTAATCAGCCGGGTCGTGCGGCCGACCGAGCGGGTTCTGGTCCTCGACAGCAAGAATCACGTGCGAATCGATTATCAGGAGGCGACGGGCTTTCGAGAGATTCCCGAACAGGTACGGGGGGAAGCGGTCGTGCCGGCACTCGACGGGTTCCTGAAGCAGACGGTCGACACGGAGTTTTCCGATAAGCGGGATATTTACGCAGTCAAAATCCGCTTCGATCCCCGCCAACCCGACTCGGTCATCACGCTGGTGCTGATGAATGCGGAGGGTTAACGGGCAACGGAATTGGACTAGGGGCAACATCTTAACGACTATCTCTTGACGGCTATTTCTTTAGCATCCGGTCGAGTTCCGCCGGGTGCCGGGGGCGGCTCGCCCCCGCAGTGAGCGCGCTGTACCCGCATTGCAAACTATCTACTCCCAATGATTAAGGCGGAACCCAATGCCCCGCCGTCGAACCTCTAACACCCCCGGGCACGCTCACGAGCTCACGTTCTCCTGCTTCCGACGGCTGCCTCTACTGAGCCGCGAGCGTAACTGCTCGTGGCTGGCCGAATCGATCGATGCCGCCCGCGAACGACTCAGGTTCCATCTTCGGGCCTACGTCTTCATGCTCGAGCACGTTCACCTGATCGTGAAGCCGTCGGCACCCGATTACGATATGGGTTCCATCCGAACCGCCATCAAGTCACCGGTCTCGAAGAGAGCCGTCGATTGGCTCGATAAACGCCGGGGGCGGTTGGCTGATGTGCAAGAAGCAATCGAGCGACCAGATGCGGGGGCGAGCCGCCTCCGGCACCCGGCGAAATGTTCCAAAAAAGACGTGGACGTGCAACCCGGGGGACATGATGCTGCGAACTGTAACTGTGAGCCGTTCGCCCAAACGCCCTGCCCTTAATTCAGTCAGTGAGAAGGTGTTAGAATGATCTTCCTTCAGCGTAACGCTGTATTCGCATTGGTGAGTGGTCTTTCCGTCTTGGCGGCTCTGTCGCAAAATGCCCAATCCCAATGCCCCGAGATAGTAGAGGTTCCCCGCTTCCTCACTACCAACGAAAGCATACGCGACACATTTCGTGTTGTGCCTGATGAGGGCTCGCGGTCGGAGGAAATCGTCGTCAAGGTTGTCCAAAAAAATAAAGTCACTGATGCGAGCCCCGGGTGCGTGGTTTTTAACCATGCAAACTCACGGTGGGAGAGGCCAGCAGATGCACTCATATTTCCAGGTCGCGGGTTTCCAAAGGGGTTCCGCTTCGAGTTCGACCCGTCGAGAGAAGTCAATATTTCGAAAGGATATAAGCTTGATAGCAAGACTGCGTATACCTTGGGGATCGTCAATCGGTCAGAGAAAGTCGAGCCAGCGTTTTATTACGCTGGAACATATTGTAGGGACTCCAAAGAATTCCGGTGCTTCCAAGGTCGTTCGAAGGGAAAGGATGTGAAACAAGAGCAGTTCAAATTTGATTGGAAGGTCGCGGAAGTTACTCAAGCGGACATTCCGCTCCGAATTCGGACTGAGGGTGATCGGAAACTCTTTTTTGTCGACGAAGCTATCGAAATCGACGTGCATATCTCAAACCTCTCCGATCAGCAACTATCCTTACGGCGAGACTCTCTTTCAGGCCCGATCGCGGCAATGCGACTGTCTCAGGCTTATTTTGGCAAGGCAAGCGACTGGAGTGGAGAGCGTGATGCGAGCTCCGTTGCAGACTACGATGCAGGTGAGCCTACCAACCCCTTCTATGCTGAACTTGCGATGCTTACAGATAAGGGATTTGGCGTAAGAATGCTTCGCAATGAAGGTGTTAAGGCGATTTCCATCCATCCAAGGTCGTCGATTTTGCTAACCGTCAAGCTAACGGATTTTTACAACATACAAGAGCTGGGAGATTGGGCTCATCTAGAGTGGCAACTTGAGGGTGTGCACAAGGACGGATCAGCGTGGAAGGCCGCAGCTGGCCTTACAATATACCTCCAGTGGAGAGAGAAAGCCGAGAACAACTGAATGATTTCAGCGAGTTCCTATGCATCGAACTTCTTGCCCGACAGAGCGTGTGGCTGGGCCAAAGATTTGTTGCTTTATCCGTTGACGACTCGACACGAATGCTAGCTGACTATACTGGTCTAGTACTGGCAGATCCACGTGATTTATATAGATGACAGGTTCCAGCAATCTCGCCGCTTGCCGGGGGCGGCGCGCCCCCGCAGTGTGCGGTTCGTTTCCTTATTGCACAATATCCACTCCTTGAATTTAAGGTGGAATCAAGCAGCCCTCCGCCGCACCTTCAAGGCGCCGACAGAACCAGAGTACCGGCACCCACGGGCAACTCCGACACCCGGAGCTACATGCAACTAACTGTGTCAAGACGTACCCGGTACGATTTCAACCAAATTCTTTCCCACGGCAATCATTCTCGATTCGGTGGTAGATATGCGATGTGTTGCGATTGCAGTTGCAATAAGCCTTGTCGGCGCGGGCGCGATTGCCAGCGACGAATCACCGGCTCTTGCGGAGTTCGATCGATTTCACGGAGTCAGGTCAGTTGAAGATGGAAAACCGTGCGTTGATTGCAAGTTGACCCTGCGTGTGGCAACTTCGGCGGAAAATAGCTATTTCACTTCCGGCTATCAACTCTTCGACATTTTGCCCGCAAACAGTAGTTCACTTTTTAAATCACCGTCTATTGCACAAGCCAAGTTCTCAAGGAAATCTGTACCGATCGAAGGATTATTGGTTGACGGAAAAATCGATCACTACAGCTTCTCGGCAGTACTGGGCACCATCGAGGAAGGAAGCGAGTTTGTGCTCCCCGATGGCTCACAGTGGACGGCGCAGAAGATTGAAGTTGACGCTGGTGGCGTCGAGTTCAACGTAACATCGCCCAGTTGGAACTTCTCATCCGACGAAGACGTGGCAACTGACCTGTTGGAGCTTCCCGTCGACTCCAGCATCACTATTTTGCATGAAGAGTCATCCAAGGTGTGGGTTAGTAAAGCCCTATTCCATACGACGCTGGGAGTTTCACGCCGCCTCGTCGACGGCCGCTTCTTGACGGACGTGAAGATTTCAGTACCGGTCCGTAATGAAAGTGCGGCTGGACGAAAATCCGTCAAGAGGAACTACTTCGACATTGAGGATGGTGACGTGATTGAGCTATTCCCCGGCATCAAACGGGTCGTCAAGACAGTTGTTGCGTCTTCCCCCTCAAAAGGGGTCCGAGGAAAGGTCGTGATTGCGTCTATGACTCAAGGAAACGGATCTTGAAATTTGAGTGACGGCGGGTGGCTGGGGACAGGCGTTTTCGCCTGCCCTAAGTCGAGCGCGTTTGAAGATAACCCCTCCAGCAAGGCCGCGTTACCCCGCGCTCGCCGGGGGCGGTTCTGCGAGACCGTCCCCAGCCACCCCCCGGCTACGACGGCAACATCACGGAGTCGAAGACGTTGTTGAAAACGTTGCTGAAGATGGTCGACTATATCCACGCCAACCTGCTTCGCCGTGGGCTGGTGGAACGGCCGACTGATTGGAAGTGCTCAAGTGCGGCGGAGTTAATCGACGAGCGACCCGGACCGCTCCGAGTCGACCGAGTGCCGCCGGACTGGCTCGATTAACGCCGGGGGGCGGTTGGCTAATGTGCAAGAAGCAACCGGACAACCAGATGCGGGGGCGAGCCGCCCCCGGCGGGGGATCGGGTGATTTCGGTCTCACGCAAGTGTTTACGCTCACCCGCCTCCCACGATCACGCTCCGTTTTGGGAATCGTGCACTAAAAGCTGAAGTTCTGCGAAACGATCCCGCACTTGCGGTGTTTCACATCCCACAAGCTCCTGAGCCGACGGGGTAACGCACCATGAAAATGCTGTTGATATTTTGCTGGTGCCTGGCGGTAGCGGCCGTGGCGAATGCGGAGGAGACCTTTGTCACAATCCATAAGGTCAGCGGAAATCGGATTGTCGTGTCGAAGGAAGATCAATCAGCTGGTCGGCGCGGCGGCGGGCGATTCCAAGGGAATTCGGACGACGCTTCGCGCGGCCGCCGGGGACGGGGAGCGGCACAATCTGCCCCGCAGGCGGTCGTCACCATCGCAGCCGATGTGAAGATCACCGGCGCGATGCGAGAGCGGCGGACAAGCGATTTCATGGTGCTCGCCGAATTGCCCGGCGGTTTGCGGAACTCAGTATTCCGCAATATGAAGCAACCGCTGTCGGCCCGCGTGATCACGGAGGGAAAACGCATCCTTGAGATCAACGTCCTGACACCGGTGACAGACATCAACCAGTCGCTGGTCGATGCCGACGGCGAAGCGGTCATCGCCGTCCGACCGAAGCGACCACCCATGAAGGAGAACCGGTGAGAGCATATGCTCAGTCGACTTTCATCTTAATGGCGGTGGTCGCCGGGCTCGCGGCCGTGATGAATTTAAACAGCGCTGCGGCCGACGAGACCGATGCGGGATTAAGATTCTTCGAGGCGAAGATTCGGCCGGCCCTCATCAAACATTGCTATGAATGTCACTCGACCGAATCGGGAAAAGCGAAAGGTGGCCTGCGCGTTGATACCCGTGATGCGCTGCTTCGTGGCGGTGAAGGCGGACCTGCGGTTGTGGCGAAATCGACGACGCGCAGTCTTCTCTATGAGGCAATCCTCTATGAGGACGGTGGTTATCAGATGCCGCCGAAAGGTAAGCTCCCGGCTCAGGTGATCGCTGACTTCCGCAAGTGGATCTTAATGGGGGCGCCTGATCCGCGAGTTACTCGCTCGCAGCCCGCCGTGGCGACGGAAATCGATATCGAGCAGGGTCGCAACTATTGGGCTTATCGGCAGCCGCAAGAGGCGAAGCCGTCGATGTCTACGGACGATTGGCTCCGGACGACGATCGACCGATTCGTGCACCAGTCGCAGCGATTACACGGGGTATCGCCGGTCGCGGACGCGGATGCACGTACTTTAATAAGGCGACTTCATTTTGTACTGACCGGTCTGCCGCCATCTCGCGATGCTGCGCAGGAGTGGAAGCGTGAGATCGAAGCGGCCGGTTCGGTCGGGCAGCGGCAAAGGGTCATTTCGAATCTGATCGACGAACTGCTCGCCTCGCCCCGGTTCGGAGAACATTGGGGTCGTCATTGGATGGACGTGGCCCGCTTCGCCGAATCAACCGGCGGCGACCAGAACAACATTTATCCCCACGCGTGGCGCTATCGCGATTACGTGATCGACAGCTTTAATTCCGACAAACCTTTCGACGACTTCATTAAGCAGCAGATTGCCGGTGACCTCCTGCCAATCGAGGACGATCAAGAGTGGGGTGAGAACGTCGTCGCGACCGGCTTCTTAGCCATTGGCGTTAAGTTCGTCGGTGAAGAGGACCAGCAGAAGTATCTCGCCGACTTGGTCGATGAGCAGGTCGATACGACGACCCGCGCCTTCCTCGCGACGACGGTCGCTTGTGCCCGCTGTCACGACCACAAGTTCGATCCGATCCCGCAGCATGACTATTACGCGATGGCGGGCATCTTCCGGTCGACCGCCACGCATTACGGCTTGCTGAGAGCACAGGCCCGCCAAGCCACGACACTCCTCGATCTCACCGGGATGGGTCTGCCCGCCGGTACGCCGCAGGCCACGAGAGAAGAACTCGCGCAGCTTCAACAGGATCGCGATGATGCTGAGAAGGCCTTGTCCGACGCGATGTCGAAGATCCGCTCCGGGGAGAACGTGTTTCGAGGAACATTGCGTCGGTTGCGGTCTCAACGCGATGAGACCGCCGCCGCGCTCCTAGCCTACGGCGCCGGCGGAGAAGCCCGGGTGCTTGCGATGGGAACGCAAGATCATGAGTTTCCATTACGAACCCGTTTGCTCGTTCGGGGCGAATTGGACAAGCCGGCTCAAGAGGTCTCGAGGGGCGTTTTGCAGGTCTTGTCCGAGTCGGGAAAAAACTCATTTCCACCGACGATGAGGGGTAGCGGACGCGTTGAACTCGCGGAATGGATCGCCTCGAAAGACAATCCGCTCACCGCGCGAGTAATGGCCAACCGCATCTGGCACTGGATGTTCGGCCGCGGCCTCGTCCGAACTGTCGATGATTTCGGCGAGAGCGGTGACCGTCCTTCCAACCCGGAATTGCTCGACTATTTGGCGACTCGATTTGTCGACGAAGATTGGTCCACGAAATCATTAATTCGAGAAATCGCTCAATCGCGGACTTGGCAATTGTCATCGCAGTACGACGAAGCCGACGCCGAGATCGATCCTGACAATCGCTATCTGTGGAGAGCGAACAGGCGACGGTTGGAAGCGGAATCGATTCGCGATGCCATGCTCGCCGTATCGGGCCAACTTGAGGTCCAGCGCCCCGCCGGAACTCTGTTGCGGTCGGTCGGCGAGGGTGGTGTCGGGCAAAATGTCTTCGAGCCCGATATTCGAGCGATCGAGACGAACTGCCGCTCGGTCTATCTTCCCCGGGTGCGGGGCGTGTTGCCGGAAGTGATTGAACTCTTTGACGCACCTGACGCAGGTCTGGTGACCGGCGCGAGGGAGAGCACGGCGAGTCCGCTGCAGGCACTCTACCTGATGAACAATGCCTTCGTTCAAGAGCAGGCGATCGATGCTGCGGGGCGAACAAAGAAGGGTAATGTTCGAGAGCAAGTCGCCGATGTGTTTCATCTCGTCCTCGGGCGTTCGCCGACGGCGGTAGAAGCCGCAGCTGCCGAAGTGTACTTGGCGAACCGTCTCAATTCGGTGACACAAACTCAAATTCAGTCGGATCAACCTGGTCGAAATGATCGCGGTTTTGGACGGCGAGGTCGCGGGCGGGGACAACGTTCGGCGATCCCAGCGGACGAACCCCCAGTGACCGAGGCTGCAGTGACACCGATGCCCGCGTTGGCCGAACTCATTCAAGCATTAATGTGCACGGCCGAATTCCAACAAATTAATTAAGAGCCACGGGACGCGTCTCATGTCACGTAACTATTGCGGAAAGCGGTACTCGGTCGCATCGCGACGTGATGCTTTAAAGACCCTCTCGGCCGGTTTCGGATTTCTCGGCTTTGCCGGTCTCGCCGCTGCCGAGAGTTCGTCAAAGCAACCGCTGCTGGCGTCAAAGAGACCGCACTTCGAACCGAAAGCAAAACGGGTCATCTTCCTGTGCATGCGCGGCGGTCCCTCTCACGTCGACACTTTTGATTACAAGCCGAGACTCAAGGCCGACCACGGCAGAGCCTCTCATTACGGAACGCCGTGGTGTCGATCGCCGTGGAATTTTAAGCAGCATGGCGAGAGCGGACTCTATCTCTCCGAGCTGTTCCCGAATCTGGCGAATCACGCCGACGATCTTTGCGTGCTTAACGGCATGCACTGCGATCAACCGGCGCATGCCCAGGCGATGCTGCAGATGCATACCGGCAGTTTCCAGTTCGTGCGGCCCTCGCTTGGGGCATGGACGCTGTACGGGCTGGGCACGGAGAGCCGGGACCTTCCCGGCTTCATCTCGATCAATCCGCCGACCGCGACCGGCGGAGCTCAAAATTACGGCAGTGCATTTTTGCCGGCGGCGTACCAAGGGACGAAGTTCAACATTCAAGACAGCAGTCAGCGCAACCGCCGTATTGATCGCATGCGGCGTGGCGAAGCCAACCCGCACGGAATTAATAACGCCGTTAATGATCGCCTGACGAATACCGCACAACGCGCGCAGTTAGATCTGATCGGCGAACTGAATCGAGCGAAGCTCACCCGTGATGGTCATAACCCGCACGTCGAAGCGGCGATTGAAAACTACGAGCTTGCCTTCCGCATGCAGGACGCGGTTCCCGAGGTGATGGATATTTCAAGGGAGACCGACGAGACGTTCCAGCTCTATGGAATTAATGAAGACCCGACCGACGGTTTCGGACGGCAATGTCTGCTCGCACGACGCTTTGCCGAGGCGGGTGTTCGGTTTATCGAACTCGGCCACGGCAGTTGGGATCAGCACAGCAACCTGCAAACGGCGATGGCCGACAACTGCGCCGAAACGGACAAGCCGATCGCGGGCCTGCTCGCCGATCTAAAGCGGCAAGATCTGCTGAAAGACACGCTCGTGATCTGGGGCGGCGAATTCGGGCGGACCCCCTACAGCGACAGCGGTTCCGGTCGAGACCACAATCATAAAGGTTACACAATGTGGATGGCCGGAGGCGGAGTGAAGGGCGGCTTCTCCTATGGCCGCACCGACGAACACGGCTACGAAGCCATCGAAAACAAGATGCACGTCCGGGATTGGCACGCCACGATCCTGCACTTGCTCGGCCTGGACCATGAAGAACTGACCTATCGACACGCGGGCCGCGAAATGCGAATCACCGACGTCGGCGGCTCCGTCGCGCAGGAGATCATTGCCTGAAGGTCGGCTTATGTCGCGGGGGGACGCGTCGGTGTCCACTCCAACCGCTGCGCGCGCTCGATCCGCGGCTCACAGGAGCCTCGGCTTGTATGAGTCATTATTTTTTTCACCCACCACGAGCACCGCTTCCTGAGAAGCGGTGGCCGAGCGCGGCGACGAGCATCGCGGATTATTGAGCGGCGATAGCCCGATCGGCCTGCGTCTCTCAGGAGACGCGGCTTGTAACGCTCTCCGATGGCTGGCGCCTCGGGCTGGTATGACGGGGAGATCGGGAGAGGCGGGAGAGGTTCGAAAGATGCTCGTCTCGCCCATTCACTCGTCTCACCCCCTTTAGCCTCTCGCCTCTCACCGCTCACCTACTTCTTCGCCCGCTTGCGTTCATTCTCGGTGAGCAGGATCTTTCGCAGGCGGATCGCGTCGGGGGTGACTTCGACCCATTCGTCCGACTCAATATATTCCAGGGCCGACTCTAAGGTGAGTTGGCGGGGGGGCTTGAGCATGATCGCGTCGTCGGCGCCGGAGCTGCGAACGTTGGTCAGTTTCTTCTCACGGATCGGATTAACGACGAGGTCGTTGTCGCGGCTGTTTTCGCCGATGAGCATGCCTTCATAGACTGGGGCACCGGGGGGGACGAGCATTTCGGCTCGTTCCTGTAACTTCCACAATGCGTAGGCGACAGCCTGCCCTTGCACCTGAGAAATTAAGACTCCGTTCTTGCGATGGGGCACATCCCCTTCCTGCGGCTTATAAGCATCGAAGCGGTGGTGGATGATCGCTTCGCCCCGGCTGGCATTTAAGAGCTTGGTTCTTAATCCGATCAAGCCGCGAGCGGGGATGCTGAATTCGAGATGGGTCATTCCCGTGGAGCCGGCGGTCATTTCGTTGACCTGACCCCGACGATTACCGACCAATTCCATAATGCCGCCCACGGACTCTGCGGGCACATCAATGACGAGTTCTTCGAACGGCTCATGCCACTTGCCGTCGATCTCGCGACGGATGACCTCCGGCTTGCCGACGGAAAGTTCGTAGCCTTCGCGGCGCATCGTTTCAATTAAGACGGCCAGGTGCAGGACTCCGCGGCCGGAGACTTTAAAGCTGTCTTTATCGCCGGTCTCTTCGACGCGAAGGGCGACGTTCGACTCGAGTTCGCGCATCAGTCGTTCGCGGATATTCCGGCTGGTGACGTACTTGCCGCTCTTACCGGCGAAGGGGCTGCTGTTGACGGTGAAGAGCATTGAGAGGGTTGGCTCGTCGACGCTGATGCGGTTCAGCGGGGTGCCGCCCTCGGCGTCGGTGACGGTATCGCCGATGTCGGGCTGGGGCAGGCCGATTAATGCGACGACGTCGCCGGCCTGGGCATCTTCGACGGCGATGCGACCGAGTTTGTCGAACATTTCGATCGAGTCGATCTTGCCGGTCGTCGTAGTGCCGTCGGCGCGGTGGAGGGCGATCTTCTGTCCCTTTTTTACTCGGCCCGAGGCAACGCGACCGGTCACGATGCGGCCGACGAACTCTGAGTAGGAAAGGGTCGTGACCATCATTTGGAACGGGCCGTCGGGGTCGACGTCGGGACCGGGAACCCTCTCAACGACGAGGTCGAGGATCGGCGCGATGGTGCCTTCGCGCTCGGCGGGGTCGTGGACAGCGTAGCCCGACCGGCCGGAGGCGAAGATATAAGGGAAGTCGAGTGTTTCATCGTCCGCTCCGAGTTCCATAAAGAGCTCGAAGGTTTCGTCGAGCACTTCGGACGGGCGGGCATCGGGGCGATCGATTTTGTTGACGACCACGATTGGTCGCAGGCCGACCTCCAGCGCTTTTTGGACCACGAAGCGGGTTTGGGGGCGGGGGCCTTCGAAGGAATCGACCAGCACGAGGCAACCATCGGCCATGCGCAGAACGCGTTCGACTTCGCCTCCGAAATCGGCGTGGCCCGGTGTATCAATGATGTTGATTCGGACGTCTTTATAGGTCAGCGCAATGTTCTTGCTCAAAATAGTGATGCCGCGCTCGCGCTCCAAATCATTGGAATCGAGAATGCAATCCTGGGTCAGTTGGGCATCACGGAATTGACCGGATTGCCGGAGAAGGGCATCAACGAGTGTGGTCTTGCCGTGATCGACATGCGCGATAATGGCTAAATTTCGGACGTCTTGTCGGCGCATCGGAAGGGCAATCGTAAGGCGGGAAGCGGAACAGGGCGGGATTCTATAGCGTTGCGGCTAAGTACGATAGCGCGTTGGACCAGAGACGCGGTGCAATTGCGTACTCCGAATGTCGCAAGACGATTTCCGCTGAGTGGTTGGAGTGAGTGCGGGTTTCACAATGCCTGCTGCACGGGGTTGCCTGACGGTCGAATCGGGAGTGTTTTCCAAATTATGAGACTTCCGTTAATCCCGGCGACGGGTGTTCCGGGCCGCATAGACACCCGGTCGAGGGCCGCTCATATTGGAGAAGTCCAGAAGTTCAGCGGAGCCTGTGCACGATGCGATTGCTGTCAGCACGCGTTCAGAATTTCAAATGCGTCAACGATTCGGGCGTTTTCGCAGTGCATCCGCGCGTCACGTGCCTGATCGGGCGCAACGAGAGCGGCAAAACGGCAATTCTGCAGGCGCTGGAAAGGACCAATCCGGAGCCTCGCAGGCCGAGCCGATTTGAGGAGCTCGAGTTTCCGCGGATTCGAGCGACGGAACTGGGTTCAAGCGACAGCCAGTTTGAGGTCGTCCGGACCACTTGGACGGTCGATGAAGCGACTCGAACGGCTATCGAGGAATTTGTCGGACCGGGAGTGCTCATCTCGGACGATGTCGAGTTTATCAAGCATTTCGATGGCTCGGAAAAGTGGAATGTCAAGATTGACGAAACGCGTTGCCTGGAGAGCAATCTCTGCGACACGGAATTGCCGGCTGGGGAGAAGCAGTCTTTGCGAGACGCAAAGACGATCAAACGCGCGGTCGAATACCTGGAAGGTAAGAAAAACGGTGAAGGAGGGTTGTCCCATGCGGAGGGCGAGCTTCTCGGTCGTTTGTGGGACCGATTCGGTGAGGCCGATTTTTCGTGCCGGACGGCGATCGGTCACCGGATCAAGAGCACCCTACCCCGGCTCGTTTATTTTGACGAGTATACGCGGCTGCCGGGAACGGTGTCGCTCGACGATCTCCGAAGCCGCCCAGGTGCGTGGGATGAACCTGGGATGCGTGTTTTCCGTGCCCTCCTCGAATTGGCGAATTGCGATGTCGACACGCTCGCGGAGATACGGCAGTACGACCGGTTGCAGGCGGATCTGTCGGCGATTTCCGCGAAGCTGACGCGTGAACTGCACAAGTACTGGAGCTCGAATCGGGACCTCCGGGTGCAGTTCCGATTCGAATCCGGTATGCCGGACGACCCGCCTCCGTTCAATTCCGGTCTCGTGATGCGGACCCGTGTCGAAAACATCAAGACCGGAGTGTCGACCGGCTTCGACGACCGCAGCACCGGGTTCACATGGTTCTTTTCGTTTCTCATCTGGTTCAGCCAGATTCGGAGCCAACTTGGTGAAAACGTGTTGCTGCTGCTCGACGAGCCGGGCTTGGCCTTGCACGCTCGGGCCCAGCAGGATTTG
Organism: Stratiformator vulcanicus; assembly: GCF_007744515.1. Classification (NCBI taxonomy): domain Bacteria; kingdom Pseudomonadati; phylum Planctomycetota; class Planctomycetia; order Planctomycetales; family Planctomycetaceae; genus Stratiformator; species Stratiformator vulcanicus. The sequence continues at coordinate 2,607,785 of NZ_CP036268.1, forward strand.
CTCCGATTCATCGAAGACCGTCTTGCCGGAACTGTGCAGGTAATCTATTCGACGCACTCACCATTTATGATCGACACGCGTGATCTGACGAAGGTCCGCGGCGTCGAAGACCAGCCGGGCATCGAGGACGATCCGGACGACCCGTTTGCCGACGTTTCGGCCGGCGGCACGAAGGTGATCGGCGACGTCCTCACAGCCGGTCCCGATACGCTTTGGACGGTCAAAACCGCCGTCGGTGTCGATCTGTCAAAAAATCACGCAATCGGCGATGCGGCCACGCTATTCGTCGATGGGCCGGTGGAATCGCTTTATATCCCTTTCTTCAGTCGAAAATTACGCGACGCAGGTCGCGCCGGTTTGGACGACCGTTGGCACGTGCTTGCCGTCGGCGGGGTGAGCAGGCTCGGCGCAGTGCTTCAACACGTTGCTCCGAACCCGGCAGCCGTCGCCGCGATCGTGCGGGCTGAACCGGATGCGATCGTCAACGGTCGTATTCGTGAGTTTCCGGCAGAACGTATTTCGTTCTGGAGCCGCTACGCCGTTGGTGACGGCCAAGAAATTGAAGACCTGTTCGGCGTCGAGGCGTACGTCGATCTTGTTGTCGCGAGCTACGGATTGAAGAGAGAGGAATTGGCCTTTTGTTCAGGAGGACCGGTGCTCAGCGAGGTTGCCGCTACGTTGAAATCAGTTAAGGGAGCGGGGCATCGATTTGACCGCTATCGGGTCGCCGAATTTCTGACAATCCGAAAGAAACAGACGGCATTTCGTGACGAACAGGCCGTCCTCGCGCGTTTTGAGAAACTCTTCAACGATCTCAACGCTCTGCTTAACGGTTTCGGACCGTCCGCAAATCAGGAATCCGAAGAGCCACAATTTGCAAACCGCTGAGGCCAAACGCGGGATACGTCTTATTGGAGTGTCCGCATCATAGCCGCTTGTCATCCGCCCATTTTCTTGACGGAGAGGGCGGGTCGCGGTCTGTCGGCTGGTAGAACTTGCGATCGGCTCCGAGATAGTCCTGCGCGATCCAACCGTCGGGATCGTCGTGCGGATATTTGTAGCCGTCACCTTTGCCGCCGAAGCGGGCCGCCGTTGAGTTTCCATCACGCAGGTGGGGAGGCACGGGGAGCGACGGATTGTTGCGGACGTCGGATAAGGCGGCGTCGATGGCTCGATAGCAGGCATTCGACTTGGGAGCGCACGCGACATAAATCGCTGCTTCCGCTAGCGGAATGCGGCCTTCAGGCATTCCGATGAACTCCAGCGCCTGTGCTGCGGATTGGGCGACGACGAGCGCCTGCGGGTCAGCAGTGCCAACGTCTTCGGCCGCACAAATCAAGATGCGGCGGGCGATAAACCGAGGATCGTCCCCTGCCTCAAGCATCATAGCCATCCAGTAGATCGCCGCGTCGGGATCGCCGCCGCGCATACTCTTGATGAACGCGCTGATGATGTTGTAGTGGTCGTCCCCGGTTCCGTCGTAGCGAAGCGCTTTTTTCTGGACGGACTCTTGGGCGACGTCGAGATCGACAGTCGCCTCCGGCGGCACGGAAAGCACGGCTACTTCGAGTCCCGTTAGTGCCCGGCGGGCATCGCCGTCGCTGACGCGAACCAGGAAGTCGATCGCGTCGTCGGTCACCGTGACGGAACGATCACCGAGCCCTCGCTCGCTGTCGTGGATCGCTCGCCGAAGCAAGTCGGCCAATTCCGAATCGGCAATCGGTTGGAACTCGAAGATCGTGCTACGCGACAGCAGCGGGGCGACAAGTGCGAAATAGGGATTGGCCGTAGTGGCCCCGACCAGAATTACAACGCCCCGTTCGACGTCCGGAAGCAGGACGTCCTGCTGAGCTTTGTTGAAGCGGTGCAGCTCGTCGATGAACAAGACGGTCCGTTGCCCGGAGGCTTCGATCCGATCGACCGCCCTCGCCAGAATCTCTCGCACGTCCTTCACACCGGCGGCAGCGGCGTTCAGGGTCTCCATCACGCTGTCGGAGCCTTTGGCGATCAGCCGCGCGAGAGAAGTCTTTCCCGTGCCGGGAGGGCCGACGAACACGACCGATCCGAGCCGGTCGGCTTCGATCATCCGCCGCAGCAATTTGCCGGGGCCGAGAAAGTGCTGCTGGCCGACGAACTCATCAATGCTGCGGGGACGCATCCGTTCGGCGAGCGGCTTGACCTCGTCGAGCCGGCGTCGTTCCTGCTCGGCAAATAGATTGGTGCCGTCTTTGAATTGCTTTGCCATGCGAGCAGCATGACGTGAGAAGGCGGCGCGGTCACGCGCAAGTGCTTCCAAAGCTGTGAGAGCGCATAGAAAACCCCTACCGCGGTAGATCCGGGAGTTTGCACCGACCCGTAGATAGCTACGTGGGCACCCTGCCTCCGGGTTGCGTGATCCGATACCAGGTCGGCTATACGCGCGGCCGGAGAATGTCAGGGTTCCCTATATCGGTGCTTGTAGGGCCGGCAAACTGGCCCGGATCAGCACGGCAGGGGCAAGCAATTCACTTGAACTGCGTCACGATCGTAGCTCGCCGGCCGAAGGCGGGCAAGCTGTAAATTCAGCGGTGAAGCAGCAATCTATTGAATCGCGATCTCGCCCGATTTCCGGTTGACAATCCCGTTTTTCGAATCGCTCGCAGCCAGCACCTACAACTCTTCGATCGACTGCGGTTCAAGCTCTTTGACGTTCTGTTCGACGGCCAGGATCGAGGTCCGCTGCTCGACGCCATCGGGACTGACGGCCACCGCAGGAATGACCATACGGCCGTCTTCGAGGCGGATTTTCATCGTGAATCGACCATCCCGACCGAGGCGGACGACCTCACCCATCACCGTGACCTGAGCTTCCGGATGAGTTGAGCCGTTGATGACCAGTTCGGTCTCCAGTTCCAACTGCCCGTGCGATGACGAGCGGCCATCTTTGGCGAGGGCGAATGACGCGGCCCGGGCGCTGAGGAACTTTTCGAATTGCGGATCAGCCCCGGACGTCTTGGCCGGGACCAGTCGCTCCAAATCGTTCCCGTTCGAATCGCTGTTCCACCCGGGCCGCTCGGCTGCTTTCGATCCGGGACGCGGTGTGGCCACCCGGCGGGATTTTCCGAGAGCGTAGAACTTGTTCTTGGTGGTCAGGTAGCCGACTTCGAGGCGAAATTGCGAGGGTGCATTGCTGACCGGGACGAACCAATGGTCAACCTCACCGTGAATAGGAATATCGCAGACGAAGGACGACTTGGCGGCACGAACCTCATCCATTTCAACGGAATGGACGCGGATGACCGGAATTGCCGCATACCAGTCGTGCGCCAACGCGGCGGCAGCTCGTTGCACAGAAGATTTTTTGATAACCCAGCGGGCGTGCAGCCAGTGCGGGTCGTGAGCCACAACGGTCAATCCTTCCTGACCGGGATCGCCATCAAGGACGGTCGAAATATCCTTGCGAATCGCGCGAGTCCCTGCCCCGGCGACGTGCATTCCGCTTCCTGATTGCTTCGCCAAAGCTTGAATTCGATTCTCGGGACGGCTGCTGTGAGCTTGCACATTCCGATTCCCGTTTGATTTCGACTTCGCACTCAACTTGGCCGATGCGGGACGAGTCTTGACGGCTGAATTGCCGTTGCGTCCGCCCGGACCGAACACGTCGATCAACGCTTCAATCAACTCGTCTTTTCGCATTCCGTGCCAACCGGCAACCTGGTGCTGCTTCGCAAGCTCGGCGAGCTCTTTGCGAGTGTTGTCTTTGAGCTGTGCTTGAGTCATTGGCTCAATGTCCTTTTCGAAACACTATTAAAATGCTTGGATTACGGAGAGGTCGGGCCGACGTTCTTTTCGTTCCCGGCATTTGCCTGCTCGAGTTGAACGAACTGGGGCAGTCTGCGGTTCAATTCGATCAGCCGAAGAAAAAACGGCATCCCGTTGACGTGGATGCCGTTCGATGTGTCGAGCAGAAGACGCGGCAGATGTCGGATGTTTGCCGTCAGTCATTCGGAAGTCGGAATCGATCGAGCAAGTCGGAAATTTGCCTTCCGACTGAGCGAAATCGCTGCGTCCCGTGATGCCGGTCGGTCCGTAAAAAGCCATGAACATCGTCCAAGGCACTCCCAGGTCGAATGCGATTTAGCTCGACTTTGGCGATCCCTGCCGACGTCCGTTGATGGATTCCGTCGCGGATGGACATCGGAGCAGTTCGCTACCCATCCGCATCACGATTTCTTTTGTACCGGAACGTCAGGCCGTGAACAATTTGACGAAGGGTTGCCGTGAGGCATCGGAAGGCCGACTTCGATTCAAAGCCTTTTGATATGAGTGAGTTGCGCCATCAATGAATTTCGCGTTCAGATTTCGTGACGATCTCAAAAAATAGGTAGAACCACCTGTTGGCCGCGGAAGTTCACTCAATTGGGGGTGTCGACTCGACAGGTCGGCAGCTGATCTCTAACGTCATCGGATGCGCTCGAAGCTCTGCCGCTTGCTTGCTTGGCGTCACGGATTCGAACTGTTCTCTGCGAAGAATTGCATCGAAACGGATTGCACTGGAATGGCTCAGCCCGACCGAACCGACGAGAGTGGCCGCTCACCTTTGGCCGTTGGTTTGGCGTGGTCCTCCAGAATCACCACGATCGCTCTGGAAATGGCGCTGCCGCCGTTGTTGGGTTGGTGGCTTGATACCAAGCTTGGAACGACGCCGCTGCTGGTCATCTTGCTAAGCATTCTCGGATTTGCCTCGGCGATGTTTCACCTGATCGCGCTGGCTCGCAGCTTGAGTCCTTCGAAGCCTGAAACAGGCTCAATCACGGAAGGCGACGACTCTTGAGCGAGACACCGCGACGATCTGACGCACGTTTGGGGGCGGGAGTTCTGACGGCCGTAATCGTCGGACTTTCCTTGCTTTTCTCAGTTCCGGCGTGGTTTACGGCGGGGCCGACGGGACTGCGCGGCTTAATCTTCGCCGCTGTGCTGTGTTTGTTGCCCGGTTGGGTGGTGTTCGCGATCCTTGGGCTGTATAAGTCCGCGAAGTCTCGGGCGTTTGGGGTGCTGGCCGGAGCAGGAATTCGTTTCGCGGTTGCGATCGCGGGCGTCCTGTGGGTCAAGACTCAGTGGTCGGAAGACGGTTGGCAGGCGTTTCTCGTCTGGATGGCCGTGTTATATCCGATCTGCTTGGTGGTCGAGACGATCCTGATTCTCCGTCAGACCTCGGATCAATCGACGATCGGGTCGGGCGGCACTGAACCTGATTATCCTCCGCAGAATACCGAAGCCACCGATGGCAGCTGAATCCGCAGGAGCTGAAACCGCCGGCCCTTTTGATGTCGTGCAAGACACGGCATTCCATCACGTCGCGGATAGTGGTTTCTTCGAACTGCCGATGGGCGGTGAGCTTGAGATTCCCGGCTTCTTGCTGGCGATCGGCATCACGAAGTACGTGATTCTGCAATTCATTGCTTTCGCGCTCGCCTTCTTGGTCTTCAGCGTGCTCGCCCGCAAAATGCGGAGCGGTCAGCCGATCAAAGGCCGCTTCTGGAACTTCTGGGAAGTTCTTTGCGTGTACCTCAGAGACGAAGTCGTCCGTCCGACCATCGGTGACCCGCACGCCCATCAGGAGCACGGCGATGGCGCCGGAGAGCCGGAAGGGCAGTTCGACCCGGGTCACAGTGATCCGCTCAAAGAAGCGAACGCTCCGTTCTCGACCCGCAATGAGGGGACGGAGTTGCCGACGGCCGAACTCGGTGGTCATCCCGCCGATGTTTATCTGCCGGTCATTTGGTCGCTGTTCTTTTTTATCCTGTTTTGCAATCTGCTCGGCGCGATTCCCTATCTGGGATCGCCGACCGGGAATCTGTTCGTCACCGGCGTGCTGGCCCTGTTTGTGTTCGGCTACGTCGTGTGGACAGGATCGAAGCAATCGGGCTTTGTTGGATTCTTTAAGTCGCTGGTGCCGGGAATGGAGCTGCCGGGCATCATGAAGCCGATCCTGATTCCCATGATTTGGGTGATCGAGTTCTTCGGGCTGCTCGTGAAGCACTTCGTCTTGGCCGTGCGACTTTTCGCAAACATGCTCGCCGGACACATGGTGGTCGGCGCGATTTTGGGATTTATCGGCGTTGCCGCGACTTTCGAAAGCTCGGCGATGTTCGGTGCAATTACAACGGCAAGTATTGTCGGGCAGGTCTTCATCGGACTGCTCGAGCTTTTTGTGGCGTTTCTCCAGGCGTATATCTTCGCGTTTCTGGCGACGCTGTTTATCTCGTCGGCGGTGCATCCGCACTAACCGATCGAGCTCGACTCAAAGTTGGGACCATTAAGAACCGCGGCCTCTTGAGGTCAGTTTCGTTTCCAAGAAGGATTGAACCGGGATGTTTGCTCTGATTCGCGGCGTGCAGATGACTTTAATGGTAGTGGGCGCACTTGTGATGCTCACCGCCCCGGCAATGGCCCAAGACGGAGACAGCTTAATTGCTGCCGGTGGCGCCTTCGGCGCTGGTCTGGCGATCCTGGGGGCCGGGCTCGGCATTGGGCGTATTGGTGGGCAAGCCGTCGAGGCGATGGCTCGTCAGCCGGAAGTGGCCGGGCAGATTCAGACCGCGATGATTATCGCTGCGGCTCTGATTGAAGGGGCGACCTTCTTCGCACTGATCGTGTGCATTATTAAATAAGTGGTCGGATTGATCGTTAAGCGTTCAGTCGATTCCTGCGGTCGCGCGAAGGCTGTTGAGGCTGCTTGGTATGTTCCTGAGTTCTGAGGCTGGTATGCATTGTCATCCATTGCATCGGGCGGCACCGATCTTAACTCTGGCGGTGGTTTGCATTCTCTCGCTTGTCGGCGTACCTGCTTTAGCGCAGGAGTCGGGAGAGGCTGATGTCGTCGAGCAGGAAAGCCATGAGGCTGAAGACGGCGATTCGCACGAGCACGACTCAGATCACGATGCGGGGCACGACGGCGAGCACGGTGAACATCACGTCGATGTCGACGATCTGATGGATCAAAACGCTGGCCTTAAGGGCTTGCCGTTGGCGTTCTGGACCGGTGTCACCTTTGTCGTGTTCTTAATCGTGCTCTCGCGAGTAGCGTGGGGGCCGATGGTGACGGCACTCGATCAACGGGAGCAACGCATTCGCGATGACATCGCGGCTGCGGAATCGGCTCGCGTGAAATCGGAGCAGATGCTGGCCGATCACGAGAAAAAGCTCGACGCCGTTCAGGACGAGGTCAAAGAGATTCTCGCCGAAGCGCGTCGCGATGCGGAGACCGCGAAGTCAAATATCATGGCTGAAGCTCAGTCCGAAGCGGAAGCCGCCCGGCGTCGGGCGGAAACCGATATCGAACGGGCCAAGGACCAAGCGCTCAAAGAACTTTTCGATCGCCTGAACGACCGCGTCGTCGATATGAGCGGCTACGTCCTCGGCCGGTCGATGGACGATGCGGATCACCGAAAGCTTATTGACGAAGCGTTGGTTTCATTCGAGGCGAATGGTCCAACCAAGGCGTAAGGCCGACAGATAGTCTCAAGGGAAACTCGCTTAACGACCTCCCATCAACTATCTCTTGCTGCTTTCCGCTTTTTAACGGAACGATACGACTCCAAACTTTCGAGAACCTTCCCGCGATTAATTACCCCTATGTCCTCTGAAACTGCCGATCTGGCCCAAGACCGTGTTCGCAGCGTGATGGAAGACCCCAGCGCGCTGTCGATCGCGCGGGTCTATGCACAGGCTTTGGTCGAGGCAGCGGGGGATGAACTTGACGACGTGATCGCTGAGTTAGATGCCTATTTCGAACACATTGCGGGCAAGTTTCCGGAGTTCGGCGCAGCGATGTCGGGCGGCATGCTCAGTATCGACCGGGTTCAGCACCTGATCGATCAGGCGTTCGCGCCGAATTGCTCGGAAGTCTTCACTAACTTTTTGCGTGTCCTCGCCAAGCGGGAACGACTCGATTTATTGCCGTTGATTCTGCAACAGGTCGAAAAGGTCCGCCGGCGATTACACGGACAAAAACGCGTTATCGTGACCACGGCGGTTCCGCTCGGTGACGAACAACTCGATCAGATGAAGTCACGCTTCCGCAATCAACTTCCGTTCGACCCGGTCGTCGAGACCAACGTCAAACCGGAGTTGATCGGCGGAATGGTGATTCAAATCGGTGACACCGTTTACGATTCCTCGGTGCGGGCCCGGCTCAAACAGCTAAGGTCGCGACTGCGAGAGAAAACCAACTATGAAATTCAACGCGGACGAGATCGCTTCGGTTCTGCGGAGTGAAATCGAAAACTTTAAAGGTGAGCTCGAGACGACCGAAGTCGGTCGCGTGCTGGAGGTCGGCGACGGCATTGCCCGTTGCTACGGCCTCTCGGGCGCGATGGCTGGCGAGCTCGTCGAGTTCGAGAACGGCGTCAACGGCGTGGTTTTCAACCTCGAAGAAAGCTCCGTCGGCCTCATTATTCTCGGTGATTACCTCGAGATCGAAGAAGGCGACACGGTCAAATCGACCGGCAAGCTCCTTTCGGTCCCGGTCGGTGAAGCCCTGCTCGGCCGCGTCGTCGATCCGCTCGGCAACCCGCTCGACGGCAAAGGCCCGATCGTCACCGATCAGACTTGGCTGCTCGAAACCGCAGCCCCCGGCGTCATCGATCGAAAGCCGGTGACCGAGCCGCTGCAAACGGGAATCAAAGCGGTCGACTCGATGACTCCGATCGGTCGCGGTCAGCGCGAATTGATCATTGGTGACCGCAAGACGGGTAAGACGGCTGTCGCGCTCGATACGATCATCAATCAAAAAGGCAAAGACGTCATTTGCGTCTATGTCGGTTGCGGTCAGCGTGATTCGGCCATCGCGGGCGTGGCCGAGGTGCTGCGTGAACACGGAGCTCTTGAATACACGATTATCGTGTCGGCATCAGCTTCCGACCCCGCCCCGCTGCAGTATTACGCCCCATACGCCGGTGCGGCGATGTGCGAATACTTCATGGCGCAGGGCAAGCACACGCTCGTCGTTTACGACGACCTCTCGAAGCAGGCTCAGGCCTACCGGCAGTTGTCGCTGCTGATGCGTCGCCCGCCGGGCCGTGAAGCGTATCCGGGAGACGTCTTCTACGCTCACAGCCGATTGCTCGAACGGGCCGCGAAACTCAGCGACGAAAACGGCGGCGGTTCGATGACGGCCCTGCCGATCATCGAAACGCTTGAAGGTGAGGTTTCGGCCTATATTCCGACCAACGTGATTTCGATTACCGACGGTCAGATTTATTTGGAGCCCGACCTGTTCAACGCGTTGATTCGACCGGCGATTAACGTCGGTATTTCGGTCAGCCGGGTGGGCGGTAATGCTCAGACGAAGGCCATGAAGAAGGTCGCCGGCGGGTTGAAGCTCGATCTCGCCTCGTTCCGCGAACTCGAAGCGTTCGCGCAGCTTGGTACCGAACTCGACAAGGCGACGCAGAAACGCCTCGACCGCGGTTACACGATGGTCGAATTGCTCAAGCAACCGCAGTTCGATCCGCTCAGCGTGACCGATCAGGTGATCGTCATTCATGCCGGCACCAAAGGCTACCTTGATGGCGTTCCGGTCGACCAATTGAAAGAGGTTGAGCAGGAACTGCGAGCGTTCATGAATGATGAGAAATCGGAAGTGGTCGAAGCCCTCGACGGCGGCAACGCCTGGAACGACGATGTCACCTCAATGCTCGACTCCGCCCTCGATGAATTCCGGATTCGGATTAAGGAACGAATTGAATCGGCGGAAGCAGTTGGAGTTTGACGAAAGCCGTCAGCTGTCAGCCGTTAGCTGTCAGCTTTCGTGTTTAAGGACTTGCTGATAGCTGACAGCCGATAGCTAAGAGCTTTTAAGAAAACATGGCCAAAGCCCGCGCAATTGTTAAACGCCTCAAGGCGGTCAAGAACATCCGCAAGATTACGCGGACGATGGAATTGATCGCGACTGCGCGCTTCAAGAAAGCGATGGATCGCGCGACGGAGGCGGCTGCGTACACGCGAAAGATTTCCGAAATCGTTGCTGATCTCGCCAAGTCCTCGGGTGAAATTTCGCATCCGCTGTTGGTCCAGCCGGCTTCGACGCAGAACGTCACGCTGCTGGTACTGACATCGAATCGCGGGCTGTGCGGAGGCTTCAACGCCGCCGTGCTGCGCCAGGCGACGGGCCGCTATAAATCACTTAAGAAGCAGTCGCTCGATACGACAGTCGAGGTCTGCGGGAAGCGGGGCATCTCTTTCCTGAAGTTTCAGGACATCGCGATGGATCGCACCTATACGAATTTCGAAGACAAGCCGGGCTTCAATGAGGTCGAAGAACTCGCCGACCGATACATTGAGGACTACACGAGTGGAAAGCTCGACCGGCTTGACGTGGCCTACACGAGATTCGAATCGGCCGGCAAACAGACTGCAATCATTGAGACGCTGCTGCCCATTGGCGATTTGGCCGCCGGAGATGACGCGGGCGTCGGCAGCACCATCGACTACGAATTTCTGCCCTCGGCCGAAGACATTTTGATGGAGATCGTCCCCGCGGCCTTCAAGGCCCGGTTGTTTAAGTGCTTCCTCGATAGCGCCGTCAGCGAGCAGATTGCCCGGATGGTCGCGATGAAGGGGGCCACCGAGAATGCCGACGAGATGATCGGCACGCTCTCACAGAAATATAACCGGGCCCGTCAGGCCCAGATTACGTCCGAACTCGCCGAAGTCATCGGCGGTGCAGCAGCGTTGGAATAAAGCTCTCAGCTGTCAGTTCTCGGCTGTCAGCTCGTTTCAATAACAAATTTGATCGCAGAAAAGCTGATAGCTGACGGCTGAATGCTGACAGCTTCCGGAGTGAAAAATGAGCGTCGCAGAAGCAACTCAGGTCGGCAGTATCACTCAGATCATCGGTTCGACGTTCGATGCCGAGTTTCCTGAAGGGCACATGCCGGGGATTTATCACGCCCTAACGGTCAAGGCGGAGACTAAAGGGATTAAGGTCGACGTGACCGGCGAGGTCCAACAGCACCTCGGCGGCGGTCGCGTCCGCTGCGTCGCCCTCGGTTCGACCGACGGCATGGTCCGCGGGATGGAAGTTGTCGACACCGGCGGTCCGCTGTCGGTGCCGGTCGGGAATGAAACCCTGAGCCGCGTGTTCAACGTCCTCGGAGAGCCGATCGACGGTCGCGGTCCGGTTGAGACTGCCGAAAAATGGCCGATTCACCGCGACCCGCCCAAGCTCGAAAACCTGAGCCCGAAGTCGGAACTGTTCACGACCGGGATCAAGGTCATCGACCTGCTCACGCCGTTCGTCCGCGGTGGTAAAGCGGGTCTGTTCGGTGGGGCGGGCCTCGGGAAGACCGTCATTCTGACCGAACTCATCGCCCGTATCGCGAAAGAGTTCGGGGGTTACTCCGTGTTCGCGGGAGTCGGGGAGCGGACCCGCGAAGGAAACGACCTGCTGCTCGAAATGCGTGATACGCAGATGGGCGACGGCAAGAGCGTCATCGAGAACACGGTGATGGTGTTCGGCCAGATGAACGAGCCACCCGGGGCTCGCCTTCGCGTTGCGCTGACCGGCCTGACGATGGCCGAGTGGTTCCGCGACACGACCGGTACCGACACGTTGCTGTTCATCGACAACATTTTCCGTTTCTCGCAGGCCGGTTCGGAAGTCTCGGCGCTGTTGGGTCGGATGCCGTCGGCCGTGGGTTATCAGCCGACGCTGGGCACCGAGCAGGGCGAGTTGCAGGAGCGAATTGTCTCCACGACCGGGGGAGCCATCACCTCGGTGCAGGCGGTCTACGTCCCGGCCGACGACCCGACCGACCCGGCCCCGGCGACGGCGTTCAGCCACCTCGACGCGTTCATCTATCTCGACCGCGGGATCGCCCAGCGTGGTCTGTTCCCCGCGATCGATCCGCTCTCGTCGTCGAGCCGAATTCTCGACCGGCAATACATCGGCGACAAGCACTTTGAAGTCGCCAACCGCGTCAAGCAGATTCTGCAGCGGTATCGCGAATTGCAGGACATCATCGCGATTCTCGGGGTCGACGAACTGTCCGAAGAAGACAAGCTCATCGTGCACCGTGCCCGCCGGATTCAGCAGTTCCTCTCGCAGCCGTTCTTCGTGGCCGAGCCGTTCACCGGTAAGCCGGGTAACTTCACGTCGCTTGACGACACGATCCGCAGCTTCGATGAACTGTGTGAAGGCAAGTGGGATCACCTGCCGGAAACGGCCTTCCGCTACGTCGGCCCGATTGAAGAAGCCGAGCAGCAGGCCAAGGAAATGGAAAAGTAGGACGCCCCTAATGGCCAATGTGTTCGAGTTTGTGCCCGGCCGGTGGTACCGGTTTCATTACCCCGGCGGGTTCTCGGACGAAGCGCGTTGCAAGGGATTCGATCAGAAGCGACAAACCTATCTGGTGGAATTCCGCGGCGACCCCGGAGCGGTGGTGACACTGACCGACCTGTTGATCAACGCGTATAAATTTGAAGAGATTCCCGCGGCCGTGGCTCCGCCTTCCCCGACGGCTCCGCGGTCATAAGTCCAGCAAAGTTCGGTTCGATCATGGCCCGCGATCTTCGACTGATTCTCGTCACTCCCGAGCGCACGCTCCTCGACGAGCCGGTGCGCTCGATCACGCTGCCTCTGTTTGACGGCATGGCCGGCGTTTTCCCAGGCCGGGCTCCCATGGTCGGTCGGCTCGGCTACGGCACAATGACGGTCTACGATCACTCGGGCGAGGCGCGACACTTCTTTCTCGACGGAGGGTTCGTGCAGGTCGCTGACGATACGGCTTCGGTCCTGACCAATCGCGCCCTGAAAAAGGGAGAGGTCGACGCGCCGGAGGCTTCCGAGAAATTGGCCGAAGCCACAATGCGTATCACCCGCGGCGAGCAGGAATACGAGGCGAGGGCAAAGGACCAAGCCCGCTACCGCGGCATGAAAGCCTTTGCTGCCAAAGCGAAATAAGTAAGTGCCGCCCACAAGTCGCGCACGCAGTAAGAGGATTTGTTAACGATGAGTGACCCCGCTAATGCTGTCGAGACAAAGAAGGGCTCATCAAAGCCTTCCAAGGCGGCCTCGATTGTCGGTTGGGTCTTAACCGTCCTCCCCGCATTAATGCTCTTTGCCAGCGCCGGCTTCAAGCTCTCGATGGCGGAAGACGTCCGCAAAAGCTTTACCGAGTTTGGATACCCGGAATCGGCAATCATTCCGATCGGGATTACCGAATTAATCTGCACCGTCCTGTTCCTCATTCCGCAGACGGCAATTCTCGGCGCAATCCTCTTGACCGGATACATGGGCGGCGCGATCGCCACCCATGTGCAGGCGGGCGATCCGTTCTACGTTCAGGCAGCGATCGGCGTCGTGCTTTGGATCGCCCTCTATCTGCGGGAGCCGCGATTGCGAAGCATCGCCCCGTGGCGAGGTTAAGCCCTACAAGCCGCGCACGAAGTAAGCGGATTGCCGTAGCGAGATTAAGCCCAACAAGCCGCGCACGAAGTAAGCGGATAGACCCCAGCGATGGCGGGCCGTGTGATCCGCTTACTACGTGCGCGGCTTGTTGTGATTGGGATTCGTGACGAAATCTACCACAGCTTCCTGTCCATCGAGCGCAGGCATGTTCGTATTCGAATCCGAAATAATCGGCCGTAAATAAGTATCGGTCGAAGTCGTTTCCGGTCCATAACCGCTCGGCGATACTGCTGCCAAAGTTGCCGAACGTTGCGGCCGCCGAGGAAGATAATCCACGTAAAGCTTAACTGCCATATCACGAATGACGCGACGAATAGACGGAAATAAATTGAGTGTGGCGAAAGTGTTAGTGGATAGAGATAGGTTAGCGATATGAGGGCTAGGGGACAGCTCATGAGAACGAGCATCGCCACCATCAATGCGACGCAAAAACCTGTCAGAGCGACGACTCGCAGCCGATCCCGACGGTCATCTCGAACGTCTCGCCAAGCGAGACGAACAAGCTGCCACAGAAGCGGGGTCGTGATCACCGCGCAAAAAAACCAAAGCAGACTGGTAGGCGCGACTGTCCAGAGTAAATCAGTGAGTTCGGGGTCCGGCATCGGGCTTATAAAGGATCCGCTTACTTCGTGCGCGGCTTGTACCGGAGTCTACGTCCGTAGAACGTCAAATCGTTTCTCGGCATCGACAAGATATTCGCCAAGGCGACCATTCGCACCAGCTCTGGTTCGCTTCTGGCCTTCCGTCACGATCGATTCTAACTGCTCGGCGCTCAGGTCATCGGCGAACTTCTCGATGAACTCCGCCAGTTGGTCGTCGCTGAGAGCACCGAGTTCGCCGGAGAGGACTTTCGCTTCCTGTTCCAATAGTTTGGCGTAGCGCTCGATGTCTTCCTGTCCCACGCGGGCACAGAAGTCGCCGAAGGTTTCGCCGTCGTTGCGGGCCAGTTTGAAGTATTGCAGGGCGGGGGAGAGCACATCGGCGACGTGTTCTTCCCGCACGAGGTCTTTATAGATGTATGCGAGGCGGGTGCCGATGTCGTTACCGCCGAGGTAGACGGTGTAGCGGCTTTTCGCCTTGCCGACGAGGCCGATGTCGGGCGTGTAGGGACGGGCGCAGCCGTTGGGGCAGCCAGTCATGTGAATGGTGATTCGTTCGCCGGCGAGGCCGTACTGAGCGATCCGCTTTTCAATGTCGTCGATCACGGTTGGGAATATCCGTTCGCTCTCCGTCACGGCTAACCCGCACATCGGCAGCGCCGGGCAAGCCATTGAATAGCGACGGACCAGCGAAAGTTCCGCGGCCTGTTTAATGTCGTGCTTCTTAAGGATCGCGTTAATATCCTCGCGGTCCTCCGGCTTAATATCGCACAGGATCGCTCCCTGCAGTGCGGTGAGCCGAATCTCCATGCCGTAGGTCTGAAGCAGTTCCCGCAGCGCGGTCTTCCATTTAGGGCCATTTTCAAAGTCGGCAACACGGCCGTTCTCGATATTAAGACCGAGGAACCAGTTTCCGTCCCCCTGCTCATTCCAGCCCATGTGGTCTGGGGCGTCGGTTACATCGGCGGGATGAGGCTCCGGCAATGATGCTCCGAAGTGTTCCTCGACCTTCGCCTTAAACCATTCGAGGCCCTGCTTTGCAATCAGATACTTCATGCGGGCTTGCTTGCGGTCGGCGCGGTTGCCGTGATCGCGCTGCACCTTCACGACGGCGGTTGCGACTTGCATCACTTGGTCGGGCGTGACGTATGCCATGCGTTTGGCGAGCGCGGGGAACGTCTCCGACTTCGCGGGCGTCATGCCCATGCCGCCGCCGACCAGCACGTTGTAGCCGACAATCTCGCCCTCCTCGACGATCGCCAGAAATCCGAGGTCCTGCGTGTAGACGTCGATGCAGTTGTCTTCGGGCAGGGCGATCCCCATCTTGAATTTGCGGGGCAGATAGACTTCACCGTAAACCGGCTCCACCGGCTCAGCGGGATCGTCACTGAGATTGGCCTTCAGGTTCTGCGGGTCGGCGTCATCTCGCAGCCACAGGTCGTAATAGGCTTTCGTTTGCGGACGGAGCAATTCGGCGAGTCCGAACGCCATCCGCTGCATCTCCTCGCGGACGTTGTCCCTCTTGAACGGGGCGGGGCAGGCCATCACGTTCCGGGACACGTCGCCGCAGGCGGCGAAGGTGGTCAGTTTGGTTTCGTTGATCTTGCGGATCGTCTCCCGCAGGCTTCCCTTGGGAACGCCGTGAAGCTGGAAACCTTGCCGCGTCGTGATGCGGACGGTTCCCTCGCCTAACAGGTCGCCCAGGTCGATTTCCGCGAGAAACTGCTCGGCGGTGACGCGGCCACCGGGGATTCGCGTGCGGACCATCATGGAGAACTGTTTTCCCAGCGGCTTGCCGTCTGGCCCTTTGGCCTTGCGCAGGTCGCGGTTGTCCTGCTGATAGGTTCCGTGGTGTTTGAGCAGTTGGATCGCTTCGCCGGAGAAGTCGGGGCGATCGTTCTGCAGTTCCTCCGCGATCGAACCGCGAAGGTAATTACTGGAAGCTTTAATGCCTTCCAACTTGCTCAGTTCGGCCTGATCCGCCATGTTCGCCTCTATCCGCGTTCAAACGGGCGAGCAGCACGCGTCAGCCTGCTGAATTCAATTCGCCCAGATGTCTGTTTTAGCCAAATTTGTTCCTGGTCCGGGCCGGGGGCCCATCTACTGTGAGTATAGATACGTGCGGGAAAGAAACGAAGGCGAAGATGACCTTGAGGGCAGGCTCGCGGAGCCGAAGTCATCGCTTCCGCTCGGGACGCGGATTTGCCTGCTTCTGGCGACCGGTTTTGGCACGGGGCTCAGCCCAATCGCCCCGGGGACGGTGGGGAGCCTTTTGGGGCCGCCGCTGGTGTGGGGCGTGCAATACTTCCTGCCGATTTGGGCCTATTGGCCGGTTGCGGGGTTAGTTTTGGTCGGTGGGACGATTGTGTGCGAAATTGCCGCACGTCATCTTCGCCTCGACGACCCGCCCGCGGTCGTGATCGATGAAATTGCCGCCTTTTTTATCGTGTACGCCCTCGTCCCGGTGACGCCGGCAACCGCCGTGATCGGGTTCGCTTTGTTCCGGCTGTTCGACATTTCCAAGGTCTGGCCGGTCAGTTTGATGGAAGACTTCCACGGCGGAGTCGGAATCATGCTCGACGACCTCGTCGCGGGCTTTTACGCAGGATTGGTGCTGACCGGGATTTTCGTCGCGACGGGAACCGTCGGGCCGATCACAGATGATCGCACTTCGACTTTGCCTCATCGCTCGGCGGTGGCTACGTTGCAATTTGAAGACTACGAGTTCGGGGGAGAGGACCAGAAACATGCCCGCGAAGATTATTGACGGCAAAGCGATCGCGGCCGATCTGCGGGAAAAGATTGCCGCGGATGTGGCTGAGTTTCACGCTTCGACCTCCGTTACGCCTCACCTCGTCGCGATCCTCGTCGGCGATGACCAGGCCAGTGCCGTCTATGTCCGTAATAAGGAGGCTGATTGCGCGAAGGTCGGGATCAAGAGCACGCTGCATCGGCTTCCCGCTGAGACGACGCAGGCCGACCTGCTCGAACTGATCCAGAGTCTGAATCACTACCCGGACGTGCACGGCATCCTGTGCCAACTCCCGCTGCCGGCACAGATCGACGAGCAAACGATTCTCGACTCGATCGATCCGTCCAAAGACGTCGATGCCTTTCATCCTGAGAACGTCGGTCGGATCGCGCAGGGCCGACCGCGGTTTCTCCCCTGCACGCCGCACGGCTGTCAGCACTTACTGATCGCCAGCGGAATTGAGACCAAGGGTGCCCACGCCGTCGTGCTGGGCCGCAGTGAGATCGTCGGCAAGCCACTCGCCATGATGCTCATGCAGCGCGGCGCAGGAGGTGACGCCACCGTGACTATCTGCCATAGCCGTACGAAAGGCCTCTCCGAAATCACCCGACAGGCCGACATCCTGATCGCCGCGATCGGTAAGACGAAGTTCGTTACCGCCGACATGGTGAAGCCGGGAGCAGCAGTGATTGACGTCGGCATTAATCGAGACGAATCGACCGGCAAGCTCGTCGGGGACGTTGATTACGAAGCGCTACTCGACGTGGCGTCGGCAATCACCCCGGTGCCCGGCGGCGTCGGACCGATGACGCGGGCGATGTTATTAAGGAATACGCTGACTGCGGCGAAGTTAAGCAGATAGTATTTGGCGTTATTCTCGCATTTAATTCTATACCAGAAGGCTTACGCCTTCCGTTCGCCCGCGGTTGATTCAAGTCGCTCGACGAATTTTTCGTGCTCCGGTGCATTAATGCCGGTTTGCAGCTTGACGAGCACCGTCTTTAGATCGCCCGACAGCATCGCCTTAGCGTCGAGCCATAATCCCGGGAAGGCTTGGCTATAATAAAGCCCGTCTTCGCCGGGCTGCTGCTTTTCGAAGCGGCCTTCGTTCCCGGCGAACCAATCGATCTCGCCGTCTTCGACACGCCAGACAATGTATTCTTTCACGCCCGAGCGGCAATAAAGTTCCAGCTTGTCGTGGAGGTCATAATTGACGCTGCTGGCGGCAATTTCGCAGACGAGTTCGGGGGCATTCTCAATATAGTCCTCGTCCGATTCGTCCGACTGGCCTCCCGAACTCTTCAAGATGCGAAGTAGTGCATCCGGTTGTGTAAGATTGTCATCTTCCAGAACGACGGTCCCGTTGGTTCCGGGTTCGACGCCGGGCGTGTGAATCGCGTAGTGCGTGACCCACCAGGTGAAGCTCGAATTGGGGACGCTGTGCCTGCTGTTGCGTACCGGTGAAGCCACGTAAACTCTCCCGTCAATCAGCTCCGCCTTCAGTCCCGGCGACGCTTCGTAGCGTCGCATGAACTCATCCGCGTCCATGCGATCACCGTTTTGCAGTAGCGGTCCTCGATCCGCCCGATCGAGAATCGGATGATTCTGTGCGGTGATCGGCTTTTTTGCAGCGGTGTCGGTCGACATGGCAGTTCCTCCTCGCCGAATTATACATCGTTAAGGAGGCGTGAGACAGAGGATTCCGCAAGCCCAACTCGGTGCGTTACTGCTTCAGATCGTCGGTGTTCTCGGATGCTTCTCGTCGCCCGACTCCCAGCGACAACGCATGCTTTACTGCTCCGGAACCGAATCGCTCGGTAATCTCGTCACAGACGCCGTCCAGTTGCTGCAGTCGCGACGTGTCTTCGTCAAACAGCGATCGTTGCACCAGCGGCGACGCTTCGATCTGCGAGACGCCAATGCCCAGCAGCCGGACCGACAGCCGGCGCGACGGTAAGTGCTCACGCAGTAATTCGTCCGCCGCCCGCCAAAATAGTTCGGTGACATTGGTTGGCTCCGGCAAGGTGCGGGAGCGCGAATAGGTCGCGAAGTCTTCATAACGAATTTTTAAGGTCACGGTGCGAGCTTTGCGATCGTGCCGACGCAGGCGGCGGCCGACCTGATCGGTTAATTCACGCAGCCAGCTTCGCAGGATTTCGAGATCACGAATGTCATCGCCGAATGTGTGTTCGTGCGAGATCGACTTGGCCGTGTGATCAGGAATCACTTCACGGTCGTCGATAGCTCGCGACAGGCGCGCAAGGTGTTCGCCATGTGAGCCGAACCTGGATTTCATGATGTCCATCGGGACGGCTCGAAGCTGCGCGACCGTTTCGATGCCGAGTGCGGCGAGCTTCTTCTGGGCGACCGGGCCGACGCCCCAGATGCGGCTCACCGACAGGGGGGCAAGGAAATCGAGTTCGGTCCCCGGCTGCACGACGGTAAAGCCGTTGGGCTTCTCCAGATCACTTGCGATCTTGGCCAAAAATTTGTTCGGTGCTACTCCGACCGAGCAGGGCAGATCGAGCTCAGTGCCGATGTCAGTTTGGATGCGGCGACCGACATCGACAGCGGGACCGAACAGCCGCTCGGAACCCGTCACATCCAGAAACGCCTCGTCGAGTGATAGCGGCTGCACCAGCGGCGTGTATCGGTGAAAAATCTCCCGGATCTGCTTGGACACCTCGGCGTAGCGCGACATCCGCCCCTTCACGAAGATGGCGTGCGGACACAGCCGCTTTGCCTTGAAGCCGGGCATCGCGCTGTGAATGCCGAATTTTCGGGCGACGTAGTTTGCCGCCGAGACGACACCCCGGCCGCTGCGCCCTCCCACGACCACCGGCTTTCCGCGCAGCTCCGGCCGGTCGCGCTCCTCGACCGAGGCGTAGAAAGCGTCCATGTCGACGTGCAGGATCATGGACTGAGTATATCGCGAAGAGTACTTTTAGCCGCTACCGGCAGGGAGCGCTCCCTCGCGGTCGCGGCTTAACAAATTCACAACGCCTCTCTACGGCACGAATGCGAACTCATTGGAGTTCAGCAGCGCCCAAGCATAATTCTGCAACCCGGTTGCAGGCGATGTCTGCGGACCGGTGCGGCTGTTTCGCATCAACTGCTTGATGGCGGCCATCTCGCCTGCGGTGGGATTGCGAGAAAGGATCGTGCGGCAAACATCCTTAATTTTTTCGGCATCAGATGCTCGCGCGGTGGCGATGTCGTAGAGGCGACGGCCGGGCCTGACCTCAAGTGCTTCATCGACTAATTCGCTATTCATCATGGCCAGCGCCTGAGGTAGCGTCCCGACAGTCGATGCCTCGTCATTCTCATCGTTTTGGTAGTTGAAGAAGAACTGCCCCAACCACTCATCGCGGTCAGGAATTCCGCCGTGTTCAACACCGGAGGCGACAACCAACGAGTCATATATTTGTTCGACGGTCATCGGCTTTACATAGACCCGGCTGAACAGAGGCATGTGTCCGGCCGCGGGATCGTCGATCGTGTTGTCTTCACTGAAGCGGCTCGAAAGTGCGTAGGCCTTGGTGCTGCAAATCCAAAGCGCGAGCTGCCGCACGTCGTATTCGGAGGCTACGAACGCCTCGGTCAGAGCATTAAGAATCTCAGGATGCGACGGCGGATTGTGCGGGCCCATGTCGTCGACCGGCCGCGTGAAACCCGCCCCGAAAAAGTGCGCCCATGTTCGGTTCACGAAGGCCCGAGCCAACTGACGGTCACTCCCCGTTGAGATCAGGCGGGCCAATTCCGCACGCCGATTTACTTCGGCCGCTTCGGAGACTTCGTGGCCGCCGTACTTGGGATAAGCCGCCCTCATAATGCCGCGACGATTCTCATAAAACGTCGGCCCGCCGCCCGACCGCTCCACAAGCTCGCCGAACATTCGGTCGCCTTGCTTGCGCTCAACAAGGTCCACCTGTTTAAAGAAGCTATTAAGCTCCCAGAAGTCGGACTGCTTCCAATCGTTGAAGGGGTGATCGTGGCACTGCATGCACTGAACCTGCGTGCCAAGAAGTACGCGCGACGTAATTGCCGTTGCGGGAACCGCTTCGTTGTTGACGTGCGCGACCAGAAAACCAGCCGCTCCGTTCTCCTTTGGGGAACCCTCGGCTGAGATCAGATCGGCTACGATCTCGTCCCAACCGCGATCTCGGGCGAAACTCCGCGTCATATAGAGTTCGAGAAATTCGCGATCCGTCGATCGTTCCGGCTGCCGCCCGACGAGCAAATTCGTCCAGACCGACCCGAGATGTCGGGCGTATTCGTCCGAGGCGATAAGTTGCTCGACGATCAGCCGACGTGCCGAGGCCGAACGTGTAGACAAGTCTGCGGACAGGAATTGATCGACGGTTTCTTTTTGGGGAATTCGACCGGTGATGTCGAGAGACACCCGCCGCAGCCATGCGCCCGGCTTCGCGCGGTCGGAGGGAGTAATGCCGGCATCCTGCCATCCGGCTTCCAAACGTTGGTCGATGAAAGCGATTAATTCCGGACTACTTAGAGGCGAACCGTTTCGGGCGAACTCGTCTCCCATCAACGCAGGGCGATCCGCTTCATCGGGCGACGACTCATTAACCGCTGAGTTCGTTTCAGGATCGGCCGTGGCTGCCAGTTCGATCGGTCGACGCTCCGGTAGGACGACCTCAGGCGACGACCCTATCGAGTCTTCCGGCGTTTCGCTGATCACGTCAGTCTGCGGATCAGCATCGACTACAACGGGGACCTCTTGATTTCCGCTAAGGCTGTAAAGGGCTGCGGACAAACCGACGAGTAACGCCGCCGCTAAGGCCATTGCCGACGCGAATCGTTTTCGAATGCGTCGTTCTTCAGTCGTGACAGGCTGCTTCAGCGGGTGATCGCTTAAAGCCGCATCCCACACAAGCGTTCCATGCAGACACATCAATTCGAGATAGCGACGGCGCGTCTGCGGGTCTTCAATCACCAGGCGTTCCATCCGGCGCATGCCGTCAGCGTCGAGCGCGTCTTCGCAAAACGCGTCGAATAGCTGATCGAATTCGCTCAGGCCGGATTGGGCCGCGACATCTCGCATCACGTCTCTTAAACCTCATTGCCGGTCGGATAGTTCGGTTCTAATACCGATTTAACTTCGCGATTGATGCACTCCAGCAGTTGGCGACGAACACGCCCGATCGACTGATAAACCGCATTCACCGGTCGGCCGAGTGTCTCGGCGATGTCTTTCCCTGATTTTCCTGGGGCATATCGCCGAGTAATTAGTTCCCGGTCGTTCGGTCGAAGCTTCTCAAGACAGGTTGCGAGAGCCTTTCGTCGCTCTTCATAAACAAGCGAGATTGCCTCAGCCTCTTCGGTGATCGATTCCACGAACTCGGGACTGAAATGTAGTTTGTCCCGGCCTTTTCGTTCTCGGTGCTTCAGAACTTCGTAAACCGCGATGCGTGATGCCCACGCGAAGAAATTAGAACCGAGTTCGAACTTTGAAGCCTTCCGCCAGATGACGATGTTCGTCTCTTGCAGAATCTCTTCGGCATCGTTTGGGCGGCCCACCTGACTCAGAATGAACAGGTAGAGTCGACGCTGACTCTTGGTGAACAGTCCGATAAATTCATCGCCGGGTGCAAAGCGAGTGTCATCACCCGCTTGCCGATCGGGACCGACGAAATCGGCCCCGGAATGACCTTGCGCATCCGAGGACGTACTCATACGCTCTGAATCTTAATCAACAGTCGGAATACCAAGTGAGGTTGTCGATACCCGGTCAACCGTAAGGTGCAAAAACGCGGGAAGCCGAAAAGGTCGGCTTCCCGCGGGCCCGCTGAATAGTTCTTTCGAACGACCGTGTTCTTAACCAATCAAATCCTGGATCGGCTGACCGCCGTTAGCGATTCGCATCGGACGACCACGCTTGCTCGTGTGAACCGTGTCGAGCGGAATGCCGAGGGCGTGAGCAACGGTCGCCCAGATGTCTCCGGGCTGATAGCTCTTACCGACGACGCGAACGCCGTCCGCGTCAGTCTCACCGACGGCAACACCGCCATTAAGACCGCCGCCGCCGACCATCACACTCCACGCCGCGGCAAAGTGATCACGGCCGACGTTCTGGTTAATACGCGGAGTTCGTCCGAATTCACCCATGCACACAAGTACGACATCATCGGCCATACCACGCTGTTTCAGGTCCGCGGCGAGCGCCGAGATTCCTTGGTCGAGCTGCGGCAGTCGTTGGTCACGCAATGTCTGGAAGACGTTGTTGTGCAGGTCCCAGCCGCCCATGTTGACTTCGATAAATGGAACGCCCACTTCGACAAGTCGCCGAGCCATAAGCAGTCCGCGACCGAACTGCGATGTCCCGTAGGACGCCTGCGTTTCGGAGGACTCCTGTTCGACTTTGAACGCGTCCATTTGAGAGGACGTCATGAGATTGACGGCCTTCTCATAGACCTGCCGGTGAGCCAAGGGGCTATCACCGCGATTCGAATTAATGAAGTTGTTCTCGACGACATCGAGCATCGCCAGCCGATTCTTTAGCCGTTGCTGATCCATACTGTCCATGTTGGCATTACGGATTCGCCCGTTGCTATCAACGGTGAACGGGGCATGGGCCATCCCGAGGAAGCCGGGGCTGCCGGCCGCGCCACCAATGCTGATGAACGACGGAATCTCGAGTTCGCTGCGAGCACTTCCAAGTTCATAGCTAACAACGCTACCGAAGACCGGATGCACGACCGTCGGATTCGGCACGTAGGCCGTGTGCATGTAATAGCGACCACGTGTGTGATCAGCTTCGCGAGTGCTCATGCTGCGGACGACCGAGAGGTTGTCCATCTGCATGGCCGTCTTGGGCATGTGCTCCGAAATCTGGAGATCGCCCTTAGTCGAGATCGGATTGAACTCGCCGCCGTTCTTGCTGCCCGGCTTCAGGTCCCAAATATCAATGGTCGGGGCACCGCCACCGAGCCACATCAAGATGCAGGCTTTTTGCTTCTTACGAACCTCAGCCGCATTCGCTTTGACGTGCGAAATAAACTCGAGCGTCGGGACCGTCGCGGCCGCCGTCGCCAGATGCCGCATAAAGTGGCGACGGTCCATGCCGGAAGGAGTGGGAAGATTCATTGGTTTCTCCAGAAAGTCTAGTTGTTGTTATCTTATCGTTCGAGAAGCGATGAGGGAGAAGCGCGAAGCGATTTCAGCACTACCCGATTCCGTTTCGCTTCGACTAAGTCTTGCTTCTACGCAGTCCACTTATCAGTTGGCAGCAACGAAACGCAGTCTGTCTCAACACGCAACAATCGCTATCGGAAGGGAAACCTTGTCGATGAGCGATTACTGAGTGCGAAATTACCTCCATCAGTGAACTATATGAGATTTCAAGAAACCTGATCTCGTCTCTCGGACCAGTTCTTGCATTCCCTTCGGCGATATTCGCACCAACCGAGACTGCTGCCCGCCGCATCTGGCTGACCAATCCGAACTGTTCAGAATTTGGAAACTTTCGGGTGACTCGATAGACCTCGTCGGCAAACGACATCGCTACCTGCCATGCATCCAATCTCTCGAACGCAAAAGTCGGCCAATCAGCCTCCTGTCGCTTCTCGCTCACCGCTTCTCTCTTCTCGTATTGAGCTATCGAATAAAGATGAACTCGTTGCTGTTCAGCAGCGCCCAGAAGAGGTCCTGATATCCCGCCAGCGGCGTCTCGCTGCCGCGGATCAGCTTCATTGCGGTATTTCGTTCCGACCCGCTCGCCGGTCTACCCAGTGAGGCCAGATAGATTCGGCCGATCGCTTCGGGATGATTCTTCGAATCGGTCATGACCGTGTGCAGGAAACTGCCCGGCTCGGCGCTGACCGCTTCTCGGATGAGTTCGCCATTCATCAACATCAATGCCTGCGGAATCGTGCCGTCAAATGTCGTCGCTTCGGTTCCTTCGTCATTTCCGAAGGCGACCACGAATTGCTGCAGCCATCGCTGGCGCTGCTGCTCGGCGGCGTCCCAACTCGTTCGGCCTGATTTGTGAGCTTCCGTCGCGATAATCAGCGAATCATAGAGCTGCTCGGCACCCATCCGCTTAACATACATGTGGCTGAATAACGGCGTCTCGCCGGCTGCCGGATTGTCGTATGTGTTGTTCTCGTTGAATTGGCTGGTCAAATGATAGGCGCGGCTGTTCGTGATCCAGCGAATCAGCCGTTTCACGTCATAGTCGGCCTCGACGAACTGCTCCGTCAAATAGTCGAGCAACACGGGGTGCGACGGCGGATTGTGAGGGCCCATGTCGTCGACCGGGCGAGTAAATCCGTACCCAAAGAAGTGTCCCCACGTGCGATTGACGAACGCCTTCGCGACCAGCGGATCGGCCTGCTCGGAGATCATCAGGCGTGCCAACTCGGACCGTCGATTCGTCCCCTCGGACGGATCGACTTCCACGCCGAAGTAGGTCGGAAAGGCGACTTGCATCAGCCCGCTGCGTTTTTCGAAGAACACAGGACCGGCCGCCCGCGGGTCGTCCGTCGC
This sequence comes from Stratiformator vulcanicus, assembly GCF_007744515.1. Classification (NCBI taxonomy): domain Bacteria; kingdom Pseudomonadati; phylum Planctomycetota; class Planctomycetia; order Planctomycetales; family Planctomycetaceae; genus Stratiformator; species Stratiformator vulcanicus. The sequence continues at coordinate 2,633,094 of NZ_CP036268.1, forward strand.
GTCTTTCAACTCGACGTAGTCTGTGACCATTTGGCCCGACGTTTCGTCGTACCGCTCGAATTCCTCCGAACGTGTCTGCCGGAAGAAACTATTGAACTGCCAGAACTGATCCTGCTTCCAATCGTTGAACGGATGGTTGTGGCACTGCGTACATTGCACTTGGATCCCGAGGAACAACCGCGTGGCGTTCGCGGTGGCCCGCACCCCTTCATCTTCCCGAATGTCCTGCGCCAATAGAAAGTTGACTTCGCCGTTGAGTTCGTAGTGACCCGAGCCCGAAATCAATTCGTAGACCGCTTCATCCCACGGACGATTCTTGCCGAATACTTCGCGGAAGAATCGCCGCATGCCTAACCGGCTCACGCCATCGGGGTTGCCCAGACCGATCGCGAGATTCGTCCAGTTTGTCGTCCAAAATCGCACATACGCCGGATCGTCGAGTAGCTTTTCGATGAGCTGAGCCCGCTTGGCGCGGCCTTCGGAGGCCACGAATTGCTCAATCTCGTCCCCCGGCGGAATGTGACCGACCGTATCCAGATAAGCCCGGCGGGCCCATTCAAAATCGTCCGCCATCGCGCTGGGCTCGACTTCGTTGTCGGTCCACGATTGCTCGATCAGACGATTGATCTCCGCAATCACTTCTGCATCGGTCAACGACTCGCTAATCGGTGACTCGCTGACCGATGCAGATTCGCTTTGGGCGAATCCGAACGATGCGTGGCAAATGCCGATCGCCGCCACGCTGAGGACAACAGCGGTTTGAAGAATTCCAAATCGAGTTTGCATTGCAAATTTGGGCATGAGCGTTGGCTGATGAAAGCGTAAATTGCTTGCAATTGACGGAAACTGGCCGGAGGTCTGCAATATCGGAACCCGCGACGGCAATCATCCCGATCGCATGCGTCGAAAGTCGAATCGACCTTGGCGTTGCTTGACCAACTCCATCACTAGTAGACCCGCCAAGGCAGGTCGTGATTCGTCCGAATTTCGGGCGGAAAGACCCTCAAAACGGGCCATGCAGAACATTGTCTCGCTTAACCTGTTATTGTCAAGTTGTTTACGTCGAATATTCGACGACCGGCAAGATCGAAAAATTTTGCTCCGAGGTGGACGCAAAATCGAGAATTCGGCGATTGGTTGGCTGAATGAGCCGGGCGAGATTGGTACGTTGGGTACGTCGAGATTGAACGAGACGCCGCCGCAGGCGTTGTCTTGTTTCTCAGCCGAGAATCCGAAACAGCGTTGAACGAGATAGAGACATGGCCGTCCAAACCGCCGACCAACTTCGCCAGGGAAGCTGCAAGCCTTGCGAAGGGGGTGTTGAAAAGATGTCTGCCGCCGAGGCCAAAGAGCAGTTGGAGTCGCTTGATGGATGGCAGTTGAGTGATGACGCCACGGTGATCAGCAAGAAGTGGAACCGAGGCGATTTCGTCTCTGCGATCGACTTCTTCAAGCAGGTCGCGGACGTCGCCGAAGCGGAGCAGCATCATCCCGATTTACACCTGACCGGTTATCGCAACGTCCGCATCGATTTGTCGACACATGCCATCGGAGGGCTTTCCGAGAACGATTTCATCGTCGCGGCGAAGATCGATTCGATCTGAGCTCGCGATTCGCTATCGCCGAGAACGCCCATGAAGCATTACCTCATCCCGCAGCCCAACGGGAAACCGATCCTGCTCAATCGAGCCGTGATCCTGATCGGTCGACACCCCGATTGCGACATCTCTGTCGGAGAGAGCGAACGAGTTTCGCGGCGGCACTGCTGCGTCGTGCAGGTCAACGAAACCTTCCTCATCCGTGATCTCGGCAGCACCAACGGCGTTCGCGTCAACGGTCGACATGTCGATCGCGAAGAAACACTGGAGCAAGGCGACGAGATAACGGTCGGCGACTCTCGCTTCGTCTTCGCCGGCGGGCAGCCGAATGCTGATGGGAAGGGCATGAAGCAATTTAAGCAGACACTTGCAACCAGCGACGACGCGGGTGACGTGGAAGACTTTAGCGGAGAGGTCGAGGTTCTGGAGGACTGAGAGTCGCGAACTCTAGCTCCAACTTGAGAGCCTCATCCCATGTTGCTATCTGTCTGATCAATTCGCACTCCCTGCGTTTTTCCTCTTAATCGTATCCAGAATGGATTCAGCATGGCCGATTCAATGGCTTCGGTGGAATCAATCCTTGCGCAGGACGCCGATCGCTACGTCGAGGATTTAAAAGCGCTGCTTCGAATTCCAAGTGTCAGCGCCGACACGGCATTTCATGACCATTGTCTCAGTGCGGCGGCCGAGACCGCCGAGCAACTTGAGGCGGCAGGCTGCTCAGCCGAAATTATTAGCACTGCGGGCTTTCCAATAGTCCTCGGTCGTTCTCCGGAAGTGCCGGGAGCTTCCACGGTGCTCGTTTATGGGCATTACGACGTCCAGCCGCCCGATCCGTTGGATGAGTGGGAGACGCCCGCGTTCGAGCCGACAATTCGCGACGGCCGCATTTATGCCAGAGGGGCGACCGACGACAAGGGGCAGATGCTGACGCATATTAAATCCGTCGATGCTTGGACAAAGGCTGCCGGACACCCCCCGATTAACGTGGTTTTTGTCATCGAGGGCGAGGAAGAAGTCGGGAGCGACAACCTCGATCAGTTCCTGAAGGATCATCGCGAGAAATTAAAAGCCGATGTCGCTGTCATCAGCGATACCAGTATGTACGGACCCGACATTCCTGCGATCACGTACGGTCTGCGGGGCATTGTCGCCTGTGAAGTGACACTGACCGGGCCGTCGCAAGATCTTCACAGCGGAATCTTCGGCGGTGCGATTGCCAACCCGTGCAACGAACTGGCGACATTAATCGGATCGCTTCACGATGCCGATGGTCGCGTGACCGTCGAAGGCTTCTATGACGATGTGCGCTCGTTAACGGATCAGGAACGGCAGGCGTTTGCCGATCTCCCGTTCGACGAAGCAACATTTTGTAACAATATCGGTGTGAAAGCCCCTCGCGGCGAAGCCGGCTTCACCACGACGGAGCGGCGTTGGGCTCGTCCGACGTGCGATGTCAACGGTCTGTTCGGCGGCTATTCGGGCGAAGGCCCTAAGACAATCGTGCCCTCCAAGGCGACCGCCAAGATCACCTGTCGGCTGGTCCCGGATCAAAAGCCTGAGGCAATCCTGGACGCACTGAAGAGGCATCTCGAAGACAGACTCCCCGACGGGGTCACGATGAGCTTTATGACGTATCACGGCGCTCCGGCGTTTGTGATGGACCCGGATCACCCGGCGATGGCGGCCGCCAGCACGGCCATCGATCGTGCTTTCGGAAAACCGCCGGTATTAATCCGCGAAGGTGGCTCCATTCCGGTCGTCGCTTCTCTGAAAAGTATTCTTGACGTCGACACTCTCCTGTTGGGGTGGGGCCAGAACACCGATAATCTCCACAGCCCTAATGAACGATTCTCACTCAAAGATTTCCAGCGAGGAATTCACGCCAGTGCCGCCCTGTGGGCAGAGTTAGCGAAGTAGCCACTTACGGGCGAAACAGATTTGCGAAGTTTCGACTGCGATGGATCCGAAAACGGTTCTTAATTAACGGGAAGTTCGAGAACCTGTTTTTGCCGGATCAATCGCTCGCGGAGATTGGCGTAGTCAACATCCTGCACGGCGACGTCTTGCTCTGCGGCCATCGCCGCCGCAACGCCGGCTCCTTGGCCGATGACCATCCACGCCCCTTCAATTCTTAGTGATGATATTCCGACGTGCGTGCAGGAAAGCGCCACGGGCACGAGTAGGTTCTCACACTGGGCACGCTTCGGTTGAATCGACCGATAGGGAACGTGATAGACAAAGCCGATCCCGGTTTCTTTATTCCGGACGGGGTAAATCGTTCCCTCGTTAATTACCCCTCCACCTTCGACCGCGACTCGCTGACAATCGTGTGAGTCGATCGGGAAGGAGGAAACGGCGATGGGGTCTTCTTTCTCGGGTGACTGAAGAATATCCGCCTGGCTGATCACGTAGCGACCCCGCATCCGCCTCGACTCGCGCACGTAGAGAGCAGGAGGGAAATGGTCGTAACTCGCGAATTCATCTTTACAAAAGCCGAGCCCCGCGTAGCGACTTCGAATTTTGTCCGGCACAGTCGGGTCCGTCTTAAGAAAATGCAATAATGCGAGCGTGTATTCCTTGTGGGCTTCCCAAATCTCTTTCCGCTGTGCTTCGTCGGCGGAATGCCATTCGGTACCGCCACCGACCAAGCCGATCGAGAACTGGCCATGAATTGAATTGTTGCCGTCGAACTTGCCGCCGGGGATCGGGTAGATGTCCATACGAATGTTGTCGAATCCCGCTGCAAAAGCCCGGCGCAAGACTTCAAACTCTGACGGGTCATATTCCTCAGGTTCGGGAAGGGGGACACGATTGTCCGCATCACGTGTCAGGCACAACCGGAAGCTATAGGTCATGATATTGTTGTCGCCTGCTTGGTCGGCTCCGGCTTCCTTCGTTGTGACAAGCGGCAATAAATTGCCCACGTTATCGAAGCCATCGATCTTCATCTTTGGCTTGGGATACCGCTTGCCCGCGAGCGATTCGCCGAATTCCTCGCGGCCCTCACGACCAATTGTCCACTCAACCCCCGCGGCGGCCATCAAGTCGCCTTCATAGGTGCCGTCCACAAACACGTCCGCCGCGAAGGTGCCGTCCTTGGTGGCTAAGCCGGTGATGCGGCGATCAGATATATTAACCGACTCAAGGTAGCGTCTCGTTAAGACAGTGACTCCTGCTTCGTCGAGCATCGCTTTCGTCACTCGCATCGCCACGTGTGGCTCATAAGTCCACCGCGATTGATCTTTCACTCTTGGATCGTAGGGGGCTTTAAGACCACGGTCGGTGTAGTCCTTCACCACCCGCACGTGCCATTCGTGAAACAATCCCATCACAGTGCTGCGGGCCATTTGATTTGAGTCGCAATGACTCAGGCCCCCGGTGATCATGCCACCAATGTGATCGGTCGGCTCAAGCAGAATGACCGACGCCCCCTCCCGCGCGGCAGCGATTGCCGCGCAAAATCCACCGGGAGTGGCCCCGTAAACGACAACGTCTGCGCTAACAACGTTCGCCGCGGCTGCCGAGCGAGCTTCTGCGAGAGCGTTGCTAACAGCCACTAAAGCAAATAGGAGAAGTGCGCTTGGTTTCATCGCGGGTATCCGTCGGACAAATCGGTAGGCCGAAAGGCGACTCAAGTGAGTTACATTAACGAGTGTGCAATGCGTTAATTGCTCTTCGCGGCATCGGCGAGTTCTGTCAGCCTTCTGACAAGTTCCGGGTTCTCAGCCGCGAGATTGTCAGCTTCGCCCGGATCGTCAGCCAACTGATATAGTTCCGCCTCCTGCGTTCCGCGATCTAACTCTGACCATTTGCGAATTTTCTTAATCCCGGGAAGCCGCAGCTTCCAATCACCCTTGCGGATGGCTTGCAGTTCGCCGCTAGCGTAATAGTGAAACTCGTCTCTTGCACCCTTTTCGCTACCGCCTACGAGGAGGTCTCGTTGATCGACGCCGTCGATCACGCGGTCAGTCGGAACATGGTCGGCCGCCCCCGCCAACGAAGCAAACGTGGGTAGCACGTCGAGCGTCGAGATCATGGCATCGCTGGTGCGTCCGGCAGGAACATGGCCGGGCCAGCGGACGATTGCGGGCACGCGTAGGCCACCCTCCCATGTCGAACCCTTCGCACCGCGCAGAGGCCCTGAACTTCCCCACGGAATCTCAGGTCCATCGGTCCATTCAATGTACTTTGCGTTTTTAGCCCGCTGGCGTTTGTGATCGTTCGACCAAGGGCCGTTGTCTGAGGTAAACAGCACCAGGGTGTTTTCATCAAGGTCCAGTTCCTCAAGAGTCTTGAGCAGGCGTCCGATTTCCGTATCGAGTTCTAATAGAGTGTCGGCGTAAAGCCCGTTGCCGGTGCGGTTGCGATATTCAGGAGACGCGTCGATTACGACGTGCATCATCGTGTGTGCGAGATAGAGAAAGAATGGCTCGTCCTTATGACGCTTTAAAAATTCGATGCTCTCATCCGTATAAAGTCGCGTCAGGGCGGCCATGTCATTCGACGTTTCGAGTTCTTCCCGATTGCGGTAGAGCGTTACTCGATTCTGGTCATTGGCCCCGAGCGGTCCGAAGTAGTAGTCGAATCCCTGCGAATTAGGCACCAGTTTTTCTTGGTACCTGCGGGCCGACATGTCCCATTTGCCGACGCATCCGGTGGTGTAACCGGCTTGCTGTAAGATCTCGGCGACGGTGACCTCTTCGGCGTTCGTGGTCCATCCTCCGCCAACGCGTACGGGGTACCGGCCGGTCATCAACGCCCCACGCGAAGGCCCGCAGACGGTTTGAGCATAGAAGGACGTAAACCGCGTCCCTTCCGCTGCCAGTGCGTCGATATGCGGCGTCGGTGCCGCGGTGCCGCCGTAGCAACCGGGATCGCCATAGCCCATGTCGTCGATAAAGATGATCAAGAAGTTGGGCCGGTCCTCGGCGGCGAAAACCGCCGAGCCAGTGACGAGGCACGCGAGAGCAACGACAATCAATTTTCGCATAACGCGACTTCCCTCGATGAGCGCAAGTGGTCCGAAGACCACCCAACTTACTCACCGAGTCGACGATCCGCTATGAAATCGCGATAAATCACCGTCTGTCAGTTCTTATCACGCTCGCTTTCGGCTCCTCTCGATTCTGGTCTCTTCTCTTGACTCTCGACTGAAAAAATCCGAACGCGTCCGGGCCGTATGCCGCGGCATCATCCGCCGCATGGGCCAACTGCAGCCACTCGGCCGCACCCACCGGCGGGGTGAAAAGAGGTGGTGCACCCTTCCTCTACCACACGGGAGAAGGTTGCGCGGAAATCGGGCCGCACCGGGTTTGCCCGTGCGCCGCAGTCGGAGACCCGGACTTGAAATCACCCGCAACCACCGGCGAGTGCCTGCGGCATCGGTCGCACAGCGCTCGGACGCAAGAACTTTTCTGGATTGATATCCTCAATCGACGCGTGCCCGGTCTTGCTCGAAGTCGGTGTCGAGACTTTCCCATCGTGCGACCATTCGCTGAGTCAGTTCAGGATGTTCCGCCGCGAGATCGTGCTGCTCGGCTCGATCGTTGGACAGGTCAAAGAGCGACCATGTTTCGGAATCCCGATCGCTGAGCACCTTCCAATCACCCACGCGGAGCGCTCGATGACCGCCGTGGCGGAAATAGATTTCTTCGCGTGTCAGTCTCACGTCTTCGTCAAAGGTCGTGACGAGGCTTTCGCCGTGCCGCATCGGAAGTCCCTGAGATGGCGGCCCTGTTTCAGGGCAGCCGGCGATGTCGACAATCGTTTCGAACAGGTCGATGCAATGGCCGTGTGCGGTCCGAAGCTCTCCGGCGGCGGTAATGCCGGTCGGCCAACTCACGATTAACGGGGTCGACACACCGCCCTCGTGAACCCACGACTTGTGTCGCCGCCACGGCGTGTTGGACGCGGTCGAAAAACCCGGCCCGAGGCACAGATAAGAGCCGGCCGAACCGGGCGAAGCACTCCTGTCGTGACGGTCGCCCCGATTGATAATTTCGGCACTCGCTCCGTTGTCACTCAAAAATATGAAGAGTGTATTGCTCAGTCCACCGTTGCCCATCCCCCGAACTTGATCGACGACGCGTCCGACTTCTTGATCCATTCGGTCGACCATGGCCGCGTGAATCGCCATTTTCGTCGCCTGGAATTGTTGCTCGCCTTCGCTCAATTTTTGCCACGCGACCGCTCGCCCGGTCTCGTCCGGATCGATCTGGGTCCGAAGTTCCTCTTCCGACATGCTCCAGTGTGCGAAGACGCCGGGCTCTCTCTCGGCGGGCGACGAATCAGTGAGGCCGAGTTCGCGAATTTTCGCCACACGTTCCTCTCGTAGCCGATCCCATCCCTCGAGATAGCGGTCGGCGTAGCCTGCGATATCGTCGGCGGGGGCGTGAAGCGGGAAATGGGGCGCGTCGAACGCCAAATAAAGAAAGAACGGCTGTTCAGAATAGCGTTCGGTATGTTCCTCCAAAAATTGAATCGCGAAGTCGGCAATCGCAGTGGAGGAGTAGTACCCGCTCCCCGGTTCGACCACGGGGAGGGGCTGATCGTCAAAAATATGGCGCTGCGGCGTGAACGAACGACTGTGGTCGCGAAGCCAGTACGAGTGATCGAAGCCCCCGTCCTTCACGACCCGAGCCGCCCGGAAGATGTGCCACTTTCCGCTATGATAACTGCGATAATTTTGTTCCCGCAGCCGGTGCGGTAACAAAGGCAGATTCTCCGGGAAGGGGGTCTTCGCGATCGGATCCATCCCGACCTGCTGCGGATAAAATCCCGTCATCAAGGCCGCGCGGGTCGGCCAGCACCGCGCAGTATTATAAAACTGCGTGTACTGGAGGCCTTTCGAGGCCAGTTTGTCGAGATGCGGCGTCGCAATCTCACCGCCATAGCAACCCAAATCGGACCAGCCGAGATCGTCCGCCAGAATTAAGACGATATTCGGGCGTTTCGAACCCGCCCTTGAAGCCGGATCGTCCGCACTAACCGCCGTTCCCGCCGTGACGATCAAAGTGAGAACCAGCAAGCACAATCCCGCCGTCGCGTCAGAACCAGTTCGCATAATGCGTATCTCAACTCCGAATAGTTTCATTGACTCGAAAAAAGTGCATCGATCGCGATGAATCTCAATACTCATTCACCTCATCCCCATCATCACCAAAGCCGCTGAACTCACTCTTCACCACCTGCCGGATGCGCTTCTCCTCGACTTCGCCTTGGAGTTTGGCGATCGCTTCCTCCAACGCCATCGCGCCGAGGTCGCCGTCGATGCGGTCTCGGACGGCGACGGTGCCTTGTTCGGCTTCTTTGGGGCCGACGACGAACATGTAGGGGATCAACTCCAGTTGGGCCTCGCGGATTTTGGCTTGGAGTTTGGCGTCGTGGAGATCGGTTTCGGTGCGGAAGCCCGCGGTTTGGAGTTGGGCGGCGACTTCCTGCGCGTAGTCGAAACTCTTTTCGCTCAGCGGCAGGACGCGGACCTGGACCGGGGCGAGCCAGAGGGGGAAGGCCCCGGCGAAGTGTTCGATGAGCATGCCGACGAAGCGTTCGAGTGAGCCGAACGGGGCGCGGTGGATCATCACCGGGCGGTGCGGGCGGTTGTCGGAGCCGATGTATTCCAGCTCAAACCGCTCGGGCAGGTTGTAATCGAGCTGTACGGTGCCGAGCTGCCACTCGCGGCCGAGGGCATCGCGCACCATAAAGTCGGCCTTGGGTCCGTAAAACGCGGCTTCGCCTTCCTCTGCGGTGAAATTCAAACCGGAGTTCTCCAGCACCCGCCTTAAAGCCGCCTCAGCGTTGGACCAGTTCTCTTCCGAGCCGACGTATTTATCGGACTTGGGATCTCTTAACGAAAGCTGCACACGGTAGTCGTCGAGTCCGACGCTTTTCAGCGCGACCTGTACCAATTCCAAAGTCTCGCGGAACTCGCCCTCGACCTGCTCCGGGGTGCAGAAAATGTGGGCATCGTCCTGAGTGAAGCCTCGGACTCTTAACAGGCCGTTGAGTTCGCCCGATTGCTCGAAGCGATAGACGGTTCCGAATTCGGCGAGCTTAATCGGCAGTTCGCGGTAAGAGTGGGGCCGCGACTTATACATCATGCAATGATGCGGGCAGTTCATCGGCTTGACGAGGAACCGCTCGTGATGGGCGTTCCACTCGTCGAGGGCGGCGATTTGGTCATCGATCGATTTCGCGGCGCGAAAATCTTTCAGATCGACGTTTAAGACTTCGGCGGCAATCGCGAGTTTGTCAATCGCGTTCTCATCTAAGCCCGGAGGCATGCCTCCGGCTTGGTTCGATCTCGCCTCTCTTAATCGAGTCAGGATCTCATCGACGACCTGCCCCGCCTGATGCGAGAAGAGCGGGGGGAATTGGGAGTCGCGGTAGTAAGGGAAGTGCCCGCTGGTTTCGTAGAGTTCGACGCGGCCGAGGTGCGGGCTGTAGACGGGGGTGTAACCCCGCTGAATTAATTCTCCTCTTAAAAAGTCTTCCAAGGCCGCGCGGATCGTCGCCCCTTTGGGCAGCCACAGGGCCATGCCGGAGCCGACCTTGGGGTCGATGTGGAAGAGATTTAATTTCTTTCCGAGATTTCGGTGATCGCGCTTCTTCGCCTCTTCCACCTGTTCCAGATATGCCTTCATCGCCTTCTTGTCGAAGAAGGCGGTGCCGTAGAGGCGTTGGAGCGGTTTGCCGGATGAGTCGCCCTTCCAGTGCGCACCGGCGACGGAGAGAAGTTTAAAGGCCTTAATCTTGCCGGCGTGGGGGATGTGGGGGCCGCGGCAGAGGTCGACAAATTCGCCCTGGCGGTAAAAGCCGAGCTGCTCGTGCGCGGCGAGGCCGGTGTTGATGTGCTCGACCTTCAATTCCTGATTCATGCCCTCGCAGAACTCGACGGCTTCGCCGCGCGGCAGGCTGAACTGCTCGAACGGCTCGGCCTCTTTAACGATTTTCTTCATCTCGGCTTCGATCGCCGCAAAGTCTTCCTCGGAGATCGGCCGGTCGAGGTCGAAGTCGTAGTAGAAACCGGTGGAGGTGGTTGGACCGAAAGCGAGGCCGACCCCCTCATAGAGCTGCATGACGGCGCGGGCCATGACGTGCGCGGCGGAGTGCCTTAGAACGCCAAGGGCCTCGGGGTCACGATCGGTGAGCAGCTTGAACTTCACCGGCTCGTCGGCCGAGGTCAGCTCGGCGATGGGGCGGGTGGCGTCTTTGATCTCGCCGTTGAGTTCGGCGGCGACGACTTGCTGGGCGAGGCGTTCGCTGATGCCCTCGGCGATTTTGACGGCGGTGACGTCGTCGGGATGCTCTTGAAGGTTGCCGTCGGGAAGTTGAATTTGAATCATCAAATCGCTCCTTATTCTGACGCCGGTACGAAGGGCGTTCATGGGGGTTGCGACGTGTGCTGACCAATTCAACGCGTCCGTCGCCAGGGATTAAGACGCCGCAGGTTGTATCGGGTTCGCTATTTCCAGGTCAAACGGGCGGGCACGGCCCGCTTCCGTGCCTGCGGCGGGCATGGCCCGCTTCTGTGCCTGCGGCAGCTCTTGGGTGTGCGTTGTGATTGCCTTATGTAGTGGGGAGGCCGCGGGCTTGGGGGGTGCGGCCGTTGTGATCCCCTTCCTGCCGGTCGGGGCTGCATGGAGTGGAGTTGAGGTCAGGCCGCGTTTAGATCCGCTTACTTCGTGCGCGGCTTGTTTTCAGAGCTCTCGCTGAGTGTTCGGACGTGGTTAAGCACGCGATGATGGATGCGGTGGATGATCACGTCGGACCACATCGTCCAGTAGCCGTGCGGGGCTAGGCCGAGGCGGTACCACGTGGTGCCGCTGAGCTGCGTGCGGCCATCGGGGAGTGGTTCGAGGCGGAACTCGCCGCGCTCGCAGACGAGACCCTGCGTCATGTGCGGCGTGTGGACGTGCCCCCAAGGCGTGAGTTCCCGCATCGGATCGGGCTGTTCGCGGACGTCAAAGGCGAGGCGGTGCGGGGCGTTCCAAGCGGTGATTGGTTCGACGAAGGTGCCGGTAGTGAAGCGGCAATGACGAACCGCGCCGACGCCTTGACCTTCGATCGTCGCACCGACGGGACAAGAAATACCCAGGTCGAAAAACCACTCGCGCTCGGCGGGCAAATCGGGAAAGGAGACGACGTTCTGCCAAACGATTTCAGGCGGGGCATCGACGATAGTCACCGTTCGCACGGCGCGGAGAGGCGGCGAGAACATGCAGGCATCGATCATCCCGCCGACCGGAAGCACGAGTGCGATCGGGGCGAGAGAATAGAATCGGTCGTTGCGAAACGCCTGTCGCTCGGCCAGCGAGATCGTCCACCCGAGTAACGCCCCGAGCAGCGTCAAGATGGCGACAATTGGAGCGGCCATCGCAATACAGATCGCTCCCTCCAAAGCGAACGCCAACAGGCAGAAGGCGCCGAGCGCGGCTGATAGCATCGCCCAGCCGAGACTTGGCAAAAACCCACGATAGACGCGGCAGTTGACGAGAAACGCCGTCCACGCCGCCGCGTGAATCGGAGCGAGGAAGAACAGGGCGATGCCATACTCGCCCAGTCCGTAGACGTAGAAGGCCATGGAAAATAGCGCCATCGCCGGGCCCATCAGAAGCGCAATGATGTCAGTGCCGGCGGTCGAGCCGTGAGCTTTCTCCCAGCGCTCGGTCTCCGCGTTCAACCGTTGTTCAGGATTGTTTTCATCATTGAGCGATGACCCTTCGATCGATGACACCTCTCGCGGCCAGAAGGCGAGGGCCGCAAACATCAAAACATTGGCATAGGGCACGATGGCCCAGAGACCCCACCACGGCGAGAGACCGGCATCGATCGCCCGGCGGACGCTCAGTGACAGGGCCAAAAACGCGAAGGGGATGCTCCACACGAAATAGGCCGGAGGAAACCAGTCGGGGGCACCGCTGAAGAGCGTTTCAAATGTTGAGTATTTGGGAAGCCAGAGTTGCCAGACCGGCGGAAAGCGATCGGTGAAAATCACGAAGCCGAGCGCTTCGGTGAACGTCTTGAAGATCGCAAGCAGGACCGCTGTCAAAAAGTAATCGGTCTGGGAGAGCGGTCCGAGAAGTTGCAAACGACGTTTGACAGTTTGAAGCATCGCGTGCGGCCTTGCGAAAGCATCCATCAATAGAGCTTGGACCGCTTGGCGCTGCGATGCTTAACCGTACTTCGCTTCAGTTAATTTCGGGCCGGCCTTATTTCGCGCGGGGCGTTTCGATTTCGTAAAGCACAGGCCAATTTTTCCCCGTGACGAAGAGTCGTTCGCTCTCGTCGTCGTACGCGATGCCGTTAAGCACTTCCTCATCGCTGCGGAGGTCTTTGGGAACGAGGTGCGAGCAGTCGATCCAACCGATCACGCGACCGTTTTCCGGATTGATCCGGGCGATGCCGTTTTTGTGCCAGATGTTCGCCAATATCTCGCCTTCGACGAACTCCAGTTCGTTCAAGTCGTCGACGACGCGGGTTCCGTCACGCACGGTGAGGCTTCTCGATATGCGGAACGTCTTGGGGTTGTAGAAACGGAGCGTCGGGGAGCCGTCGCTGAGGATCAGCGACTTGCCGTCGGAGGTCAGCCCCCAGCCCTCGCCGCGGTAACGGAAGGGTCTGACATAGCGCAAAGTCTTGCGGTCATAGACGAAGCCGATCCCGGCTTGCCAGGTGAGCTGATAGAGGAGATCGCCGTGCGACGCCAGACCTTCACCGAAATACCGTTGGTTGAGTGTCTTCAGCCGTTTGACTTTGCCCGATTTCAGTTCGACCTCGCGCAGCGATGATTGGCCGTACTGTCCGGTGCTCTCATAGAGGGTGTCTCCCTCGATCAGCAATCCTTGGCAGAAAGCCCCGCGGTCATGCGGGAAGCTGGCAACGATCCGGGCCTTTTCAACCGGCGCGGCTGCTTCCGAACGGCGGGGGCGCAATACGGCGACGGCGCTGATCACGGCAATGACTGCGATAAACATCACAGCCGGAAACGCGAGGCGAGCAGTCGTCGTCCGGCGGTCTGCTTCGTTCATGATTACACCAGTTCGCGCGGGCGTTGCCAATGCAGCATGTTGCCGCACCGGCAAATGACGTTCATTGCTTAAGAGCCGGAGCCCTCGCGGGCCTGCGGAGCTTTCTTCAGTATCGACAGTCGTGGACGACTAATCTCCGAGCGGACGCAAAAAGGCGATCGGATCAATCTTCAGTCGACGCCCAGAATCCGCCGCGATCGTGGTCAAATTTTGCTTCCGACCCGCGAACCTCTTCGTGAAACGTGCCGTCTTCGAAAACGAGTTGACCCATCACCCAGGTGTGAGTTGACCAACCTTTCAACGTCTGCCCGTGCCACGGACTCCACTTCGTTTTCGTAACTTGCTCTTCATCGCGAATTGTTCGCGATGCTTCAAGGTCGATCAAGACGAGGTCGGCATCGTAGCCCTCCTGAATACGACCTTTGCCGACGACATCCCACACGCGGGCCGGGGCGTCGCACATCCAACCCACGACTTGCTCAAGAGTGCAACGCCCCTCGTTGACCTGATTGAGCATTAGAGCGAGGGAGTTCTCGACCGCCGGCAGACCTGACGGCGATTTCGGGTAGGGCTGATCTTTCTCCTCCAGCGTGTGGGGAGCATGATCCGTGGCGATAACCGGGATGCGCCCATCGAGCAAAGCCCGCCAGATTTCGGCGTTGTCGTCGGCGGTCTTGATCGACGGATTCATCTGCACCCGCGACCCGAGCCGTTCGTAATCGTTCACATTGAAGAACAGGTGATGCGGGCATGCTTCAGCCGTGATCAAGCCGTAGTTTTCGGAGAGCAGCCTGGCTTCCTGTGCGGTCGAGACGTGGAGGACGTGAAAGCGATGACTGTGGCGGACTGCCAGTTGGAGAGATCTCAATGTCGCGATTACCGCGGCTTTGTGGTCGCGAATTCTGGAATGGTCGGCGTATTCGGTTCCCCCATCCAGTCGCTCGCTATTTTCGCGGACGGTCGCTTCATCTTCGCAATGAGCACAAATCGGCAACGTCGTCTCGGCAAAGATCGACTCCAGCGCGGCTTGTTCGTCAACGAGCAAATTTCCGGTGCTCGAACCGATGAAGATTTTGATTCCGGGCGTTCGCGTGGCCTTTTTCAGTTCTTTGACATTGTCCGGTGTCGCCCCGATGTAGAAGCCGTAATTGACGAGCGATTTCGTCGAGGCGAGTTGCAGTTTCTCGCGTAGCCGCTCGACCGTCGTGGTCGTCGGCTTGGTGTTCGGCATCTCGAAGTAAGTGGTGATTCCCCCTTTCGCGCACGCCCGGCTGCCGGTCGCGAGATCTTCTTTGTGGGTCAGTCCCGGTTCCCGGAAATGGACCTGATCGTCGATCACGCCCGGGATGAGGTATCGGCCGGAGGCGTCAAATGTCACATCGGCGCGAACCGCGCCGGGATCGATCGCCTCGATCCGATGGTCTTCGATGAGAATGTCGGCTTCTCGGGTCCCGTCGGGGAGAACGCAATGAGCATGTTGGATCAGAGTTCGCATGGGTCGGTGAAGGCCGGTCTGTCGGAAAATGGCGTTCTTGGAATCTCATCGCATCAAACGGTAAAGTGACCGCTGCGTTACCGCGAGAGTAAAGAGAATTGAAAGATGAGCACAGCTTCCGCGTTTGCCGATCGAGGTTCCAAGGAACAAATCGAGACCGGCTCCGCCTTTGCGCCGAAATTTGACGAGAAGGGTTTGATTCCGGCGATCGCGACCGATTTCGATTCGGGCGAAGTGCTGATGCAGGCGTGGATGAACGCTGAGGCACTCGCGAAGACGATTGAAATCGGCGAGGCGGTCTATTGGAGCCGCAGTCGGCAGGAATTGTGGCACAAAGGGGCGACGAGCGGTCACACGCAGATCGTCAAGGAACTTCGCACCGACTGCGATCAGGACTCGATCTGGCTGCGGGTCGAACAAAAGGGCGGGGCGGCCTGTCATGTCGGTTACCGCTCCTGCTTTTACCGCCGAATCCCGGTCGGTGCTCAGGCGGCGGGCGACGCCGAACTCGAAGTGACGGAATCGGAAAAAGCTTACGACCCCGCAGCCGTCTACGGGAAGAAGTCGCACTGATGCCGTTGTCTGTCGTGAGGCGCATTTCGTTCTGCGCCGGGCATCGCCTGCTCGGTCACGAGGGCAAATGCGCCGGGTTGCACGGCCACAATTACGTGGCGGAGATCGAAGTCACGGCTGACGGGACCGACGATGTCGGTCGCGTGATCGACTTCGCCGAGGTCAAGTCACGGCTCAAGGGGTGGATCGACGAATACTGGGATCACGGATTTCTACTCAATCGGGACGATGAAGCCGCGATCGCCGCGGTCCGCAGTGTCGAGCCGACCAAGGTCTTCCTGTTCCCCGGCAATCCCACCGCCGAAAAGATGGCCGAGTACCTGCTCGAGGAAGTCTGCCCGAAGGCGCTCGCCCCGTTCAACGTACGTGTTGACAAGGTCGTCCTGTGGGAAACGCCCGATTGCTTTGCGGTCGCTGCAAAAGGCCAGGGGCAAGGGGCTAGAGGCTAGTGGTCCTTTGAGAACTTCTGTAGACGGG
The DNA here is from genome assembly GCF_007744515.1 of Stratiformator vulcanicus. NCBI lineage: Bacteria > Pseudomonadati > Planctomycetota > Planctomycetia > Planctomycetales > Planctomycetaceae > Stratiformator > Stratiformator vulcanicus. Next base: position 2,649,269 of record NZ_CP036268.1, read on the forward strand.
TGCCGGGGTGCGTGTCGCCCCCGCAGTAAAAGGGCCGCTCGCCCATTGCATCGCGTCCACTTTGGCTCGTTGGCGGTACGACAAGCGGTGCAAATTCCACGCAAACTTGTCGATTCGGACGTAAAACACTCTCGGCACCCATGTGCGAGGTCTTCGTTTAGCCGCGACCGACAGGAAGCGCGGCCCCTTTCCTGCGCTCTACGCTTCCCGTTAAGCTGGGCAGTCCACGCAAATCGCACCGAGCTTTTTTCCAACAGCGGGCCTCATGATGCGCTTCTGGCTGATCCTTGCTCTCGCTTCATTCCTCTTCCCGTCGGTCGTCACCGCGCAAGAGGACGTGACCGTCACGCTGGAAGCCCCCACGGATGTCTCAGAACCCGCGGCTGAGCCGGATGGTTCCCCGAAATCGCAGTCTCGGAGCGTTCGCATCGCGGGCGAGTCGATCGAGTATCAGGCGATCCCGGACACGCTGACGCTCAAAGACGACAAAGGCGAACCGCGGGCGAAAATCTTCTTTGCCTATTACCGCGTGAAGCAAGAGGCAGATGCCCCCGAGCGGCCAATCACTTTCTGCTTTAACGGCGGCCCCGGGTCGGCCTCGGTCTGGCTGCACATGGGGATGCTCGGCCCGAAGCGGCTCGTCATCGACAGCGACGCCGGCCGGCTGCCGCCACCGCACGGATACATCGACAACGAATTTTCGCTCCTCGATGTGACCGATCTCGTCTTCGTTGATCCCGTCGGCACCGGTTATAGCAAGGCGACCGATCCCAAGAAGAAGGGCGACTTTTATGGCTTCCGCAAGGACCTGAAGTCGCTGGCCGAATTCATCCAACTCTTCGTGACGAAAAATGAGCGCTGGGGTTCGCCGAAGTTCCTGCTTGGCGAAAGCTACGGCACGCTCCGAGTCGCCGGGCTGGCCCGCGAGCTGCAAAACACCTATCGCATGGAGATCAACGGCCTCGTCCTCGTCTCATCAGTCCTCGATTTTCGCACGATCCGAGCGTCCGGCTCGAATGATCTGCCTTACATCCTGTTTCTGCCAACGCTCACGGCGACGGCTTGGTACCACGAGCAGCTCGACGACGGCTTGCAGAAAGATCTTGCCAAGACCGTTGAACAGGCCCGCAAATTCGCGTTCGGGGAGTATGCGACCGCCCTGTTGAAAGGGGCCGATTTGCCAAAGAAGAAGCGGCGACGCGTCGCCGAGCGGTTCGCCAAGCTGACCGGGCTCGATGCCGAATATATCCTCGACGCCAACCTCCGCGTCGACATGAGCCGGTTCGCGAAGGAATTGCTCGAAGAGCAGCAGGTCAGCGTCGGTCGCTTCGACAGCCGGTACACCGGCCCGGTCGCCGACCTGATCGACGACCGCTACGACACCGACGCGAGTAGCTCCGCCCTGTTCGGGGCGTTCACGTCGGTCGTCAATCAGTACTTCCGCGAAGACTTGGGTGTCAAACGGGACGAACCGTATGAAATTCTTGCTCGTCTCGATTGGGACTGGGATAGCGAAAATGGCTACGTGACGTCAGCCGACATGCTCTCCGCGGCGATGCGTCAGAATCCGGCTCTCAAGGTCTTCGTGGCGAACGGTTACTACGACTTGGCGACGCCCTTCGCCGCCACCGAATACACGTTCAACCATCTCACACCCCGCAGTCTGCGGGAACATGTCACGATGGAGTACTACGAAGCCGGGCACATGATGTATGTCCACGAGCCATCGCTTGAAAAACTTCGCACTGACCTCGTGAAGTACTTCGAAGCAGCGATTCCCTCGCAGAAATGAAAAAGCCCACGCGTTGCAACGCGTGGGCTTTGAGTCATCGCGAACCCCTTGGGGCCACTATTTGCCTTGCTCGGGCATCGTGAATGCTTCGCGTTTCACGGCTTTTTCGACGACACCGCTGCGGATCAACTTCACAGGCACTCGCCGTTTGACGACTTTGCCGTCTTCCATGACGCGGATCGTCTGCAGATTCCGCTTGAACTGCCGCTTCGTGATCCCGCGGGTCTTTCGACCGTTGCCGCCGAGATACTTGGGCTTACCCGACTCGACCTTCTTGTTGCCCGTTCCGGGCTTGAGGTCGCCGTACAGCGAGTACTGCTTGGCCCGTTTGATCCGCTTATTTTTCTTTAGCGTGCTCATGTCTTCAATCCTGACAGCTTTTTGCGAAGCTCAGAAGGATACGGATAATGCGGTCTGATGCAAGGCCACGGTGTCCTTCGAGCAGTTACTTCACCCGGTAAGGTCTGCGGATTGAGGCCTTGTGATTTCGGCGGTCGAGTCAAGTTTTTCGTCCCGGCGGTCCGATTCGTCTTGCGATTCCGGCCCGGTGACCGCAGCATCGCCCAATTCGGCTCGCCATCACCACGGCAATCATTGTGGTGATGGGAAGACCGGGCAGGCCAAGCGACAGGGTAGGCAACGGCAGTATGGACAAACTGAAAATTGGCGTCATCGGCCTCGGGATCGGAAAAACTCACATCCGGGGTTATCGCGAGCACCCTCAGGCCGAGGTGGTCGCGATCGCCGATCTGAACGCGAACCGGGTCGAAGAGGTCGGCCGCGAGTACAACATCAAGCGGCGATACACCAGCGCGGAGGAACTTCTCGGGCAGGACGATCTCGACATCGTCAGTATTTGCACGCCGAACAAATTTCACATGCAGCAGAGTGTCACCGCGCTCGGTCGCGGGATGCACGTGCTTTGCGAGAAACCGATTGGCATGAATGCCGATGAAGCCCGGCAGATGATCGAAGCCTCCCGCTCCTGCGACCGGCGGTTGATGATCAACTTCAGCTATCGCTTCAATCCGCAGGCGATCGCGCTGAAGAAACGCGTCGACGACGGAGCGCTCGGCGGAGTCTACTTCGCTCGCACCGTCTGGCACCGTCGCCGCGGAGTGCCCGGCTTCGGAGGTTGGTTCGGTCGCAAATCACTCTCAGGCGGCGGCGCGCTGATCGATCTTGGCGTGCATCGGCTTGATATGGCGCTCTGGTTGATGGATTTTCCTGAACCCGAATGGGTGATCGCGAACACGTGGGATGCCCTGACCGCACCTGTGGCCGAGCAAATCGAAAAGACATTCGACGTCGAAGACTTCGCCGCAGCGACAATCCGGTTTAACAACGGCACAATGCTCACCGTGGAGATTTCGTGGGCGGCAAACATCGAGCATTACGAACTGATGGAGACCCGCCTGTACGGCACCCACGGCGGTCTCGTCCACCGAAATATCCCGGACAAGTATGAATACGAAGCCGAGCTGTTCTTCGAGCAGGACGGCGATCAATACGACCAAAAGCTGAGTTCGACCCCTGACGATGTGAAGAGCTCCATGTACTATTTCGTCGAGTCGATCATCGAGAACAAAGAAACCCCCGCCCCCGCAGAAGAAGCGCTGCAGGTCCAAAAGTTGCTCGACGCGATTTACCTGTCCGCGGAGAAGGGCGAGCCGGTCCGGGTCTCCTAGATGGCGAGCAGCGGGCATCAGTCTGCTGTTTTCCCCCCTGCCTCAATCAGCAATCCACCACGAGAGAGTCAACACCTTCCGCTCGCCCAAGACTCTCACCACTCACCACTAATCTCTCACCTAGAAATGAAACTCACCGTCTTTTCCGCAAAAAGTTACGACCGAACTGCGCTCGATGCCGCGAACGAAGACCGCGGTCATGAAATTTCCTACCTCGAAGCTCGGCTCGACGCTGACACGGCAGGGCTGGCCGAAGGCTCCGACGCGATTTGCATTTTCGTGAATGATGAGGCCAAGGACGGGATCGTTGATCGGCTCGCTGATGTCGGGGTGAAAGGCATCGCACTGCGATGCGCCGGGTTCAACAACGTGGAACTGGAGCCCGCCCAAAGACGCGGCATTCGAGTCGTGAGAGTGCCCGCCTATTCGCCGCATGCGGTGGCCGAACACACGCTCGGGCTGATTCTTGCCCTCAATCGAAAATTGCATCGGGCCTACAGTCGGGTGCGCGAACACAATTTCGAACTGCGCGGCCTGTTGGGATTCGACCTTCACGGCAAGACGGTCGGCGTGATCGGGACAGGGAGGATCGGGATCGAGGTCTGCCGCATCCTGAAAGGGTTCGGATGCACGGTCCTCGCATATGACCTCTTTCCGAACGATGAAGTGAAGCAACTCGGCTGCGAATACGTCGAACTCGATCGGCTCTTTCGGGAGAGCCGGATCATCACGCTGCACTGCCCTTTGACGCCCGAAACGCACCATCTGATCAACGCCGATGCGATCGAGAAGATGCGCGACGACGTGATGATCGTGAATGCCAGCCGCGGCGCCGTTATTGAGACGCCAGCGGCGATCGAAGGCTTGAAGTCACGGAAAATCGGGCACCTCGCCCTCGATGTCTATGAGGAAGAGGAGGTCTTCTTTGAGGACGTCTCCAACGAAGTCCTGCAAGATGACATGCTCGCCCGGCTTCTGACGTTCCCCAACGTACTCGTCACGGGGCACCAGGCGTTCTTCACCGCGGAAGCGCTCGGCAACATCGCCGAGACGACGCTTGCGAACATTGACGACCTCGCCGCCGACCGCGATTGCCCGAACGAAGTGAAAGCGTGATCAAGAAGCCCACGCATCGCACTGCGTGGTCTTCTTTAGGGAGAAGCGCTCCCTGTCGGTCGCGGCGAAACGGGAGAGGCGTGTTACAATGGGACTTCATCGGTTGCTGCTCATTGCTCCTCGCTCATTGATCGCACCATGCTCCCACGTGAAGAATACGTCGAACAGCAACACTTCTTCCGGGAATTCCGGCGGCGGCTCAAGCAGAACGTTCCCACGCAGGAAATACTTGATCAATTGAAGGAGGAGGCACTCGCCACCACAAACCTGCCGATGGCGATCGACTTCCTGCGGACCGAAGTCATTCACAGCGGTCGGCTCTCGGATGCGGCGGCGCGGATACCGCACTACTTCACACCGTTTCAGACGTTCCTGTTGGCCTCGTCGGAGGAAGACCGCACCAAATTCGATCAGCGTGTCGCGCTGGCGATGATGGAACGACTCGCCAAATACATGGCGAAGAAGCCGAAGACCGCCGGCGTCTTCATCTATCAGTTCGAGTGCGTCGCGCGGAATCGCCTCGGCTACGACCACGCGCTTCGCGCGATCGAAGCCGACCCGATTTTTGATGAGAACTGGAAGACGTTCATCGCCACGGTCCGCCGAAACGTCGGGACGGTCGAATTCAGCGACATGATTTACGCCCGCTCACAGCGGTTTCTCGATGACCGTGCCCGCCGCAGCGGGGAAGAGCCGGCGAAGCAAGAGCCACTGTTTGATCGCGATGAAGGCCGGATTGCGTACGCGAACCGGGGCAAAGATCCGCTCTACATGTTCGCGGCGCTACAGCGTCAACTCGGTTACCCACGCGTCCCCCGGCCCACAATCAAACCGTCAACGCCGGTCTTTCATCCCGCCCTTGAAGAACGCTTGCAGCGGATCGAAAAGCGGATGAAGCTGATCGAAGCCGAACAGCGGGAGGAACTCGATCTGAGCAAGTTCTACAAGCCGCCGCCGGAGGGCGGCTGAGGAGCGGAGAGCACGGAGCGAGTAGAGTTCTTGTGAATCGCCTGATCGCCCACACGCGTAGTTTCTGCTCCCACATACGAAGTGCGTGCTCCTCGCTCCCTGCTTCTTCCGCAAGCACGCTTGGCACTCCGCCCGGCCGCCCCTACAATCTTTTCCACAGTCACACTTGCGAAAAATCATTCCGTCGGCTTCCGCTCGCCGACGTTCGAATGGAAGGACGAATCCTTGAAGGCGGCGACCGAATTGACCCTCGACGAACTGTATGACGAGTTCGACTTTCTCCACGATTGGGAGGAGCGCTGCGAACTGCTGATCGACTTGGGTATGGAGTTGGAACAACTGTCGCCCGAGGAGAAGAACGAAGAAAATCGCGTTCACGGTTGTCAGTCGATGGTTTGGATGACCACCGAACTTGACGAACAGGGTCGGATGCACGTGCGGGCCAACAGCGATGCCATGCTTGTGAGCGGCCTGATCGTCGTGCTGCTCGCGTTGTTCGACGGAAAGACCCCGAACGAGGTCCTCGACACTGAAGTGAAGCCGGTCTTCGACAAACTCGGCCTTGACGTCCACCTGAGTACCGCCCGCAAGAACGGCCTCGCCGGCATGGTCCAACGGGTCAAGCGAGATGCCGTGAGTTATCACAATCAAATGGAAGGCGACGGCACCACAGTCACCGAGATACGCCGACGTGAAGAGCGTCTCTAGCAAGTAGGGCGGGCTGCGCCCGCCGGAACCAGAAGGAGTCAGGAGAAGAGCCGGGAATATTTGATCGGGTGGCCCAGCCCACCGGGCTGGGTGCCGCAGGCACAAGAGGCGAACAAGTCACGAGCGACCCGTCACAAATCGAGCGGAGCAATCAAACGGTTCTGAAGTTCGATGATCGACGATATCCATCACCCAGCAGATTCATCGCCTCGTGTCGCTTCGCGACCCGGCCCGATTGGGCCGGGCCACCCGTCAGGGGTTGTTAGAAAGTAGATATCGGCTCAATTCTGTTCGGACGAGTGGATCGACCCGATGTCGCCCCGCACTGCCTTGAGACTTTCACTGGTGTGGTCGCCTTACCTGTTCTTCATCGCACTCCCGATCATCGAGGTTGCTTCTGAGCCATCAGTCGTTGAAGACTACCCGCCCTTCATCTTGGCACTCATCTATTTCTTTTGGGCCTACGTCGGATTTGTCATCACCGTAGTCGCCTACCACCTGACTCGGCCACGCCAGCATTAAACGGATACGAATGATCCCGACAGTTGATTCTCCGACCGCCACCGACGTTCGATCAGACTTTCCGATCTTTGAGGAACCACTCGAAGGTGGGAAGCCGCTGATTTACCTCGACAACGGGGCGACGGCTCAGAAACCGCGGGTCGTGATCGAGGCGATGACGGAGTGCCTGTCGCGGTATTACGCGAACGTGCATCGCAGCAAGAGTCGCCTGGCGATGCGGGTGACCGAGGCCGTCGAAGCTGCCCGCGAGAAGGTCCGCGGGTTCATTAACGCCGATGATGCCTCGGAGATCATTTTCACGTCCGGCACAACGATGTCGATCAACGCCGTCGCTCAGGCTTGGGGGCCGGCAAATATCGAGGAAGGGGACGTCATCGTCCTGACCGAGATGGAGCACCACGCCAACCTCGTCCCGTGGCAGATGCTCGCCCGTGAAGTCGGTGCCGAACTCAAATTCCTCCCGCTGACCGACGACTGGCAGATCGACCTCGATCGGATACCGGAGGTCGTCACCGAGCGGACGAAGCTGATCGCTGTGACCGGCTTATCCAACGTCTTGGGGACGGTCAATCCGGTCGCCGACTTGGCGAAGGCGGCCCATGCGATGGACGCGAAGATTCTCGTTGACGGTGCGCAATGGGCGCCGCACGAGCCGGTCGACGTGCGGGAACTCGATCTCGACTTCTATATCTTCAGCGGCCACAAACTCTATGGACCGTCGGGCATCGGTGTGCTGTATGCGAAGCGCGAGATTCTCGATGAGATGCCGCCGTTTCTCGGCGGCGGAAACATGATCGACCGCGTCTACCTCGATCACTTCACCGAAGCCGAGCCGCCGGCGAAGTTCGAAGCCGGTACGCCACCGATTGCTGAAATCATCGGCTTGGGCGCGGCCGTCGATTACATCCGAAACCTCGGTTGGGAGTTTATCACTGCCCACGAAGCCCGGCTTTCACAGGTCGCCCACGCTAAGCTCAGCGCCGTCCCCGGCATCACGATCTACGGACCCGCTCCCGAACACAAAGCCGCCATCTGCAGCTTCACAATCGAAGGCGCCGCCGCGGAGGACATCAACTTCCTCGTCGATCGCAAAGGCATCGCCGTCCGCCATGGCCATCACTGCACGATGCCCCTGCACGACAAACTGGGTGTCTCCGCGACAACGCGAGCCAGCTTCGGAATTTACAACACCGAGGAAGAAGTCGACGCTCTCGTCGAAGCCCTGCTCGCTGCAAGAAAACGATTGAAATTGGACTAAATACAAGCCCGACGCGCCAGCGAGGGACGTTATCTTGTGGCACCCTTTTGAGTGAAGACCCTCGCTCGCGCGTCGGGCTTGTCGATCAGAGCATTGCAAATGACCTCCGCCGAAATGTCCGCTTCCGTCCAACTCGCCGATCGCGCTCTTTGGGCAAAGGGCGGGGCGATCAGCTATTTGATGCAGCAGGGGATCGAAAACCCGCAGTGCCTGTCGCTGGCCGCGGGATTTGTTGACGCCTCGACGTTGCCGGTCGACCTCGTCCGCAACGCGACCGATCGGCTCCTCGCTGAAAACATTCGCGGTCGAGCCTTTTTGCAATACGGCACGACGGGCGGAGCCGAGCGGGCCCGACGCGCGGTGTTGGAACATTTCGCCACGCAGGAAGGCAAGGCTGTTGCCGATCTCGGTGTCGACCTTTCACGTGTTATTCTGACAAACGGGTCCCAGCAGTTTCTCTCCCTGGTGGCGCAGGTGTTGCTGAATCCGGGCGACATTTGCCTCGTCGCTGCTCCGACCTATTTCGTGTTTCTCGGCACCATCGCCGGTGTCGGTGCGAAAGCGATCACGGTCGAAACCGATACCAACGGAATGCGGCCCGATGCGCTCGATGCGAAGCTCGACGAACTCGATGCCGTGGGGCTCGGTGATCGCGTCAAGCTGATCTATTTGGTCAGCAACTTCGAGAATCCCAGCGGCTACGTTCTTGCCGCCGAACGTCGGGAACGAATTGTCGAGATTGCGAAGCGCCGCTCGACTTCACATCGCATTCATGTGCTAGAAGATTCCGCCTATCGCGAGCTGCGCTACGAGGGCGATGACCCTCCGAGCGTGTGGGGCTGCGATCCCGATGGCGAGCATGTGATCTACACGCAGACCTTTTCCAAGAGCTTCTCCCCCGGGCTTCGCGTCGGCTTTGGCATCGCGCCGACAGAGCTCGTCGCGCCGATCGCGAGTCGCAAGGGCAATGAGGATTTTGGCTCGGCACATCTCAATCAGCACATCATAGCCTCAGTCCTCGCCGATGGCTCTTACTATGAGCATGTCAATGAGGTCTGCGAGTCCTATCGCCGCAAGCGCGATGCAATGGTCGCCGCCGCCCGGGAGTACTTCTCCGATATCGATGGTGTGAGCTGGGTGGAACCGCGGGGCGGGCTTTACGTTTGGATGACGCTGCCGGAGCACTTCGATACGTCTTTCGACAGCCGGCTGTTCGAGATCGCCACCCAGAAAGAACTGGTCATGTACGTCCCCGGCGAGCTCTGCTACGGCGGCGAACCGGCGGAGCGGCCTCGCAATCACATGCGGCTCAGCTACGGCGTGCTGTCTCCCGACGAAATCACCGAAGGCATCCGTCGTCTTGCCAATGCGATTCGATCACTTTGACGCGAGGGACCGATTCGCTCGCGGCTTTGCGCAGGCCGATTGATTGTGTCGCTGTTGCGGTTTAGCATCGACCCGTTGGGCCTTTCTTCTGAAATCGAGATTCTTTCGATGCGTATTACGTCGCCGGGCATTCGCTCGATCGGTGGTTTCATCGTAGCGTTTGCGGTCTTCTCCGTATGCGTGTCCTGTGCGGTGCCTGCGGACAGGACGCCGGAAATTGACGCCGCGATCCGCCGCGGTCAGGACGCCCTGAAACGTGAGCTGAGTGACGGCGGGGGCAGGGCGGGCGACCGTTCCTTAGCCGCACTCGCTCTGGTCAAGACGTCGGTCCCAGCCACTGATCCTGCCGTCGCTGCGGTGCTGCAAAACGTTCTGAGTCGTTGCAGAACCGACTATCAGCCCAGCAACCAGTACTATGCTGCCGGGCTGGAGATGATGCTTCTTGAATCCATCGATCCGAAGCGTTACCGCAATGAGATGAACTCCATTCTTTCGTACCTGCTCGCAGGCCAGCGGGCTCATGGGGCGTGGTATTATCCGAATCAGACGGGTGGGGGAGACACGAGCATTACGCAGTATGCCGCGCTGGGTTTATGGTCGGCCGGACGGTCCGGGCTGACTGTCCCATCAACTGCTTGGAGCGATCTCGCTCGCTGGCATGTTGCGACACAATTTCGTGATGGAGGTTTCGCCTATCACCCGCCGCAGGGACCGTCCAAAGACACGATGTGTCTTGCCGGTGCCGGGACGTTAGCGTTGGCCCTTCGGCAGCTTTATCCGAGTGGAGGCCGCGTCAAAACTCCGAAAGATCCGATGCCGGCCCCCAAACTCTTTGGCGTTTTGGAAGCTGTCGATTTGGACGAAAATAATAGCGTTCCGACGGGTGGTGGTGTCACCGGGCAGGCGACGATCTCTAAGACCGATCTTGAAAGATCAAGATCGGCTGCACTTGCCTGGATCGATCGCAACTACACGACGGAATCAACGACGGAGTGGAAGCTCTATTACCTCTATACCGTCGAACGGACCGCCGCGTTTGCCGACCGCGATCAGTTTGGAGACGTCGACTGGTATCGCGATGGGGCGGCGCATCTGTTGGCATCACAGAAGCCCGATGGCACGTTCATCGGTGGCCATCGGTATGAAAATGAAATTGTTGGCACATCGTTCGCCATTTTGTTTCTGTCGAAGGCCACGGCGAAAGCGGTCGGACGTCGAGACGTTCCGACGATCGGTGGGGGCCTGTTGGCCGGCGGGCGAGGGCTTCCCACCGACCTCAACGAAGTGCGCGTCGACGGGAGCAAAATTGAAACGCGAAAGTCGACAGGTCCGCTCGACGACCTTTTGTCACAACTGGAGCGGATTGATACGGGGGATGCCGCCGCCGTCCAACAGGCGATTGTCGAAAAAGTGAGGCTCGCCGAGCCGGAGAAACTGATCGGCGAAATGGACCGTCTCGTTCGATTGGCCAACGATCCGCGGGATGAAGTGCGGCTGACCGCCTTCTGGGCCCTTGCTCGGAGCGGCAAAATTCGGATCGCCCCCCTGCTGATTCGCGGCTTATCTGACGATAACGCCGACGTCGCGATTGAAGCTCACAATGGACTATGCGTGCTCAGCCGACGACCGGACGGCTTCGGTTTGCCAGCCGGCCCATTCGCCGGCCTCGACGAAGGGGCCGGTGATCGCCTTCGCGCCGAAGCACTCAGGCAATGGCAGTCGAAATCGATCAAGGCGTGGCAGGACTGGTATCGGCGTATTCAGCCCTATGATCAAAGAGACGGCCTGTTCGAAGTCGACGACCCGACGTTTTTGACCCGCTGAATCCGGATCGTTGAGAACACTTCCAACCTCTTCAATTTCGATTGAGCAAGGCATTCCATTGGCGACGGTCGACTCACCCGACGTAGAGCCAAAACCGCAACCCGTTCTGCGGGTGACGCGATACGATGTGACGCTGGCACTGGTGGTTGCGTTTATCATCTCGCTGGTCGTCGTCGTTCTTTGGCTGTCCGGGGTGTGGGCCGCGGTTCATGTTTGGCAGAAGGACGAGGCCGTCCCTTTGGAGATGATCACGCTTTCCGGAGGATCGGAAGACGGCACGCCAGACGAGACCTTCGACTTGGAAAGTCCCTACGAGGAGATACCGGACCCGACCCTCGCCGAGCTTCGCTCCGATGAGACGGAGATTGAACCGCTGCTTGAGGCCGTCGTCGAACTGTCTGACGTGGCGACGCAACAAGCCGAGCAGCAACTGGCGCTCGACGCGCGGAGCGCGGGCAATCCCGGCAGCGCCGACGGAACCGGCAACAAGGCCTTGGGCGTCGGGGACGGCGACAGCGGCGTGCCGCGGGAGCAGCGTTGGTTTATTCGGTTTGCCGATGGTGCGACTTCGGAGGAATACGCCCGTCAATTGGACTTCTTCGGGATCGAGATCGGTGCGCTGGTGCCGGGCGGGCGATTAGCGTATCTCAGTAGTCTCACGTCACCTTCTCCTACCGTGCGAATGGTCAATTCCGGGGCGGGAGAGAATCGACTCTACATGACGTGGCAGGGAGGGGGACGCAAAAGTGCCGATCTCAAACTACTGCGGAAAGCGAACGTCGATGTCGGATCGGGAACGATCTTCCACTTCTATCCGCCTCGGACCGAGGCGCTGCTTGCGCAACTGGAAAAATCTTATCGAGGTGCCTCACCGAAAGACGTCCGTCGGACCTACTTTGTCGTCCAACGCAAAGGCTCCGACTTCGAATTCGCGGTCACCAGACAAACGTATTTTCGCTGACAGAATTGCACCGGAAAATTTTCGCGGGAAGACTTTCACTGTACAGGAAGCGTCGTTCAACAAACCTGACGAGGCATGAGCCTCCAGACCGAAAAATGAATCAACAAATATTCGACATTGCCGCGACCGTCATCTACACAGCGATGGCCGCGGTTGCCGTTTACGGCGTGTTCGTGGTCGTGCTGCTGATCCGACGGATCGGCCAGAAACAATTCCGCAATGCCGCTCAGGGAGACGCGTTTCTCGAAGAGATCACCGAGCATCTGCGACGGCGCGAATATGAGGCCGTCGTCGAGAAATGCGACCGCCCGCCGTACTGGAGCAAGGCGGTTCCCCAGTTGATGATGATGGCAACAACGAATCGGGGCACGCCACTTCCTAAGCTCAAGCGCAATCTCGCTGAAAAATTCGAGCGAGACGTGCTGGCCGATCTCGAGTATCGCACGAGTTGGATTACGACCATCGTCAAGACGGCCCCGATGCTCGGGCTGTTGGGAACCGTCGTGGGGATGATCGCGGCGTTCGGTAAAATCGCGTCGATGCAGCAGCAGGGGGCGACGAATCCGGCCGACCTTGCCCAAGACATCAGCTTCGCCCTGGCCACGACGGCCGTGGGACTGTCGATCGCGATTCCGCTAGTGCTGGCGGGGAACGTGTTGCAGGTCAAAATCGGCAAGCTGCAAGACTCGGTGCAGGACTATCTGGGTCGGTTTCTTGATGAGTTTGCCGAGTCGATCGGAACCGGGGGAGGTCCGTCATGATCGGTTCCCCACCCGTCGCCCCGGTCGACGCGGGGCCGAACGAAGCGGACGACGAAGCCTATGTGCCCAAACGTCGCAAGCTGGGCGAGGCCGATCTCGACATCACGCCGATGATTGACGTCACGTTTTTGCTGCTGATCTTCTTTATGGTCACCTCGACCATGCAGGAGACCGATTCGACCGACATTCCCCCGGCACGTTTTGGTGTCGGAACGGAAACGGGCGAGTCGATCATGATTACGCTGAGACGTCCGATATCGGAGGGAGACGAGCCGACCGTCGTTTTTCCCGGTGGGGATGAGCGAGCTTTGTCGGAGGCCGTCGAAGCCGAGACGCTCAAAAACCTCGTCGAAGCGGGCTTGAATGAAATACCGCGGACCGAGCGGGTCATCGTCAACGCGGATCGAGATCTGCCGTTCGGCGACGTCAGACGACTGACCTCCGGTTTGTCCGACTTTGAAGAAATTCGCCTGTTCTTCGGGGTTCAGGATCCCGCGTCCCGTTAGATCGTCCTTGGGTTCCAGAAGTAATATGTCCTTCAAATTTCGTTGCGGCTCTTGTGATGCCGTGCTTCGGATCGGACCTCGCTACGCCGGGCAACGGGTCCGCTGCGGCGAGTGCGATGCGATTTTGAAGGTGCCGACGGAGGCGAGCGGGCAAGCGAAAAAGCCCGCGTCCAGCTTCAGCGTTCACGATGCGCTCGAAGGCGGTTTTGCACTCCGCCCCCGCGCGAAGAAAGAGGACGATTTCGATCTGACGCCGATGGTCGACGTGACCTTCTTGCTGCTGATCTTCTTCATGATTACGGCCTCGTTTAGCGTGCAAAAAACGCTTGAGGTCCCGCCGCCCGATCCTGAGGACAAGGGAGCGTCCCAGGCGATTCCGCTCGAAGATTTGCAGGACGACTCGGTCATTGTGAGGATCGAAGCGGGCGATCGCGTGTTCGTCGACGATGAGCCGATCAATTCGATCGATGATCTGTCCGTACGGCTTTCCGAATTAATGCGGGAAGACCGGAAGACAGAAATGGTGATTCAAGCCACAGATCAAGCCCGGCATGAAGCGGTCGTGATCGCTTACGACGCCGGCAACGAAGTCGGAATGCAGCGAATCCGCATTGCAAATCCCGACAGTTGAATTTCGACGAAGAAGAGACAAAACGACCCCGTGACGACAGCCTGTTCCCGTATCTCGTGACCGACGATCCTGATGGCAGAGATTGAAATTATTCGCGATGGCCAATCACAGGACATCTTGCCGATTTCTCGTCGGCAACCGCTCGCCGTCGGTCGAAAAGACATCAGCGATATTTGCTTGGAAGGTTCTGACGTTCCGCCGATGCATAGCCGCATTCGCTGGTCGGGAAAAGGTTACGAAGTCACGGCTGCCACGTCCGAAGGAATCGAAGTCAACGGAACGGTCGTCCGCAAAAAACTGCTCGACAATGGCGACGTGATTCGCGTCGGATCGTTCGATCTCAAATTCACGCGCGGCATTCGTAAAGCAACCGCGCGACGCCTCAAAGGGAAGATGAAGCCGGCGCCGAAAGTCGAAGAGCCGGAAGTGCAGATCGACAAGAGCGGCTTTCCAGTCGCAGAGGTCGTGATCGCCGGCAAGTTCACTGGCCCAAATGGATCCGCGACCCAAAAGTCGACGCCCGACATTGGAGAAGAAGGTGAGAGCGGTTTCGCCGACGATTTTGAAGAGGATTGGATCGACGACGAATCGGATGCCGCGCCGAAGACGGAGGGAGCGCCCGTCGACGCAGAGTCGTCATCCACTAAGCCGATTTCCAAGCGGGCCCGTCGCCCCGGAGAAGAAGACGTTTTAAGGTCGCCCGTCGTGCTGGGCAGCGTGGGGACGGTACTCGCCCTATTCTTGGCCGCGGCTGCGATCTGGTTCGTGATCGGTCGAGAGTCTTCAACGGCGTTGCTCGATCAGGCGCAAGCCGATCTCGATGTCGGTCGGTACTCTCAGGCGATCCGCGGCTTCGAACAATTCTTACTTGAGTACGCAACCGACTCTCGGGCGTCGGAGGTTCGGCTGCGACTGGGGTTGGCGCGAGTGCAAAGCGTCGTTGAATCGACCGCCCCCGACTATCCGAAAGCGCTCGAACTGCTGGAGCGATTTCATCGAGACAACCGAGATCGCCCCGGCTTCGACGATGTCCGGCCCGAGGTCGCGCGGCTTTCGCTCGCGATTGCCGAGGGAGCAGCCGCCGGCGCCATTCGTGACGGTGATCGCGAGCTGTTGGAGACCGCGCAGGTCGCCGCCGCCACGCACGACCGATTTGTTGACGCTGAAGCCCGCGATTCGGCCGTGCGGAAGCGCCTTACTTCTGAGATCACCGAAGCCGAGTGGTCGGCCCGTCGACGCGAGTTCTTTGAGTCGCAAACGGCGTCCATTCGAAATCAGATCGAGGAGGCAAAATTTGTCGAGGCCTATCAGGCTCTGAGCGAACTGCTTGCTCGCTATCCGGAATTGGCGACACGGCCGGAGATCGAAGCGATCCGAGCGGAGGCGAAGGCGGCAGAGGCGATGTTGGTTGAAATCAAATCGGACGATCCCGTCACATCAATCGGCACCGATGAAATCCAACTTCCGTCGACGGTGCTATCGTCTCGCCTGCGTGGCCAAACGAACGAAGTCTCGGACGGCCGCACGATTCCGGTTATCGGCTCGCAGGCAGTCTTCGGCATCGATGCATTGACTGGCGCGGTCACGTGGCGCACCGGATTGGCGCGCCGACCGCCTTTTGCACCAGTGGAGTTCTTTCGGCCGGAGCCTTCGGTATTAGTCTTCGCGCCGGTCGCCGGCGATTTGATGCTCCTCGATGCAGGGACCGGCAAGTCGGTCTGGCGTACGCCACTGAATGGTCAACCGGTCGGGGAGCCGCTGCTATTGCCGCGGCGTGTCGTGCTGTTAATGGACTCCCAAGAGCTCGTCATCGTTGATCTGCGGACAGGTGATCTGGAGACGCGCCTTTCGTTTCCGCAACCGGTTGTGGGCGGTGCCGCACTGATGCCGAGCGGGCAGGAGGTCTTCGTGCTGGGCGAGAGCGAGACCGGTTATGTCGTCACGCTCGATCCCCCGGCTTGCGAAGAAGTCGTCGCGGTCGGTCACGCTCCAGCTTCGATCGAGTACGCACCGTTGACGATGGGCTCATTACTTTTGCTCTGCATGAATGACCGCGTGAAGCAGTCTCAGTTGGTCGTCTTGCGAGTCCTCGATGGGAAGATCGACGAGAAACCGGCTGCGACGCTTCGCTTGGAAGGGCGAATCAATGGTCGCCCCCTTTTGCGTGGCAACAAGCTGTTCGTCCCTACCGACGGCGAGCGGCTCAGCGCATTCATCGTTTCCGATAACATCGAACAACCGGTACTCACCGCCGGGCCGAGTGTTCAACTCCCCGACCCACAGCCCGGACCAGTCGAGCTGGTCGCCGGATCGGGCGGACGTGTCTGGATGGCCGGCTCCTCTCTGCGTCAACTCACATGGACGGCAGACCGATGGGAGATCGACCCGAGTTCAATCGCTTCGGGCCGCCATACTCAATCGCCGCAGACGCTGGGTGAAGACCTATTCGCCACTCGCCAGGTGCCGGCGAGTTCGGCGATCTTTGTGACAAGAGCTGACCGAACGACGATGCAGCCTTTATGGCGGACCGTCATCTCGTCACCCGTGTTAGCGACCTCAGTGTCCGACCGCCTGTTGACGGTCGTCACGACTGCCGGTGAAATCTTTCGAATGCGGGTCGACGAAATCGGCACGAGCGCGGCGATCGATCGGTCGCAACCACTGCCGGAGTTCGACGAATTCGGCCGTCCTCTCATTGTCTCTCATGACGCCGGCGGCAACTCCGTGATCCTGCAGCGTGGCGAGTCGTCTCGAATTTGGATCATCGACAGTTCGGGCCGAGTCCGTTCGATGCTCCAAGCCGATGTGTCTATCGACGTTCCGCCAGTCGTGACGCGCAATTCGGTTGTCGTTGCCAAGCCCGGTACGCTGACTATCGCGCGGCTGAACGACCGGGTCATTCCCGATCGAGTCGATTTTCAACTACCGGTCATCGATGGCGAAACTGCCGATTGGGCGCGACTGATGTCTGCACCGGGAGGGCAGGTTGTGGCCATCGACACCGCGGGTGTCATTCGCGTATTTGAGTCACCGGCGCAGTCCGGCGGTTCGCTGGTCGAAATTGCGACCGCACAATTCACATCGCCGATTTTGGCCGGCTTCAACGGTGACGGAAGCAACCTGCTGGTGGCCGACGGACGAACGGTTCTGTCACTCGCGTTCCCTGAACTCCGGTCGCGAAAACAGGCTCAGTGTACCGCGGAGGTTTTGGGAACTCCGATGTCGATCGGTTCGCTGGTCGTTGCGGAACTTGCCGACGGATCGGTCCAGGCAGTCAAACAAAATGCGATCGAGACGGGGCCTTTGTGGCGAGTCGAAATTGGCGACGCCGGGCTCGCCGGTCATCCGTTTTTCACCGAAGATGTCATCGGTCTCGCCGGTCGCGACGGTGGGGTCACGTTCGTCAACGCCGACGACGGTCGACTACAGCGACGCCTTGATTTGGGACAACCGCTTGACGGTGATCCCATTCGCTTCGACACGATGACAGTTCTGACCACGATGGACGGCACGCTGCTTAAACTGAGCGACGAGTCGACTGGCACGGCCGGCGAGCAAAGCCCCTCGGGAGATGAGGTGGATTAATGCGCGTTCAGACATCGCTTTCAGCGCTTGCAAATTCTTGCGTCGACCGGCTTTTCCGCGATCGATTTAAGCAGTCGCTGCAGCTCGGTTTCTTTTCGTTAGCACTGCTAACTCTTTCAATTTGCTTCCCAAGCTATGCCCGATCGCAAGAGGACGCTGACTCCGAAGCGCAGCAATCAGAGTTACCCAAGTTTGACGAGTTGGAGCTACCGCCAACCGAGAAGTTGTTGAGCAACGAACGTCGCGATTGGATCGTTTTAAAGTCCGGACGGGTTCTGGTCGCCGAACCGGTTTATCCGCGCCCGAACACGCTCGAAGAATTGAAGGTTGCCGCCGATAAGGTGCGAGCAAATCCGCGATTGCGGGTCACCGATGCCGGACGTGAGGAAATTCGGAATAACTCCAACATCGCCGTGATACTGCCCGGCTCGGGAGAGGTTGCCGAATATCTGCTCCCGGTTGCCCGAGTCGAGCAGGTGCTTCACCACGAAGACCTTATGCTCAGGCGGGCCCAAGCATTGCTTGCCGAGCCAACGCGGGAGTCGATTCGCGAAGCATTCGAGCTGCTATTCGTACTTGGACGACGAACTCCCGATTGGCCGGGACTGACTGCACTTGAAGAGCAGGTCCTCATTGCCGAAGCCCGCGTGATGTTGGAAGACGGCCGGCCATCCGAAGCATTGATTCGAGCCGAAGACCTTTACGCCCGGAATCCCAATGCAATGGGATTGGAGAAATTGGCCGATGAGATCGCCACGAAGATTCTCGACAGCGCCATAGCGGCAAATGAATATCGGCGGGCCCGTTACTATCTGGCTCGGCTGTCAAGCACCTGGGAAGTTCTTCCCGCCGTGAGGCGTATCAGCGCAAACTTAATTCAAAAATCGGAAGGCTATCGTGATGCGGCGATCGCGGCGGACGACGCAGGTGATCACGCGAAAGCCGCCGCCCAAATTGAACTGGCGGCATTAAGTTGGCCACGGCTCGACGAAGTCGCCGAAATGCATCGCCGTTTGACGACGCGATTTCAACGGCTGCGCGTCGCAGTACCTCGGCTATCGGCTGGTTCGAATCGGCGGTTCGTACTCGATAACGCAGATATTCGCGTCCATCGATTGACCCAGGTCCCCGTCTTCGAGGTCATTCGACTCGAGGGGCAACCGATTTTTCGATCAAAATTGCTCGACAACTGGCTGCCAACCGATTTGGGCCGAAAGGCCGTCTTCAAATTTCGTTCGACGACTGCAGCTTGGTCCGCACATGAGCCCATGACGGCCGGAGAAGCGTGGCAGGCTGTGGCGAAACTGGTCGCCCCTTCGGCACGGGCTGAGGACACGCGATTCGCGGCTGCGGTATCGCTCGTTCGCACTCAAGGAAAACGAGAACTGGAACTGGGATTTACCCGCATCCCGCTTTCGACGGAGGCACTAATGTCTCCACGAAGAGGAACTCGATCAGGCGGACAGCTTTCAAAATCTGCATTCCGTGAGTTCGAGCGATCGAGGCAATCGGCACGGTACGGGCGAGTTCGGATTGAACCCGATAATGCCAGAACTTTTCATGTTGCTGAAGTGACCGAGGCCGCCTTCCCGAGCTTCGCTGACGCAGCTCAGGCATTTGATCGGGACGAGGTTGACGCCATCTCAAACGTCCCGCCGTGGGCTTTGGCTCGTTATCAAGATGACGAGTCTTGCACGGTGTCGAAGTCCGATGTTCCTGATGTCCACTTTCTGCAGTTCAATCCCCGATCGCCGCGCTTAAAAAGCCCGGAGCTTCGCCGTGCGTTAATTTATGCGCTTGATCGTCCGCGAATGGGTCGTGAAATTCTCGGACGCGGTCGCGACTCTAATTCGATTCGAACCGCTGTTGCCCCATACTCTCGATCCAGCATCGCCGCTGACATTCGCATCGAACCGCGTCCCTACGATCGACTCCTCGCGTTATCTTTGTCGTTGTCCGTAAAGTCATCGAGACCTGACGATAAGGTCCGATTAGTCCTCGTTCGTCCGGATGTCGCGCCGATTGTTGAAATCGTCGAGCAAGTCGCCGAGGCGTGGAATTTCTTAGGAGTCGATCTTGAGATCGTCGACGACACGACGTTGCTCGAAATTGACAGCGCGGAATGGGACATCGTTTATCGCTGCCTGCCGATCGTCGACCCCGTTAGTGAACTTTCATCGCTGCTATCGCTCGACCCGCAGGTTCGGCTGAAATCGCTCATGCCGTTATCTGATCGTCTACGGCAGGCGTTGCTGAGACTGGAAAGGGCCTCCGATCCAGATTCGGCACTTCAAGTTGCTAAAGAAGTGCATCAATTAATGTATCACGAAGTCCCGCTCATTCCGTTGTTCGAGACAGACCACTATTGGATTTACTCGAGACGGCTACGCAACAGACCGGAACGTTCTGTCGACTTCTACCAAGACTTAGATCGCTGGGAACTCCGGCCTACATACCCGCAAATTTTCTAACCGTTGAGACAGTTCGTCCTGAACGATTCTGCTATGAGCGTACTGCCTCCTGAATTATCTATTTTCCATGCGGAACGTGTTCTACGGAACCGTTTTCCGAACCTTAATCGCACAGGCAAGAAATGATGAAGAGCCGGGCAGCACTAGTCGCCTGCATTGCGATGATCGGCGCGATTGATAGTCGCGCTGGTGCCGAAGATCTTGATGCGGTTACCGTTCCTTACGAGTTCAAAGCGTACGCTGTTACCGTCTCCATCAATATTGAACCTCAACTTCGTCCGTTCATTGATGACTCGCGTTTGTTGCGAGACTTGAATCAATCGCTGCTGCGGACATTCGGTGGGCATTTTAGAACAAACATAACGATCGGAGCGCCGTCCGAGATCGACGAAAGTTCAAAGTCGGCTGCCGGTGATGACCAAGAACCATCTCAGTCCGATTCAAACGAGGACTCAGACAAAATATATGAAGTCCTCGTTCGCAGTTCTCATCCGTTCGCGGAGATCGCGGTGGAGGAAATCGATGCGGCGACCGGGACAAGGGGCGGAAATATCCGGCGAACAGTCGTGCAAGAAGCCGTTGGCGAAACGATCGTCGAATTAATCGCCGCGACTTTTCGGCCGATCTTTCTCATCGAAGAAGTGAACGAGGACGGCTTCATTTTGTTGAGGCAGCGGGCCGGAACGCTGATGCCGCCCGACCCGGCCGCAATGCCGGCGGGGGTCGGCACGTTCGTGCGACCGTTCTATCGAATGACGACGCGTGATGGCGAATTGCGCGAGATTCGCGAAATTCCTTGGACCTATTTGCAATTGGCGTCGCCCTCCCGCGGCATTCGGAGTGCTTCCCCGATTTCCGCGCTCCGCCGACCGATCGGGCCGCGGCGTCGGGGGAGTGTGACTGCGGTCGCGATTCTTGTGAGACCTTCGCATCCCGAGACGACCTTTAAGATCGTCGAATCGGCTCCGTCCGAATTCGTATTTGCTGGGCGAGAGGTCAATATCGCACCGATTGCTGAGGAGACCGCAACGAGTGGCGACAAGACTGCCGAACCTAATGTTGTTGTTGCGCCAGAATCTGAGCGAGTCTTGATCACGTCCCGCCGGGGGGAAGTCATCATTCCTCAAACCTCTAAGCGACGGCCGGTCTGGGCGACGGTCCGCAGTGGATCGGCTACTTTGGCCAAGGTGCCAATTTTCCCAGGTGGTAAGCAAGTGGCCGTATTGGAACTCCCTTCAGACGAAGTCCGATTAAAATTCGAAGCGGATATTGCGGCCCTTTCTGTCGAATTGACTGACAATGTCGCCCGCCGCGCAGCCTTGTTGACGAAGGCACGACGGGCCGGCCGATCCGATCAATTTCAGCAGGCAGAGCAGTATTTGAACGATGCCGAGCGTTTGCCCGATTCAGCTCAGTTTGCCAGCAGAGCCGAAACATTGGAGGGGTTGGCGGTGCGGGCGGCGAATAAACAAAATAATCGTGTCGCCGTTGCGCGAATTCGTGCAATGACACGTCAGGTCATCGGCGTGATCGACAAATATTTGGGAGAGGATGCCGTTCGCGTTGTTCGCGAAGAAGTTTCGGAATTAAAGCAAACGGCTATCGACGTCCGGCAACCACAAACCCGTCCACCCGACACAATACGGCAAATTGAACCGTAATACGTTGCTGCGTTTTGTCGCGGAAGTGGGTGGAGATAAGGATCTTTAATGAGCGTTTGCATTCGCTTCAATTTCGTCATTATTTGTGTGGGCGCCCTACTCGGTGGGTATACCTCTTTCGCAGTTGCAGTTGATCGTCCGAACGTGGTACTGATCGTCAGCGATGATCAGCGCGTCGATACGATCGCGGCGCTGGGCAACGAGATCATCAAGACGCCACATCTTGACTCGCTCGTTCAAACCGGCACGACGTTTGAGAACGCCTACTGTCAGGGTTCGATGTATGGAGCGGTCTGCGTTTCCAGCCGGGCGATGTTGCTGTCCGGCGAGAATTTGTGGAAGGCGGATAAACATTTAACAGGACAGACCACGCTTCCCGAACACTTTCGCAACGCCGGTTATGCGACTTTTGGCTGCGGCAAATGGCACAACGGGCGAGAATCGTTCACGAGAAGTTTTAATGCCGGCGGAGCCATTTTCTTTGGTGGAATGAGTGATCACTTCGCCGTCCCGGTTCATGACTTCGATCCAGAAGACCGCTATCCCAAAAAGTCGAAGCGAATCGGAACGACACACTCGAGTGAATTATTTGCCGATGCGGCTGTGTCGTTTCTTAAAGGTCGCGAAGACGCGGAACAGCCCTTCTTTCTCTATCTGGCCTTTACAGCTCCGCATGATCCGCGGACACCTCCGGCACCTTATGACACGATGTACGATCCGGCCGACATGCCGCTGCCGCCGAATTTTTTGCCTGAGCATCCGTTTGATAACGGCGAGATGAAAATTCGGGACGAGAAGTTGGCGGAGTGGCCCCGCACGCCCGAAGTCGTCAAAGAACATCTCGCCGCGTATTACGGGATGATCTCGCACATGGATGCGCAGATCGGACGAGTCTTAAAAAAGCTCGATGAGAGCGGCGAGCGGGAGAACACATTGATCGTATTCCTTAGCGACCACGGCCTCGCAATCGGCAGCCACGGATTAATGGGGAAGCAAAACCTCTACGAGCACAGCATGAAGGCCCCGTTGATTTTTAGTGGTCCGGGTGTGGCTAAAAACCGGCGAGTCGATAATCTTTGCTACCTCCACGACGTTTTCAGCTTGGTTCTGACGCGGGCCGATGTGTCGGGCCGGTCCGTCGAGTCCCACAAGCTTGCCCGAGAAGTTTTCCCGCCGCTAAATACCAATGAAATGCAGAGGCGACTTCTGCGGTCACGGAGCGACGAAGCTGTGCCCGCATTCTTGCGCGAGTATCGCCGGGGCGTCGAACTCGCGTACAAGGATGAGCAGTTTTCCTACCGACAGGGAAAATGGAAAATCGTCGTCTATCCTGAGCAGAGGCTCGTCCAATTATTCAATTTAGAAGCCGATCCCAATGAGACGACGAACCTTGCCGGAGAGAAAGACGCACATTTTCACTTATCAAATCTCTGGAATCATTGGAATGACTCTCAGGTACTCTTTGATTCCAACTCAACGAAGAATCGCTTCAAGCTGGCACTGAATGATCTCAAACCCGCCCCGGACGGCAAACGCCCATGAGCGCTCCCATTCAAATCGTCAACGGCATCACGATGACTCCCGAGGGGGAGGTCTCGGTCGAATTGGGCCTTGAAGAAACGCTGTTCGATATTGCAGGTGCGATGGAAGCCCGAACCGAATTGCCGGTTGATCCGAATCATGTGCTGGCCGCAGTGATTCTTGCCTCCCGTGTCGGTCATGTGACGCCGCTGTACACGCTCAAGTCGGACGACCAGGAACTCATCGCGCTGCTCGACACCCATATTCGCGTTGTGTTTGACAAGTACGGCGGTCTGGTTTGCGAAGACGAGGACCTCTCGAACGAAAGCTGAGCGGCGAGGGGCCCTCCGAACGGATTCGCGGGAACCGGCCCGCAACGGTTGCGTTTGGTCCGCAAAAGGCACAGTCGTCAAGATCGCCATGATCGACAGCGATCCGCAACGTCGCGACCGAAGCATTCGGCAGAACCGCACCCCAACGTGTTGAAATGCGTCAACAGTGGGTGCTGCCAACTTGCATCGCGCAACCAGCGGGGGACAGTTAGAGCGTGAGGCAGTTCTCACGCCCAACCCACCCCCACCCCCGCATGGCAGGGAATCGCGATGCTCGTCTTAAGCCGCAAGAAGGATGAAAAAATTGTCATTGGCGACCAGATCACTTTGATGGTGATCGAGATTCGCGGTGACAAGGTCCGCCTCGGAATCGACGCGCCCAAGGACGTCAGTGTCCACCGGCAAGAGGTTTACGATGCGATCCGCAACGAACGCAACGGAACGAACGCCACGGCGTGAGCCGTCGGATGTCGCTACCGTGTTGACCTCTCTCGCGACCGAGTTTAGCCGCGTCCGGCAGGAAGTTGTTCCTGTCGAGCGCGGCTAAACTTTCGATCGCGTGATTTCGCTCCCCAGGCCCGCTATATTGTGGGGTTTTTCCCGTACCCTTGGGGAATGCCCGGCCATGTCGGAGCCTTTGAAATCGCCTGCGGGCAACGACCGATCCTACCGTGGTGGACTGATTCAGACCGAAGGCGAGCAACGCGTGCTCGTTCTCGACTTCGGATCGCAGACCGCGCAATTGATCGCCCGCCGCGTGCGTGAGCAGGACGTGTTCTGCCAGATCGTGCGCCCGGATCTTTCGGCCGACCGGATTCGCGAACTCGCTCCGAAGGGTCTGATCCTATCCGGAGGCCCGGCCAGCGTTTACGCCGAAGGGGCTCCGCAGCCCGACCCGGCGATTTTCGACCTCGACGTCCCGATCCTCGGCATCTGCTACGGCATGCAGATCGTTTGCCGGGCCATGGGAAGTGAGATCAAACCCGGCAAGTCCCGCGAATTCGGACGCACCGAAGCGACCGTCACCGACTCGTCCGATCTCTTCTTCGGTATTACCGACTCATTTACGGCATGGATGAGCCATGGCGACCAGGTCGAAGGCTTGAGCGAAAATTTTGATCCGCTCGCGGTGACCGATACGTGCCCCGCGGCGGCGGTCCGGCACAAAGAGCGACCGATCTTCGGGCTTCAGTTCCACCCGGAAGTCACGCACACGCAGTTCGGTGGGCAACTGTTGAAGAATTTCGTCCGCGATATCTGCGGGGCGAAAGGCAGTTGGAAGATCAGTTCTCTGATCGAGCAGGAAGTCGAAGCGATTCGGCAGCGCGTCGGCAGTTCGCGTGTGATCTGCGGGCTGTCGGGCGGTGTCGATTCGTCCGTCGTGGCGGCCCTGCTGGCCAAAGCGATTGGGACTCAGGTTTCGTGCATCTTTGTTGATAACGGCCTGCTGCGAAAAAACGAGCGAGACAAGGTCAGCAAGCGGTTCGGCGATCACTTCAAGACCGATCTGCACGTCGTCGATGCCCGCGATCGTTTCATGTCGGCCCTGGCCGGCGTCTCTGATCCGCAGAAGAAACGCAAGATCATCGGCCGCGAGTTCATCGAGGTCTTCAAACACGAAGCGAAGTCGATCGATGACGCCCGCTTTCTCGCGCAGGGAACACTTTATCCCGATGTGATTGAATCGGGGGCCAATCCTGACGGCCCGGCGGCAACGATCAAATCGCACCACAACGTCGGCGGCCTGCCCGAAGAACTCGGATTCGAGCTGATCGAACCGCTGCGCGAGTTATTCAAAGACGAAGTTCGGCAGATGGGGGCGGAACTGGGTTTGCCCGACGAATTAATTTGGCGGCATCCGTTCCCGGGCCCCGGATTGGCGGTTCGTTGTCTTGGCGAAGTGACCGAAGAGCGTCTGGAGGTCCTGCGAGAGGCCGATGCCCTGCTGATCGACGAGTTGTATCGCAACAATCTCTACCGCGAGATTCAGCAGGCCTTCGCCGTACTGCTCCCCGTACAATCGGTCGGCGTGATGGGTGACGGTCGAACCTACGAAAATGCCGTCGCGATACGGGCTGTGCAGTCGAGCGATTTTATGACCGCCGACTGGTATCCGATGCCGCACGATGTACTCGGTCGGATCGCCACGCGAATCATCAACAGCGTCCGCGGTGTGAACCGTGTCGTCTACGACGTCAGCAGCAAACCCCCCGCGACGATCGAGTGGGAATGAGTTCTCAGGCCGTGCTCGACGACGTTTTGCGAAGCTTCCGTAAATTCCGTGTTCCCCCCAGTTGCTTTTCGTGTCGGGATTTGACTCAATATCGATGCGATCGATTGAGCCAGTTCTCCAAGAGGGGTCAACAATGCGGAATTTTCTGTTCGGACTGATTGCGGCGGCTGCCGTCACCTTCTCAGCCGGTCCGGCTGAGGCCACATGGTGGGGCTACGGATACTATGGCTATTACGGGCCATATTATTCGAGTTACTACACACCCTACTATGCTGGCTACTACGCTCCGGCAGGCGGCTTGTACACGACGCACTACACTCCGTATCCCGTTTCGTACACGACCTACTACGGCAGTTACGGAGCTTACTACGGCGCCTCGGCGTTCACGCCGATCGCGTATCGGCCCGTCTATCCGACGTACAGTTCGTTCTACTACCCGACCTTCGGCGTCTATCCGACGACCTCGTACTACGGGTATTACGGCTACGTCTGGTAGACAGCACAATCGCTCGACGATGGTCTATTTCGGCGATGGATCGATGATCGTCGCCGAGACGGGGCGATGGTCGGACCCGATCGGCGGTCCGACCGTTCGGCTGGTCGTCACCATCCCGTGTGAAACGAGGATGTGATCGATCGGTGTCCACAGGAGGCGCTGATGATCCGGCCAAGTGCCGAGATAGCCGAAGCCCGCTCGCGAGTCTTTCACGCGGCCATCGCGAAGCAGGTCGCCGAAGAAAGGTGACCAAGGCGACGTGTTCAAGTCCCCGCAAATGATGACCCGCCCGTCCTGCTGCTTCGAAAGTGCAGCTAGGGCTGCGAGATGCCGGTTCCGTGCTCCCCAATGATCATTGCCCACTGGTGGCAGCGGATGAGTGGCGATGATCGTCCAAGTTTCGTCTTCGAGACGAATTCTCGCCACGATGGTCGGAACGTCGGAATCGGCTAGAAATAGAATCCGGCTCATCTCAAACGGCTGCGTGCTGAGCAGGGCGATCCCGAAGTTGTCGTTTCGCGAATCGACGATCTGGTAGGGATAGAAATCAAGCTCGTCCAGCACGTTCGCCCAACGAGCGTCGACCTCCAATACGGCGAGAACGTCGGGGCGCGCTGCTTCAGCCCATTTCAAAAATGAAGCGTGGTCGCGGTTATCGGTTCGGACGTTCGCTGAGGCGATCCGCAACTTCGGCCCGTCGCGAACGTCGCTTTGGCGGTTGATGGGCATCCCGCTTAACAAGATGAGGCCGTTGATCGCGACAAGAGCTCCCGCTGCAACGGCCCACCACTTCATTCGAGCGATCATGAATCCGATCGCGAACGGAATTGTTCCGAGCGTCAGTTGCAGCGGAAACGACGTGAGCGCCTCGCAAAACCAATGCAGGCGGGCAAGTAGCATCAAAAGCGTAGGCAGCGAGGCTGCGACGAACAGCCCACACGAAATCCGGCGCACGCTCTGGCCAAATTTTTGCGCCGCATCGTCCAGCGGGATTGATCAGCCTCGGCCACCGTTGATGTTCTCAACAGCTGACTCGCTACCGCGGCTTCGCGGCGGTGGAAGCGAAATCGCACCGCATCGCAAGATCGTCACCAACCATAATTTTCCCGGTCAGATAGAAGGTGTCTTTCAAGCGATCGGTAATCTCCGCGTAGATCTCGACGGTATCGCCGGGACGGACCATGCGACGAAACTTGACTTTGTTCGCCCGTGCGACGACCGGGACTTTGCCGTCTTCGACCGGCTGAATCGGAGCAATCAACACCGCCGAGGCCTGAAAGCACATCTCGCACTGGATCACGCCGGGCAAGACGGGGAAGTCGGGATAGTGTCCTTGAAATACCCAAATGGATGGGTCGAGGTGCTTCCGCGCATGAATCTTCTGCTCATCCACCTCGACGACTTCGTCGAGCCAGAGAAACGGATCGCGATGGGGGATCAGGTCTTGAATTTGGGCTTTATTGAGCATGCGCTGGCTTTGTTGACTATTAATTGCTGTTTGTCAGGTTTTCGAATCTGCTCCAAGACTGTTATTTCGCAACCAGTCGCGGAACTCGCGCATTAACGTCGTGTCGTCAGTTTCGAGGGACCGCTTCAGAAATTGCTTAAGATCAGCCGGCCTGAACCCGTGGAAAATTTTGCTGGTGTCCGCATCAATAAAAACGTCATGTTCGATGACTTGGCAATGGATTTCTCCATCCCGAAATCGCCAAAGCTCTCCCACTCCAAGAGCTTCGTAGATTGATTCGCGACCGAGCCGGGGAGGCGAAACATCGACTTCGATCGCAAGATCGGGTGGGGGATCGGCGTCGAGATCAAGAACCTTCTTCCCACGCGTCGCCGACTCGTTCGTAATGTAATAACAGTGGTCCGGCTCTAAACCCTTCTGCAAATCAGATCGCTTGCATGTCATATCGTCGCAGCACCGTCGGGGCAGCCGGTATTCGTCAGTAAGTACGATCACGAATTGGTTGAACAAGCCGCAGAGCCAGCCGTGATATGAGCCGATCGTCATGAAGCTCAGTCTCCCTCGATCATACGTGAGCCGCACGTGTCGACCGGTCATCATGCGATCGAAATGCTCATAGTCCTCCCAAGAAATATCGTGGAGGACGGTGTAGACCGCTTCTTTTGCGCGACTATATTTTTGCGGCACTTCGAGAACTGAAGACATTAAAGTGTCCCCCAACCATAGTTGTCCGGAAGAGCTATGTTACACAGTCGCAGGCGCCGGCGTCAGATATTGATCCACCTTGTTCGATACGATCACGCCGTAGTTCACTGCGCCGAGCCAGCCTGACATGATGATACCCACGCTGCCGGCATGGTAGAGGCCGGCGATCTGTTCGGGGAGCGTTTCGCTGACCTTGAGACCTTCGAACTTGGTGCCGAAGCTTGCGCCGGCGAGGTGGCGGGTGTAGTGCTGAAACGTACGCGGCGTCGACGCTTCAATGTGATCGAGCTTGCTGCGGATGTCGGGTACATATTGCTCCAAGCAGTCGAGCGTCGAGTCGCAAAGCTGTTTCTTAGATGCCTCGTATTCTTCCTCGGAGAGGTACGCCCAGTCGTCATAGTTCGCGTTTGTGGATGAGACGACCAGCCAGCGGTCGGAGCCGGGGCGAGTTTCGGGATAGTAGAAGCTGAAGGTGCGGCTGCTGACGTCTCGGCTGAGCATCGCGTTGGCGTCGAAGCCTTCATGCTCCGAATGGAACAGAAGGTCGCCGACGTTGTCGAAACCTTCGCCCGGCTTAAGTGCGATGTAAACCTGGCAACTGCTGTTGTTGAGCCGGACGGCTTTGGTGTCTTCGACGTAGCTCGGGTCGAAGTGGTCCTCGCCGACGAGTTTCAGAATCGTCGACTTGATGTTCGCGTTCGAAACGATCGCCTTGCACCCGATGCGGCGGCCGTTGACATGGACGGCGGAGACTCGGCGGTCGGGGGTGACTTCGATCTTTTCGACGAGCGTGCGAATGCGGATGTCGACGCCGTTTCGCTCCATCTCCGCCTTCATCTGCTTCACCAGATGATCGGTGCCCCCTTGGAACGTGAAGACCCCCTTGTGCATGAAATTCGAGAAGACGATTCCGTAGGTGATGGCGGGATCGTCAAGCGTTGAGCCGTTGGCGTAGGTGATCGGCTCCATCAGCATTCGCACGACGTCGCTGCGACCGGGGAAGAACCGCTCGAACAATTCGCGCGTCGTGGTCGTCTGGTCGTCGTAGTAGTTCATCGACCGGGCATGGTCGAAGAACGCCTGCACGACCTCCGGCTCGATCCCGAATTTCTCGATGATGTGCTTCGTGAAGTCCTGCCGGTCGAAAGTCGTTCGCAGCGAGAACTGCGGATTCTCGAAGCGGATGCCTTTGAGCTGCACGATCGAGTCGGCGATCTCCTGCGTCCAATACTTGCGACACGACTTTTTCATCCCGATGGGAAAGCCGTGCAGCGAGATATCGAAGATGTGCCCGCCGGAGCGTTTGAACCAGGTCGCCATCCCGCCGAGTTGGTAATGGTGTTCGAGCAGCAGGACGGAAAATCCCTGCCGGGCGAGAATGTTGGCGCTGGTCAGGCCAGCGAGTCCGGAGCCGATTACGACGACGTCGTACTCGTCGCGGGCACCTTTCAGGAAATCTTTGGGCATCGGATTTGGAGGTCGCTCGAATGAGCCGAGGAGGGCTGTGGATCGCTGCAAGGATTCTGTGGAGAAGAATGTAACCCGGCGAGCGGGCAAAGCAAAATCCAGTGACGGCACGATCGAGGGAGATCAACAGACACTCGGTGCCGTTTCAACGGCGAAACTGCTAATCTCCGCGACTTCAAAGTGCCGTTTAGCAGCGATTCAGGTCGAGAGGACGGGAGCGAATGGGTTTCATTGAGCGGTTCGGGCTGGGCTGGAAAGCCCTCATTGCGGCATGTTCCGATGAAGAGACGGCCGATCAGATCGGTGACGTTTTAGTCGGGAAAACTCCCAAACTGCCCGAGCCGCAGGGGGCTCCGACGCCGCTGAAGCCGGTCAGGAGCGAGGCGATCACGCTGCTCGCGACGCTCCAATCAGAGGCGCGGCTGCTCGACTTCCTGATGGAAGATATCGGCCCGTACGAAGATGCGCAAATCGGGGCGGCCGTTCGCGACGTGCATCGCGATACGCGAAAAGTCCTCGATCGGATGCTTTCTGTATCGCCCGTCGTCGATCAGGAGGACGGAACCGAGGTGCCACTCGGAGAATCGTACGATCCTGCAACGATGCGACTTGTCGGAAACGTCACGGGCGAGACTCCTCCATCCGGTCGGCTGACCCATCACGGCTGGGCTGCCTCGAAAGTTGAAATTCCCAAATGGTCGGGTGATGAAGCGGCGGCGAAAATTATCGCGCCGGCCGAAGTTGAAGTGTGAGTCGAGAACAATGTCCAAAAATTACTGCGTCGGGATCGATCTCGGCACGACGAATAACGTGTTAGCGTTTGCGGCTACCAGCGAAGACGACGCGTCCGTGGAACTACTCGGCATCCCGCAACTAGTCTCACCGGGGACGGTCGAGACGCGATCGTCACTGCCGTCGTTCCATTACGCCCCCGCGGAGTCAGAACAGACCTCCGGAGCATTCGATCTCCCATGGGCGAGCGACAATGACTTCGTCGTCGGCGAGTACGCCCGTCGTCGATCGGCGGAGGCTCCGGATCGTGTCGTGAGCGCGGCGAAGTCGTGGTTGTGTCACGGGAAGGTCGATCGACATGCCGACATCCTTCCGTGGCAGGCTCCGAAAGATGTCGCAAAGGTTTCGCCGGTTGAAGTCTCACGGCGATTTATCGCGCATCTCGTCGGGGCATGGGAAGCCAATTTCCCTGACGCGCCGCTCGCTGAGCAGCACGTCGCGCTCACGGTACCCGCTTCATTCGACGCTGCAGCTCGCGAATTGACACGCGAGGCCGCGTTGGCGGCGGGACTGCCGAATGATCTGATTCTGCTCGAAGAACCGCAGGCGGCGATCTATGCGTGGCTGCATCAGGCGGGCGATTCGTGGCGTAAACAAGCGAACGCCGGCGATCGCATCCTCGTCTGCGATGTCGGGGGAGGAACGACCGACCTGACGCTCGTCAGCGTGGAAGATGAAGCGGGCGACCTGACGCTCAAACGGATTGCGGTCGGCGATCACCTGTTGGTCGGCGGCGACAACATGGACCTCGCTCTTGCGCATCGGGCATCGCAGTTGTTTGCCGACAAGGGCGTCAAGCTCGACCCGTGGCAGTCGGTCTCGCTGTGGCACGCCTGCCGCGGGGCGAAGGAGCAACTGCTGACGGCCGACGCCCCGGATTCGCATTCAGTCTCCGTTTTGGGCCGGGGAAGCAAACTGATCGGCGGAACGGTGACGGTCGACCTGCCGCGAACGGCAACAGAAGAAACGCTGCTGGACGGCTTCTTTCCAGACTGCGAGATCGACAATGCTCCTCAAAGACAGCGGACCTCGGGTTTTCAGGAGATCGGTCTGCCGTACGAGTCGGACCCGGCGATCACCAAGCACATCGCTGCGTTTCTCACGCGGCACGGTGAGGACGAACCGGTTTGTCCCTCTCGCGTTTTGGTGAACGGTGGCGTGTTCAAGTCGGCGAAGATTGCCGCGCGACTGCTCAGCGTGATCGACTCGTGGTTCGGCGAAGACGTCTCCTATCTGCAGAGCGATCCTGACCTCGATCACGCCGTCGCCAAGGGAGCGGCTTTCTACGCTCAGAGTAAGCAGCAAGGCGGGATTCGAATTCGCGGCGGCACCGCCCGGTCCTACTACGTGGGCATCGAGTCCTCAGGCTTGGCGATTCCGGGATTGCCGCGACCGTTGCGAGCCTTGTGCGTCGTTCCATTCGGCATGGAAGAAGGCTCGTCAGTCGAAGTGCCTTCAACCGAGGTCGGCGTGGTCGTGGGCGAGCCGGCGCAATTCCGATTTTTTAGCTCTCCGTCCCGAAAGCAGGATGCGCCGGGTGATCTATTGCCCGGCGTGGACGACGAGGAACTTGCCGAGACCGACCCGCTCGAGACGACGCTCGAACAGTCGGACGATTCGGAGGAAACGTTCGTGCCGGTTTCCTTCGAAGCAAACGTGACCGAACTCGGAATGCTGGAATTGTGGTGCCGACACGCTGAGAGTGACCGACGATGGAAGCTCGAGTTTAGCGTCAGGGACGATGTTGCGGAGGAATCGCAGTGAGTTCGGTCACGGAGCCGCCGGAAGCACGCTACCTCGTCGGCATCGATCTCGGAACGACGAACTGCGCCGTCGCTTTCATTGATTTGGAGGATACGACGCGGACGGTCACACCTTTCGCAGTGCCGCAGCTCACGTCGCCCGGTCAGGTCGAACAGCGCGATACGCTGCCGTCGTTCCACTACGAGCCCGCAACGAACGAGTTCGCGCCAGATCAACTAAAGCTTCCGTGGACGAGCGAGGAGGCGCCGCAATTCGTCGGCGCGTTCGCCCGCGATCACGGCGCCCGCGTGCCGGGGCGGCAGGTGCAGTCGGCAAAGTCCTGGCTATGTCACGCCGGGATCGACCGAACCGCGGCCGTGCTGCCTTGGCATGCGGCTTCTGACGTCGAACGCATTTCTCCCGTTGCGGCTTCGGCACGCTATCTGGAGCACATCCGGCTCGCGTGGGATGACGCCTATGCGGAGCATCCACTGGCCGAGCAGGACATCGTGCTGACGATCCCGGCTTCGTTCGACGAAGTCGCAAGAGAGCTGACGGTGCGGGCCGCGCGGGAGGCGGGGCTGCCGAAGCTGGTGCTGATCGAAGAGCCGCAAGCCGCCTTCTACGCGTGGATCAATCGCCGCCGGGACGACTGGCCGACACAGGTCGATGCTGGGCAGACGATACTCGTCTGTGACATCGGCGGCGGCACAACCGACTTCAGCCTGATCCGCGTCCGCGCTAACGACAACGGCACTGTCGGATTCGATCGCATCGCGGTCGGCGAACACCTCGTTCTGGGGGGCGACAACGTCGACTTGGCCGTCGCCAAGTTACTGGAAGAGTCGGCGAATGTGCCCGGAGGTTTGCAGCCGGCTCAATGGGAGACACTGGCAAGGCTCGCGCGGCGAATCAAGGAGGATCTTCTCGCCGAAGACGCCCCTGAAACGGTCACGGTCTCGGTCTCCGGCGGTGGTTCGAAACTGATTGGCTCGGCACTGCAAATCGAGGCACGGCGGGACGTGATTCGAGAAGCTGTGATTGATGGTTTTCTGCCGAAGTCAGCCCTCAAAGAACGCCCCCTCCGCCGGGCGAGTGGCTTTCAAGAATTCGGCCTGCCCTATGCCGCCGACGCTGCGATCACAAAACAACTCGCTGCCTTTCTCACTGATCATCGTGAGGTCGTCGCGAAGTTCGGAGCGAGGGACGACGCGGCCGATCCGGCGCGGCCCGATGTCGTGCTCTTCAACGGGGGCTTTTTCGAGTCGCCCCTGCTCAAAGAGCGTCTCTTGGAGACGCTGAGCGAATGGTTTGACCCGACCCATCAATGGCGGCCGAAGGTGCTCGCTCATGACCGGCTCGACCTCGCCGTCGCCCGCGGTGCGGCGTACTACGGTCTCGTCCGCCGCGGTGAAGGGGTTCGCATCGATGCGGGACTCGCGCGGAGCTATTACATCGCAATCAGTTCGGCCGACGGCTCGAAGCCACAAGCAGTTTGCCTCGCACCCGCGGGAACAAAGGAGGGCAGCGAGATCGAGCTCGCGCAACAGTTTGAAGTACTCGTCTCGCAGCCGGTCGAATTCCCAATCTTCGTTTCCAGCACGCGTAGTACGGACGACGCCGGTGACGTGGTCGGCGTCGACCCGTTAGAGATGCGTCCCCTCGCGCCGATCCGCACGGTGCTTCGCTCGCGCGGGAAGTCGTCCGACGAGGCCGTGGCGGTACATGTTGTTACGCGACTCACCGAGATCGGGACGCTCGACCTGCAATGCCGGGAGGTCGACGGTAACCGACGCTGGAAAATCCAGTTCGATGTCCGGGCCGCAACGCGAACCGAAGTCGACGTGACTGAATCAACCGGCGAAACAGCCGGCATTCTCGATGAGGAAGTCGAACGGCAGGCGGCGGAATTGATCGAGCAGACATTCGGGCCGGAGAAATCACTCAAGCCGCGTGATCTGCCGAGGCGGCTGAGTGAAGTCATCGGCGAAGACCGAGATAACTGGCCGGCGCCGTTGTTGCGATCGATGTGGGAAACACTATTCGAGCACCGCGAGGGCCGACGGTTCGGTCCCGCCCATGAGGCTCGCTGGTTGAATATGACCGGCTTCGCGATGCGTCCCGGCTACGGCGTCGCTCTCGATGACTGGCGAGTGTCGGAGACTTGGAAGGGACTTAAGAATCAACTCGTGCACGCCGATCCCAGGTGCCTGTCGGAGTGGCGTGTCTTCTGGCGACGGCTCTCCGGCGGCTTGGAAGCGGGGCAGCAACGCGCGCTTGCCGATCCGTTACTCAGCGTATTGGCGGCGAAGCCATCGCGGCAGCAGCGGGGCGCGATCGCTCCCGCGGCTGATCCGGAGACATGGCGGATGCTCAGTAGCTTGGAGCGACTGCCGGTTCAAATGAAGCGTCGGATCGCAGACCTCGCTGTCGTTCGGCTCAACACCGGCGACGCTGCAGGGATTGAAGACGCCCTCATCTGGTCGCTCGGTCGACTCGCCGCACGCGTCCCGCTGTACGGTCCGCAGAATGAGGTCGTGGGCCGCTCCGATTGCGAGCGGTTGATCGAACAGCTACTCGTCCACAAGAGTGACAGCCGAATGCTCGAATCGGCTCTCGTGCAAATGTCCCGCCGCAGCGGCGATCGTTTCCGCGACGTGGGCGAAAAGGTTCGCGACCGCGTGCTCGGGCACCTCACTCGGATGGGGGCATCGGACCGAGCGCTTCAGCTTGTGGAAGAAGGCGGTTCTTTCGGAGAGGCCGAACGGGCGGCGGCGTTCGGAGATGCGTTACCATCAGGGCTGCGGCTCATCGGGGCGGGCGAGTGAACCATTCGCTCGTTGATTCCGTTCGGGCGTGAGCCTATGAATTCGCCGTGTCGCGGTACGTCCAACCAACCCGTTGAGGCGGGAGAGCATGTTCCTTTATCTATTCCTATTGTTCACGCTGGTTCCAATTCTGGAACTTGCCCTCCTTATTCAGGTGGGAACATATATCGGTCCGCTTCCTACGGTCTTGATCGTTCTCATCACCGGAATCGCCGGTGCGGCGCTGGCCAAGCGGGAAGGATTGAAGACGTGGGCCCGCTTCCAACAGGAAATGGGATCCGGCAAGCCCCCGGCGGGACCGCTCGCTGACGGGGCGATGATCCTTGTGGCGGCTGCGCTGCTCGTGACGCCGGGCGTCATGACCGATGTCGTCGGGTTTTCATTGCTCATCCCTCCGGTGCGGACGCTCCTGCGGAAGCTCTTTATCCATCGCCTGATGAAGTCGATGCAGGTGCATGTCACGAGCGTCAACAATGGGCAGGTTCACGAATGGTCGAACCGGCAAGCACCGAGAGACCCCGATATCATCGACGCGGAATTCGAGCGAATTCCGGACGAGCGAATTGAACGCTGAGCGCGATAAAAAAGCCCACGGGTTGCAACCCGTGGGCTTCAAAGCGATTCGTGATCGCTTAGCGTCTAATAAGCCCGGAAGACCATCGGGTCGTCGATGACGAACGGGGTCGACCAAGTACGGCCGTCATTGCGGCTCGTAATGTTGAAGAACAGCGTCGACATCGATTCGGCTTCGTAACCGTACGGCGTTGTCGAGGCGATCTTGTCCTGCGGGCGGAGGTTTTCAACACCTTCGCGGGCGTAGTAGTGGACGCGGCCGTCCGGCGACACACTCATTCCGACCGTCCACCAGCCGCTCTTGTGGATCTGCGGTCCGGGGAAGTCGCCGCCATTGTCAGCCCCGCGGATGACGAAGTTGACCTTCGGTTCCGAGTGGCCACGATCGGTTCCAAAGTACTGGATGAACATTCCCGGCCAGTAAGACTCGCGAGTCTTAACGGTCCGCTTGAAGATCCACTTGCCCTTCTTTTCTTCAACCGTCGTGCTCAGTGCGAGACGGATGCCGAAGTGGCTGCTCGTCCGCTTTTCGAACTCTTCGAACGGCGGAATCCAGAGGCGAACAACGACGTTCGGCCCGGCCGAGGCGGGGATCGAGCCGGCCTTATTCGCCACTCGGTAGATCAGGTCGTCCTGCTGAGGTTCGCCGCCGATCCGCTCAGGAATCCCCGAATTGAGCGTGCGAATCATGAGCGCGCCCTTCGAGCCGGCGATGCCGTTCGGCGGGGTCTCGACCCGGGCGACATAATCCGGAGTGCCGCGCTTGCCGCTTTCGGCCCACATGCCGTTTGTCGAGTAGGCGAGCGGGCCGCGCATGCGGTTGTCCTGCTCGTGGCTGCTTTTGGGAAGATTGTATTTGTATTCCCACTCTTCGTCTTCGAAGTCATCAAAGATTCGGTCAAGCCGTCGCCCGGAGCCGGGGACAATTTGAGCATATGCCGGGAGCGTACACCCGACCATGACGGCCGTCATAACGGCGGCCCGAACTAATTGACTGATGGAAGGACGGAACATGTCCTTGTTCCCCGCTGAATCGATCTCGATGGAAGGCGCGACCGGACCGCCGAACGCGCACTGACGTCATCTTCCACATCGTCCGAACGGGAACCGCATCACATGGAAAACCGGTGTTGCCGGTAGAGACGCCGCAACCGGCAATCTTTTGCCATCTATCACATGTCAAACAGTTTGCCCTGTTTGACAACCGTCTCGGGCGGGCGGTGCTGCGGCAACTCGACTCCGGCGATATCGGCGAAACGACGCAACGTCGCGGGGGCATGGCCGGCCAAGTCATTATTGATGAAAACCCAGGCCGTCTCGCTTTGGCCTAACGTGGCGGTCGCGAGTCGAGCATGCCACTGCCGCAACAATGGCGTCGGGTCGAACAGTTCATGATCGTCTGACTGAAAGCGGCCATGCCGACCAAGCAGCCGGGCGTAAACGAAGTCGGCAGTCGGGGTCGCATCTTTCGATTCGGGATGGCGCTCCAGCTCCGCTGCAACACGGGCAACGCGGTGCGAGCTTAGTAGTTGATCGACTTCGCTGCAGAACCATGTTGCGTTTCGGAACTCAATGGCAAATCGAATGTCGGTCGGCAGGGAGCCCAAAAGGACTTCGAGGGCAGCGAACTGATTAATTCCGCAATCCGGAGGCAGTTGGAACAGCACGATTCCCAGCTTGTGCTCAAAGCTTCGCAGCGGCTCAAGAAACAGTTCGGTCGACCGCCGCGCTTCCGAAAGAGGAGCGTCATGCGTGATGCCCCGCCATGCCTTCACACAGAATCGGAAGCTGTCCGGCACCTGCTCCGACCAACGCCGAACACGGACTTCATCAGGCGCACGATGAAATGTGTTGTTCATCTCTATCGTGTCGAACTGCGTCGCGTAGTGCCCGAGCCACTTCGACTTCGGCAGCGCCGGCGGAAAGAACGGCCCCCGCCAACCTTCGTTGTAATAGCCGGTCGTCCCGAGTCGCCAATGCATTCGACGCTGACGCCGATATCGTTGGAGTGAAGATCAAGCTGCGGAAACCTGACTCAAGTCATCGTTTCAACGACAGTCAATTACTCATTGTTGAGAGCTGAGAGCCAATAACGTCATTCCTGCTTCAGGCTTTCGCCGAGCATTTTGACCGATAGTTCCCGTTTCGTATCGCCGGCGAGCATCAACGTTTCTGTCGGGAACGCGAATTCGATTCCCGCTTCTTCAAACCGATCGAGCAGGGCAAGGTTAAACCGATGGCCGTGCTCCAAGTAGGCGACGTAGTCGGGCGGACCATACCAGTAGACGACGAGGATCCCGAGGTTGTCGGCGTTAAACTCGGTGAAGTAGACGATGGGGTCCCGCGTATCGCCGTCGACGGTCGGATGAACGGGCCCTTTCAAATCGTCCGAGTCGAGCAGTTCGCGGATGATCTTCACCCCTTCCTGCAATTTCTCCGTAGGCGTGTCGTACGTCACGCCAATGTTCATCAGCCTCCGAATCGTCGGGCGACGTCCGATATTCTCAACCGACTCGTTGACAATCGCTGAATTCGGAATCGTGACAAGATGGCCGGTCAGCGTCCGCAACTTTGTCGAACGGAACCCGACCTTTTCGATGATGCCGTCATGGCCTTGAAACACGATCCGCTCGCCGATTTGAAACGGATCGTCAAACAGAATCGTCAGCGATCCGAATAGATTTTTCAAAGAGTCTTGCGCCGCGAGCGATACCGCGATGCCCGCGATGCCCAAACCCGCGAGGGCGGCTCCGACATCCGCGCCGAAGACGTTATCAGCGATGGTCAGCACCGCAAGAATGAATATAAACACTCGCAGCGATCGACGGATCAACGGAAGGGCTTGGTCGTCGAGTTTTCCCTCTGTCGATTTCACGCGACGTGTCAGCACGACCTCGAGAACCGCGACCATATTGAGCAGCCCCCAAAACAGGGCCAGCAAAATCGCCAATGCGATGAGAACGCCGGTGACGTATTGCAGCGATTCGCTCAACGGCAATGCGGAGAGGCCGATGGCGGTGCCGATCGAAATTGCGAGCAGGCAGACCGGGCCGGATAGTTTGTCGAAGAACGTTGCGAGAGCTTCCTTGGCTTCCCATTGCCGAAAGCGAGAAGCAATCCCATTGAACAGAATCGAAAGCACCATCCCCGCGGCAATTCCGCCGCCCACGCCCGAAAAAAACGTGATCCAACCCCATGCCGGAGTCTCGAACCAGAGCCGCTCCAATTCGAGATCGGCGACGAAACTGGCGGCGCCACTGATGAGTTCGACCCCGTCGATCGGCTTTTTAACCCCTTCGGCTTCATCGCCGGAGTTCTCTAAATCGCCCGTGGAATCACCTGACGACGCGGGCCCGCTCTCCTCATCAGAAGATTGGCTGCCGGACGAGGGGGTAATCTGAGCCGAAGAAAACGTCGGCGCCGTGGTCAGAAAGGCGAACAGAAATAAGCCAAAGCAGGCATACCGGCCCATGGACTGACATTCCCTCAAATTGCAACGAAAGAATTGGCAAAAGAGTCGGCGCGTGAGACGCTGTAATAGCGGCCTGTTTCGGATTACGCAACGAATCGGGACCTTGTCGCCCAAGGAAATCGCAGACTCCGTTGATCACGCATCGAATATGAGGCAGTCGATTCGCGGCCAGAGTCATTGCGAAGGACGTTTTGACTATCGGATCGCCCCGGCTGTTCGAGCAACCATCTAAAAAGACCACTCACCCGCCATTAACCGCAATGAGACTTCCAACAATCGATTGCATTTATGGCGTCGACTTCAGTGGCGCACGCCTGCCGGGTAAAGCGATTTGGATCGCCGAAGTTATTCCAGAAGAAGACGGATTCCGGTTGGTCTCATTAACGAATGCCGAGCGACGATTCCGAAAGTCGACGAGAGATGAGGTGCATGCGGACTTAGTCTCCGCGATTCAAGTGTCATCGCAAAGTTTGTGGGCCATCGATTTCCCATTCGGCTTGCCGATCGAATTGCATCGGGATGGCAGCGATTGGAAAAGTGTGCTCGACGAGACCCTGCGATTCGATGGCGATGCCCGGGCCTTCGGGCTCGACTGTGTTGCTCGTTCCAGAGCTTATAACGGCTCGCTTCATATCCGTCGCGATACGGATCGCGAAACAGCCACTCCGTTTGACTGCTACCACTACCGAATTATTTATCAGACTTATTTCGGAATTCGCAACGTTCTTCGACCGCTCGCCGGGCTACTTCAGACTGCAATCTTACCCTTCCAATATCATAAGTTGCAAAACGCAGAGCGGGTGGTTGTGGAGGCCTGTCCGTCATCATTTCTTAAACGAAGTGGTTTGCCACACCAGAACTATAAGCAACCGAATCAGAAGCAGCCTGACGAAGCAAGGCGACGAACACGGAGGGTTATCTTGAAATCGCTCAAGCAACGCCTTTCGATCGCGGAGAAGGATCGTCGGCGAATGATGGCTGATCCGGGAGGGGACGCCATTGACGCGGTTCTTGCCGCCGTTGCTGCTGCGGATCGGATGGCGTCGGTTGACCACACAGCAATTAAGAAGCACCCACGATATCGTCACGAAGGCTACGTCTATTCGTGACGCGGCTTTGTGAACGCCAGCGTGCACAGTCCCAGCAATACAACCACGGCTGCGCCGCTTAGCCATATCGACGGAAGATGTCGCTGATTCTCAATCGCGAGGCCCCAACTCGCCACGGTGTCTTCGTGATGAGCAACCGATAACAGTAACCCGTTATTAATCCCGTGCATCGCGATGCCGGGCAGCACGCTGCCGCTCCGCAGTGCGATAAAACTGAGGGCGAGTCCTAATAAGAACGTCGGCGGGAATCGGCCGAGCATCAGGCCATCGGTCACGAAGACATGAAACAGGGCGAAGAGAAACGCGGTCAGTAAGACGGTCCACCATCCACCCACGCGAGGCTTAAAAGCCGAAAAGAGAAAGCCGCGAAAAAACAATTCTTCGCACACGGCCGGCACTACCGCGAGGCAAATCAGTTTGAGCGCGAGGGGAATTGACTTTAGTTCGGCCTTCCAGGGTTCGAAGAACTCCTGCATTTGTTCAATCTGGCTGGAAGAAATCGTGAACAGCCCGACCTCGTAGGCAAATACCCAAAGTGCTGAACCAAGCATGACTGCGGCAATGAAGGCGGTCGGTGATGCCGCCCCCAACTGAAATGCGCTGCGGACTCTGATCCGGCGCCCGACGGCAAACAGGATCGGTGCAATCCCGAAGGCAAGACTCGTGATCGCCGCTCCCACGACCAGTCGCGTGGCGATGCCGAATTCTCCGAGGCGAGACGGCACGGCACTCAAAATTAAGAAGGCGGGAAACAGCCCGACGAGATAAGTAATTGCCTCATTGACCGATGGTACCGCCCGCTCTTCATCCGGCCTCCCAAAAACATCCTGCCAAGTGCCTTCCCCACCGTACAGGATCGCGTCGGTACCGAAGATTCGCGTCGCAGCGGCCAGGGCCGCCACTGTGTAAACAGCCGTCGAGATCAACGCAATCCCTGCACCGAACAGATTAAAGTCGCCTTCCAGAATGTCGCGTGCCAACACAACAATATTCGCAAGCGGCGTGAGCGCGACCAGCAGTGTGAGCTCCAACCCAGGCAACAAGGCCATAATTCCCGGGGTGAGCGAAACGAGCATCAGCGGTATTAGATAGGCTTGCGCCTCTTTGAAACTTCGAGCAAAACTGGTCAGGCAGAGCATCACCGCCGAGAAGAAAGCGGCAAACAAGACGAGCAGCCCTAAGATCTGAATGATCATGATCCCGGATACGCCGCCGGGGCCGAATAGGAATGCGTCCAGACCCGTCGCGTATGCGGTCACGAACATTCCGAGAACGTTGACGATCGCGGTGAGCAGTGCGACGGTCAGGACCGCGATATACTTCGAAGCCAAAATTGAACTGCGAGGCAGCGGCGTGGCAATTAAACCTTCGAGCGTCCCTCGCTCCCGCTCGCCCGCCGTCAAGTCGATGGCGGGGTAGACCGCGCCGGTGATTGTCATCAGGACGAGTACGAGCGGCACGATACCGGCAAGCGAAAAGCTTTCTTCGGGTTTCTTGCCGACTTCTTCAAATGAAATTTCGGCGGGCATCCCATATGGCGTCTCCTTAGCCAAGCCTTTCAGCGCGGTCGTCAGGTAGGAGCGATTGATCGCGCGCAACCGATCTCGGACGAGTCGTCTCGCGTCCTCGCTCGAAACGGAACCGCGGCGAACGATGAATTCAACGTCGAGCGGCCAAGCCACAGGTTGCATGTCGGCTTGGAACAGGCGTCGTTGCTCATTTTTCGTGATTCGAACGCCAAGGTCGGCGCTCCCACGCTCGACAATCTCGCGAATGTCCGTTCCCGTTAATTCTCCGGTCGGTACGACGGGACTGAACTTCACACCACCGTCTGGCCTTTGATTAAGAATGGAGGTCGATGACGGCACAGAGGTACTGCGCGCGGTTTGCGGAGACGGATCAGAAACAGTGTCGTTTCCTTGATCCAGCTTAATTAAACGCTCTCCGTCGGTGAGCAGCTTGCCGAATAAAAAAGCTTCTTCCTCCGTCGAGAGGACAATCGTGTATTCGACGCCCTTGTCGATCTCAGCTTGTGAAAGAACAAAACGCTGCAGTACCACGCCCAAGAGCGGATAAACGATTAAAGGCATCGCCACCAGCGTGATCGTGGTGCGGCGGTCGCGCAGTGTTTCGCGAAGTTCTTTGAGAAGCAGCCGTCCAAACCGCCCGACGGAACCAGACTGGCCAGAGTCGCGTTCGGGACCGTCCATTAGAAGCCTTTAAGAGACATGACAACTTCCGACCGATTTTCGAGAGTCGCTGAAAATCAATTTACAGAGGACGCCTGTACCGGGCGGTGTCCGAGCATTTCATTAAAAATTGCAAC
This sequence comes from Stratiformator vulcanicus, assembly GCF_007744515.1. Lineage (NCBI taxonomy): Bacteria > Pseudomonadati > Planctomycetota > Planctomycetia > Planctomycetales > Planctomycetaceae > Stratiformator > Stratiformator vulcanicus. Next base: position 2,692,173 of record NZ_CP036268.1, read on the forward strand.
CAGCGATGGGCAGCCCGTTTGTCCGAGCAAGTCGTCAAGCCGCCCTTCATGCTTGAGTCGTCCATGATGCAACAGGCCGAACCGGTCGCACAACCGCTCCGATTCATCGAGACGATGTGTGCAGACGACGATCGCCTTGTGACGGTCTTTCAAATGGCGAATGAAATCGAAGACGACTTCGGTGCCGACGATGTCGAGCCCCCGTGTCGGCTCGTCGAACAGCATCAAAGGCGGGTCATGCACGAGTGATCGTGCCAAATTCGCCCGTTGTTTCTGTCCCGTGCTGAGAACGGCACAGCGGCGATCCCAAAATTCTCGCAAATCGAGCAAGTCGGCCAGTTCTTCGGCCCGATTGTGGGAACGCTCCGGCGATAGTCCGTAAGCATCGGCGAAAAAGGCGAGGTGCTCCCGCGTTGTGAGCCACTGATAAAGCCCGGCGCTGGCGGAGACGAACCCGATCCGCCGCTTTACTTCATCAGCCGACTTGATGACCGATACGCCGTCGATCAGCACGTCGCCACTATCCGGCTTCAACAGCCCGAGAATCATCCGCAGCGTCGTCGTTTTCCCCGCACCATTGGGACCGAGCAGGCCGTAAACCTCGCCCCGCTCGACCTCGAATGTCAGGGCATCAACGGCCACAACCTGATCAGCACCTCGGCCGAACCGCTTTGTTAAGTCGCGTACGATCACGGCGTCGTCTCACCTGCCGTCTCGATACCGAACCGGTCTAGGGCCGTGGCGACGAGAGCCTGCCACTTTTGGTAGCCCTTGTCGCTCAGGTGCAATTTGTCTGCGGCGTAGAGTTCCGGATCAGGGCGTCCGTCTTCGCCGAGCATCAGCCCATAGACGTCGATAAACGTGAGCGATTCCTCGTTTTCGCAGGCTTCGCTCAGGAGGCGATTCGTTTCGATCAGTTTCTTGCGCAAATTCCAACGACGCTCGCTGGGCTTCACTCCAATCAGCACGATCGTCGGCTGCCCATCGGATTGCACTTTGCCGACAAACGTCAGAAAGTCATTCCGCACGCGCTCGGGCGATCTGCCCGCCGCGATGTCGTTGTCACCGGAGTACACGACGATCGCGCTTGGCTGAAAGGGCGTGACGATCCGGTCGGCGAATGCGATGAGGTCCGACATCTGCGAGCCACCGAACCCGCGATTGAGAGTGCGAGTGGTCGGAAAAAATTGATCGAGTGGCCATCGCCGAATGCTCGAACTGCCCGTAAAAACGACAGGGCCAGCTGCGGGTGTACTTTCGCGGTCGGCCTTTTCGAATGCAACGATCGCGTTTTCCCAGCGCGACTGTCGCGGTTCGTCGGCGTTGCTTATCGGGATGAGGCAAGTGAAAGAGAAAACGACAGAAAGTAGGCGAAGCATCAGCTAGTCCGGGAACGCGTCGATGAGATGTGTCTCATCACGCTAAACGCCCGGCTTCGCCCGTGCAAATCGCGCGGGAACTTCAAGTGACGTGCTCCACTCCCGCGCTCAACGCTGAGTTGCTCTAATTAACTGACTCGGACCAGCCTTCGAATTGGCTAGCCGGCGTGATTCCGTAGTCGTAATCCGTTTCATAAAAAGCATTGCCTTCTGCCGGAGTGGGCAGTGGAACGTCGGTCGGAGAGACTTCGGGCGGTCGGGGACCACCTTCGAGAAAGAGCGGGCAGCTCGCGTCGATGTATCGCGTGGTGAATTGCATCGGAAGCGGAGGCGGGCAGCACGGCTGCGGCGGACACGGCGGAGGGCAGGGCATCGGACAGGCAATCGGCGGCGGACAATAGGCGACCGGAGGCTGATAGCACGGAACCGGAGGCGGGCAGCACACGACCGGCGGCGGGCAAGGGGCAGGACAGGCGACCGGCGGAGCAGCACATCCGATTTTTGGAGCACAGCACGATTTTATGCAGGGTTTCGCAACGGGAACCGCACACGAGGGCTTGCAGATTCCGCCGCACGGCGTTGCACAGCCGCAGATCGGACGATTGTCACACGAGCGAATGTATGGCTTAAATAGGGGGGAGACCTGCCCGGTACAGCAGTCAATCTTGGCAAGCTTGCAGCAACAACCGGTCGCACCGAGCGAAGCCAGAATCACGGCTAAAGAAAGCAACTGTCGCATCGGATTACCCTCGATCGGAAGTTCCCCGCGCGGAAATGGTCCGCGCGTCACCTATTTGATCGACGGGCAGGTTGGGCAAACTTTGACGATTTTGCCGCTGATGCCGAAAATTCTGCCCTCAGGCTGATCCGAAGCTGATTCAAGACCTTCGGCCCCGGGAGATCGAAGCTGCCACTGCGAAGCAAATGTCGAATTGGGCGGCACGCGATGGGGCATCCCGATAGACTGTCAGCAATCCGGTTCTTCAAACGATCCTCCCTTACATGCCCGAAGACGCCTCGCCGACACCTGTCACCGGGAAGTTGACTCCGGTCCCGAACTACCGGTTGATCTCGACCGCCGCGATGTGGCGGTTCGGAGGGCTCCGCCCTTGGCAGTTGGTTTATCAGGTCGTGGTCGGTTTTCAGCGTCACGCCCTGTTCGACCGCAGTGCACAGTTCGCCTATTACGCCACTTTGAGCCTGGCTCCCATGCTGATCGTCGCTGTGACGCTCGGCGTGCAACTGGGGTCAAATGACATGATCAAGACAATCCTCGCGGCTGCGGAGAACATGCTTCCGCCCGAAGCGTTCACGCTTGTCCGTCAGGAAATTGACCTGTTACGAAGTGCCGAGGGACCGCTTTCTGTTATTTCGATCTTCGGCATCGTCTTCCTGGCGATCAGCGGACGACAGATTTTTCTCGCGGTCGGGCAGGGGCTCGATGACGCTTACGATGCGCCACGCCGCAAGTTTCTGATGCGGAATCTCGTGGCCGTCGGAGTCACCTATTTGTTGCTGTTCGTGGCGATGACGGCTGTCGGTGTGCTGACATTCGGACCGCGGATCGCGGCCCGCTTTTTTCCCGGAGACGAAGGCTCTTTTTTGAACGAAACGGTTCGCTGGCTGGTCTCAGCGCTTTTTCTCGCATTGGGAACGTCATTCGTCTATGCGGCGACGCCGAGTGCGAAATTGCGTTGGATGCCCCTCAGCCCCGGCGCCGTCTTCTTCGCCTTGTCCTGGCTCTCGCTGACGAAAATCTTCCGGGTCTATGTTGCGACCTTCGGTACGTATAGTAAGACGTATGGCGCACTCGCCGGCGTGGTGCTGCTTCTGATCTTCCTCTACATGACCGGGGCATTGCTGCTGGCAGGAGGTCAAATCAATAGTGTGATTCACCGCGCTGCCTGGAAGAATCGCCGACCGGGACGGAATGACGTGGAGCGATTTAAAAAGCTCGTAGCGCGACCTCAAGAGAAGCCGACCGACGAAATCAATTCGGAAGATGTGCCGTCTGAGTCAAATAATTCCGGTGCGGACGCGACCATCGGACAAACGGAACCAAGCCCTAAGCAGTGATTTCGCAACGCCTTGCGTTCGGGTCGTGCGTCCTACGAGGTGCCGACTCGAAATTCTTTTGAATTTATGCTCGAATTCCCCGAACCCGATGGCAGAATCTGCCGTCCTAGCTGTAGAGGAAGTTGCAGCCACAGTTCGGTGATCGTATCTCCGAAGTGTGGCCGCCCATTTGTCCACGTGGCTCGGCAGGAGCCGCTCGAATCAAGTCCTGCCTCTTCACTCCTATGCTGCGGGTGTAGCCGCAGGAGGTCACGACGATGCGTATCCAAAACACCGCCAACATCGCCAATTTCAACACCGCAGCGATTAACTTCGCCACGGTCGCGGGCGCGGATACGGTCCATCGAGTCGATCTCTCGGTACACCGCTATCCGGGGAAACGGCCGCTATGCCGTTCCAAATGTCTCTGTCTGAGTCGACCCGACATGCCGGAATCGATGCCAAGTGACCAACCAAGGTCATGGCAGCGATCCCGCTTATCGGAAGGCTCGGTAGGCAGGGGTATGGAACGGTCGCTTCAGGCCGGGTGGGGACGACTCGCGATATTGGCGAGTCCGTCCATGAACTGACCGCAAGGTTGGTTCCACCACCGCGCATTCCCACCGGTCGACCGCAACGTCGAGCCGTTGTTGGTGCGTTCCCATGCCCTCCGCTGTTCGCAGGCGAAATTCGTCGTCGCTTCAGTTTGCGATTGCACTGCAAGGTGCATTCAGACTGAGCCCGACCGTTGCCGCCCGCTCACGGAAGCGTTCCCACTTACCCGGATATTTCTCCGCCAGTCGTGCATCTATACGTTCGATCGCCTCGCCATAGGCGGATCGAGATGCCGGCGGCGGTTCGAGATGAGGAGGCACAGCAATGGACGAAACTCGGATCATCTTGCTCGTTGAACGGGCCCAGGCGGGCGACCGGAACGCATTCGGTGAGCTGGTCGCTCATTTCGAGCCGACCGTGTTCGCAATCGTGATGCGACGGCTGCGGAACCGGAGTGAAGCGGTCGAGGTCGCTCAGGACGTCTTCATTCAGGCGATGCGGAAGATCGATCAGCTTCGGGAGCCGGTTCGGTTCGCGGGTTGGTTGCGGCAAATCGCCGTCCGGATGTCGATCAATCGGGCGGTCCGGCGGCCGCACGAAGCGGTCTCCGATCCGGAAGTCTTCGGCGGAGTGACCGGTCACGAAGAGGCTCCGCTTGAGCGGGCCATCGAAAGTGAACGGGCCGCAAACCTTCGGGATGGAATCGCCAAGCTGAAAGAACTCGACCGGCAGACCTTGATCGCCTTCTACTTCGAAGGCCAGTCGCTGCAGGAGATGTCGGACGCGTTCGAAAGCCCGGTCGGTACCATTAAGCGGCGGCTCCACACCGCCCGGAACCGGCTTAAGGCCGAGTTGGGAGAACTGCTCCCGGCTTAAGCTGACGGCCGATGGATGAGCCGAAGAACGACGAACCCCCGCCGGGTCGCACGACCCGGCGGGGGATCTTTTTGTCGTTTTATTTCGCCTTTGTTTAGCCGCGCCCGCCAGGAAGCGCGCCGCCTAAAATTGATTCGCATCAAGCGGCGTTTGGCCGAAGAGGCTTCCGCGCGACGTCATTAATTTCAAATAGACCAATGGGTCGATATCTTCGGAGACATTTGAGGCGCGGCCGTCGACGAATGCGACGTTGACCGTCCCACTATGACTGCTGCTGGGCCCGGGCGTGTGAGTCGCGCTACTTGGCCGAATTCCATTCGGACGATAAGGGCCGTCTTTGAATTCATTGACGGCGAGCATACCTCTGTCGAAATCAATCGTAAGGTCCTCTCGCCCAACGACGAATCCGAGATCGAGGGTCTGGTTGGAGAGCCAATCGGACCGGTGGTAATTCTCGACCAACAATAAAGTCTGCGAAATGCCATCGCCAAGTCCGACTGCATCAATGGTGAGCGAATCAATGTGGTCCGAGTGTCGCCAGAATACACCGGTGGCCTGCATGGCCGACCGGTCTTCGTCGGTGACCTCTCCATCGCCGTCCCAGTCGAGATCAAGATCATGAGTTCCGATTTCGATCGTTTTGCCGTCAGTCCGTGACGCTCGAAAATCTCCCCAACCGGCATTGAACCGGTAACTGAATCCGCGGTCTTGGTTGAAATTGAAGTCGTCATGCGGCGAGGCGAAGACTTTGACGAAGACGGCGATATTCTTGTCCTCTTTACTGAGCGCGGCCGAGATCGCTCGATCAAGCCCCGGCTGGTCCAATGTAGTTAAGAGATTTCTCGGAGCACCGTACGTACCGTCGACGAGGGGCGGGAACATCCCGTCCCACACCGACGCATAGTTTGCCGTCGCCAAGCTGATATTTTTAATATTGTTGAGCGAAACCATTCGTGGTCGTCCGCGTCTCCGACCGTCGAGCAATGCGGGACAAAGCACTGCAATCATTACCGCGACCGCAATCAGCGTGATCAGCAGTTCGACCCAGGTAAATCCGCGGCGTCGACTTGGATTAAGACGCGAACGAGCACGCATGCGAATTCCCCGAATTGAGGCCGAAGAGACCCGAAGGTCCACCGGCAGAGAAAACGCACGACAGATCAGCTTTCAACAACTCTTTTTATTGAGTTCCGGGACCGGGACGATCTTCGGTAGCGGTCTCGGCCGATTTCTCACTCGACTCGGCCCACCAACCCATCACGGCAAACAAAATCGCAAACAGCAGATACCCGATCGCGATGTCGAAAGCGCGAAACGCCGTCGCATCGTTGGCGGGGCCCACCCCAGCGAACAGATAATCAACCGTGTTGCCGACGACCTGATACGCGTGCATGAAGCCAAGGCCCGTCAGCACGGCGGCGAGCAGTGACCAAATTGCCGCCGTCATAAATTTGCGTTCGATTAAGAACACGCTGATTGCAGCCAGGATCATGCAGGTAAAGATATAGCCCCGCTCCAGCGCGATCATGCCGTGTAAGAGGAAGCCGTTGACCTGTGCGGTTTGGCCCGACAGGACCGGAGCGTCGCCGAGGAGTCCCTGCAGCGTCGGGGCGGCGCCGTTCGAGCCGAATCCGCAGACGATAAATGCGCCCGAGGTGACCGTGAACCCGAACGCCGCGATCGCGGGGAACAATCCGATTGCGACCGCCGGGGCATGTTCGTCCGGCGTCGACTGATAAGCCTGGGCGGTGATGATTACGCCGATCCACAAGACGATCGCCACCCCTGCTTCAAGCGGAATCAACGCCGCGATCAGGCTGATCGTTCCCGTCAGGCAGATTACCGTGACGACGAGGCCGTTGAGCGTGCTGTAACCGCTGCGTGCCCCGAGACCCTTCCAGCCGGGGTGGCCGATATAGATCGTGGTCGGGAAGCAACTGCCAAAAAGGGCGGCGAGGATCGTTCCGAAACCGTTCACGCCGAGCGAAAGCCCCGTGTTGTAGCGGTCACCCGCCGCCTCCGCACTTTCTACGTTCTGCAGACTGCCCACGACGTTGAACAAGCCCATCGGCACGATCACGGACAGATACTTCACCCATTGCGACGGCTGTGCGAGGAACTCCGCGATCTCCGTCCCGACGAAGGTCGGCAGGTAAAGCCCCGCCAAACTCGCTCCTTTCTCAACCGCTTCGAAACTCATCGCCGGCCCCGAAACGACTTCGGGAATGAGCGGTACGAGAAACCACGCGCAAAGCGTGCCGAGCATGACGGCGAGGAAGCCACCCGGCAGCGACAGCGGGAACTTGACCCCGGCGAAGTAGGTCACGAGGATCACAGCCGTCGGCAGCATGGCAACGAGCGGCCGCTGGAAAATTTGCAGCGCAAAGGTCATTGAAATGAATCCGACGGCGATCCCCGCGAGAGTCGAGAGCAGGGCGGCCCGCGGCGTCAGACTTCGAATCGTTCCCGCGACGAACGAGCCGAAGAATTCGATCAACCCGCTTCCCAGGCAGGCGATGATGCCGAGCATCCAAGACAACTTTACCGCTTCGTCGACCGGCATCTCCGCAGCGATCGCTCCCTGATAGGCCGGACCGATCACAAAGAAGATGTAAACAAGCAGTGACGGCGTGTTGATCCCGTAGGGCAGGGCGGTGACGTCGTCGCGCCCCTCGCGCTGCGACACGCGATGGGCCTGCCACGCGTAGAAGACGTTCCCGATCAATAGACTCACCGCCGCCCCCGGGAACACGTATCGCAGCATCAACGACTGCAACTCCGCATACTCGGGCGACCCCGGAAATATCCCGCAGGCCAACGGCCAGAGATTAATGATCGTCAGGAACTGCACCAAGTTGTCGACGAACAAACCGAAAAAGCCGTCTAGGTCGCCACGGCAGAAGAGAGGGTTGCGTTTCATGGGAGCAGCCGGAAGTCGAAAGTTCGGAGCCAGAAGTCAGAAGCTTGCCGCGGGCGTTGGCGAAAAGATAGAAACTGGACCCCGCGAACGCCACCTCCTCGAACTTTCGGCTCTCGTCGTTACGCTTGCGATAGCAGTCTCTTCCAATTTACTGACTTCTCACTTCTGACTCCTGTCTACTAACTTCTTGATACTTGCTCCTCAAATGAACCCCCTCAACCCGCACGAGTATTGGATGCAGAAGGCGCTCGATCAGGCGGTGCGGGCGTACGACGAAGACGAAGTGCCGGTCGGGGCAATTGTGATCGCGGGAAACCCGGCGGAGGGGGGGCAGGTCGTCGGCGAAGGCTATAACCAGCGCGAGCAACTCAACGACCCCACCGCCCACGCGGAGATGATCGCGATCACGCAAGCCGCGGAGGCCCTCGGCTCGTGGCGGCTCGAAGGTTGCACGCTCTACGTCACGTTGGAACCATGCCCGATGTGTGCCGGGGCGATCGTGCAGGCCCGCGTCCCGACCCTTGTTTACGGGACCACCGACCTCAAAGCCGGGGCGTGCGAGTCGCTTTACACGATCTGCTCTGACGACCGCCTCAATCACCAGACGACAATCCTGAGCGGAGTGCTGGCCGCCGATGCGAAAGCACTCCTGCAGCAATTCTTCGCGGAGAAGCGAGCCTTGGGGAAGAAGTGAGTGTCTTCTAACTCAATTAAAAAGAGACGACGCCCCCATCTCGGAGAGAGCGTCGTCATGCGGCCATATCAAAGCCATTTCAAGTCTTCACTATTCTCTATGTGCTTTGCACATATTCGCGCACGCACGACACTTTTCCGCACAGGCTTGGCAGACGGGGTCATTTGCGTGTTTGGCGCAGGCGGCTGAGCACTCGTTACAAGCTTCGGCGCACGCCGTCGCAATGACAGACTTTAAAGGCCCGTTGCGCGACATCACTTTCGCGCAGACTCCGCAAATATCCGCACAATCCTGACACAAACGGATACATTCTACCCGATCCGTTTTGCCCGACTCTAATTCTTCAAGGCAGGCCGTGACACAGGCGGAGCAAGCGCTCTCGCAGCTCTGACAGGCCGCAACACACGGATCAATTTTTAATTCGCCTGCCTCGGCCAATTGAGATACTCCCGCGAGTGCGGTTGCGGCGGCTAAGCAGTTCAGCAAAAAAATACGTCGAATCATTCTTCAGTTCTCCTTCGGTTTAAATAGTGGTCGAGAAATCAGACTCTTCGGCGACGGTCGGTTTCCTCGAGCAGACAGAGCCCGCGATCCAAGAGCGTCGTCACGCACGGGTCAACAATCCGATAGTGCATCTTGTTGCCGTCACGCCGTGACGCAACGACCCCCTTGTCCTGCAGGCGTTGGAGTTGATTGGAGACTGCCTGCGGCTTCATCTCCAATGCCCCCGCCAAATCGGTAACGCAGACTTCGTCGGTCCGCGCAATTTCATGAAGCAACCGAAGCCGCGTGTCATTCGCCAAAACCGCAAATAGCGATTCCAAGTCACCGGCAACCGCGCAATCCATCAGCGGCCGCTCGGCAAGTTTGACTTTTGGGGGACAAAATTTCATTACGTTTTGGCCAGACGAGAAAACCTTCGGCGACTCCGAGCACTCAATTAATACACGATACAATGTAATGATGGCATTGTCAATCGTTACATTCGGCCGCTTGACGTTGTGGCCTCAACAAGGGCCTCGGAAATCGCAAACGTCGCCGTGACCAGAGTGCCAATTGCGAAATACAGTCGATTTATTCGACTGTGCTGCTGGTGATACTCCGTGCGACGCCAAGATGCCCCTAGAAAAGTTCTTCGCGGAGAAGCGAGCCTTGGGGAAGAAGTGAGTGTCTTCCGATAAGCCGCGCATCAAGTAAAGGGGTGAGAGATTGGACAAGCCGCGCACGAAGTAAGCGGATCGAGCGCGGGTAAGATGTTGACCAATCGATCCGCTCACTTCGTGCGCGGCTTGTATTGGAGAGCAAGTCAGCGATGTTGAGTGGCACGGACAACGTCCGTGTCGCGCAGCGACCAGAGCATTCAGCTTCCGGTCGAATACTCAATTCGGGTTACGAATTTTATACGAAGTCGGGAGCTGATTGCTCTAGCGGCTGCGCCGCCCGGGCGGTGTCCGGGCCACTCAGGAGACTGTTCAATGAGCACTTCGCCGCAGCGGTGGAACCCGGACCGTTACCGCACCAACGCGGGGTTTGTCGCCGATGAACTTGGTTCGCCGGTCTTGGACCTGCTTGACCCGCAACCCGGCGAGCGGATTCTTGACCTCGGTTGCGGAGACGGGGCGTTGGCGGAGCGGATCGTGGCCCGTGGTGCGACGGTCGTCGGTGTCGATTCGAGTGCCGAGCAGATCGCCGCGGCGCGGGCGAAGGGCCTTGATGCGCATGTGAGAAGCGCGACGGAACTCGGCGATGACTCCGAATTTGATGCCGTCTTCACGAATGCGACGCTGCATTGGATCGCGGATCATGATGCGGTGCTGCGGGGCGTAGCGAAGGCGCTGAAGCCGGGCGGTCGATTCGTCGGGGAGTTCGGCGGGGAAGGAAACGTTGTCGGCATTGTCGATGCCCTGTCAGCCGAGTTGCGGTCGCGGGGGATCGATTCGAAGAAGTTGAACCCGTGGCACTTTCCGTCGCCGGATGTGTTCCGAGGTCGCCTTGACTCTCATCGATTCGAGGTCGTCTCGCTCGATCATTTCCCGCGACCGGTGGAGTTGCCGACCGATATCATCGGTTGGCTGGAAACATTCGGCGAAAGTTTCGCGAAGGCCCTTCCGGTAGCGGAACGCGAAGGGTTTCTTCGGGCGGTGGCGGATCGTTCCGAGCCTGAACTGCGGCGGGACGACGGGGTGTGGATCGCCGACTATGTGCGACTGAGATTTGCCGCTCACAAGCCGTGCACGCAGTAGGCGGATAACTCGCCGCGTTCACTCACGGCTGACGCTGGGGATGCCGTGCAAGACATTAGCGAGCGCCCAGATACGGGGGCGACACGCCCCCGGCACCCGTAAGCAGCTCGATTCGGATCGCGCGAATATGCGCTCATTGCGTAAGCGGCTTGTTTCGATAGCGAGCGAAGGCTGCGCAAAAAATACAAAAGCGAATGTCGATTCATACGTGCGTTGCATCCGCTGTGACGCTACGATCCGACGGTCATTTCATTCATTTCGCTGAGGATTAATCGCATGTCGACAAGCCGCTCGCGTCGCAGTTTTCTGCAGTCCGCCGCCGCCTTGACCGCGGGGGCCGCGATCGGCCAACCGTTCTTTGTCCATGCCGGCAATAAGTCGGGGTCGAAGAAACCGGTCATCGGTGAAGGCGAACTGATATTCGAAGCCGACCATCATTGGGGGGCGACTCCCGATTCGCTCGCGTGGGGGGCGACGCACGGCATCTGCTTTGATGCCGAGGGTCTGGTCTATATCACGCACCAATCGAATGCGAAAACGCCCTGCGATGCGATCGCGGTGTTCAAGCCGGACGGCGAGTTCGTGCGGTCATTCGGCAAAGAGTTTCACGGCGGCGGGCACGGCCTCGACATCCGAAGCGAAGGCGGCGAGCAGTTTCTCTACCTTTCAGACATCAAGCACGATCTGATTGTGAAGCTGACTCTTAAAGGGGAAGAAGTCTGGCGGATCGAGATTCCGACCGAGTCGGGTGTTTACGAGGACAATCCCAAATACACGCCGACCAATGTGGCCTTCTTGCCCGATGGCGGTTTTGTCGTGGGGGACGGCTACGGCTCGAGCTATCTGCACATTTATGATGGCGACGCCAACTATGTGAAGACATTCGCCGGCCCGGGTAACGAACTCGGTAAATGCAAGACGCCGCACGGCCTATGGTGGGATGATCGCCCCGGGCGGGAGGCGGCGCTGGCGGTGGCGGATCGCTCCAACGGTCGAATCGAGTACTTCACCGCCGGTGGCGAGGCGATTGATGAAGTGCCCTGCACACCGCGACCCTGCGATTTCGATACGCATGGCGAATATGCCGTCGTTCCTGATATGTGGGCGCGGCTGGTCTTCCTGAACGGGAAGAACGAAACCGTCTGCGCGATCGGCGGCGAACAGAACTGGATCGATCAAGTTCTCGCCGACAAGCTGGCGATGCGACGCAATCCCGATCGCTGGCCCGCTGGGCGATTCATTCATCCGCACGACGCGGCCTTCGACGCGGACGGCAACGTCTACGTTGTGGAATGGGTCGCAACCGGCCGGATCACGAAACTACGACGTGTCTGACGCTAGGGCGAGATGACGCGCAGCGCTCCGGGCAGGACCTCGAAGCGGGCGGGGGCTTCGCCGACCAGTTCTCCGTCTGCAGTGATCGACATCGACGGGTCGGACTCGATTGACAGCGATCGACAGCGGCGAAATTCGATTAGTTCGTGCTCCATAAAGGTTTGCATCAGATATTCGGCGGTCAGTCCCGCGATCTCGCCGGGCATGCCGTCGCGAACGAGAACGACATCGAACAGGCCATCGTCCATTTTTGCGTCCGGCGACACAGTCATTCCGCCGCCGCTGCCCTGACCATTCGCGACAAAAACGTTGAGAAAATCGCCGCTGATCGGTTCGCCCTCGTCCCATTCAATCGTCAATTGAAATGGCTTGAGGTCGCGCAGGAGGTCGACGACGCCTCGCATGTAGCAGAATGGCCCCCAGCGGGCTTTGGTATCGCTATCTAACTCGTCCAGATACATGCCCGTATTGCCGGCCGTTGCCATGTTCGCAAACAAACGTCGTTCTTCGCGCACTTCGATCACGCCGAGATCGATCGGCTTCGGTTGACCCGACTCGACAACGTCGGCCGCTTGATCAGCATCGAGGGGGAGACCAAGATTCCGCGCGAAGTCATTTCCGCTTCCGGTCGGAATGATGCCGAGCGCGGTGTCGGAGCCGGCCAGGCACGATGCGGCGAGTGAGACCGTCCCATCCCCGCCGGCGACGATCAAAGTCTCCAGACCGCCGTCGACTTCCTCACGAATCTTGACGGAAATTTCATCCGGATCTTTCGATTCGACAAATCGGATGTCCTCCCGCTCGGCATATCTATCGCGGAGATGCCGTGCGGCTTCGGCGGTCCCGGACGACCCGTTCCACAGAAGAAGTATGTGTTGAATTCGTGTATGCTAGCAACTCCACGCTGCTTCTTCGCTGCCCAGACAGTGCTCGCCCGCGCAGCTTTCGAAATTAACACACCGTTCCATGAAATCCAGTTCCCAACGCCTGTTGATCGGGCTGTGGTGCGTTCTCGTTCTCTTGCTCGGTAGTAGCGGAGCATTCGGACTATTTGGCATTCCGGGTCCGGCGCAGGTCGCCCTTTCGATCCTGATCATCGCAGCCACACTGTGGATCAGCGAAGCCGTGCCGCTGTTCGTCACGAGCTTTTCGGTCCTCTTCATGTCGCTGGTGTGGCTTGCCCCGGAAATTAATGCAGCTGTCCTCCTTCAGCCGACCTTCGGACTCACCGCGGTCACGAATGCTGATTTTCTGAGCCCTTTCTTTTCGAATATCATTCTGCTGTTTCTCGGCGGATTCGTGATCTCTGCGGCGTTGCATGAATATCGCCTCGACGAGCAACTCGCCGGCCTCATCTTGAAGCAGACCGGCCGTTCCGTTCCGCGGCTGATGATCGGCGTCATGGGCGTGACGGCGTTTCTGTCGATGTGGCTCAGTAACACGGCGACGGCGGCGATGATGCTGGCACTTGTGCTGCCGATCGTCGGCAGCCTTCCGGCGGGAGATGCCTCTCGTAAGGCAATTGTGCTGTCGATCCCTTTCGCGGCAAACATTGGGGGGCTGGGAACACCGATCGGATCGCCCCCCAACGCGATCGGCATGAAATACATGCGCGATGCCGGTGTCGCACCAAGCTTTCTCGAGTGGATGGCGATCGGTGTGCCGGGCGTCATCGTGTTGCTCGGATTCGCGTGGCTACTGCTGCTGATCTTTTATCGCGGCTCGAAGGAACTCGAACCGGCGAGGAACCGCAGCGACGATTATTTTGAAATGACACCTGGTGCCTGGGTGGTGTTGGCCGGGTCGGTCGTCACTGCGCTCGGGTGGATGACTGGAGGACTGACGGGGGTCGCTTCCGGAACCGTCGGACTCGTTCCACTATTGCTGTTCTTCGGGACGAGGACGATTTCGTCCAAGCTGTTTCGAACGCTACCGTGGGACGTTCTCTTCTTAATGGGCGGCGGTCTGTGCCTTGGTGAGTGCGTCGCCGCCAGCGGCCTGGCCGATTGGATCGTGACTCGACTCCCGATCGGCGGCGCAACTCCTTACGTCATTATGGTCGTCTTCGGCACCGTCGCGGTGGTGATGTCTTGCATCATGAGTAATACAGCGACGGCGAACTTGATCATGCCGATCGCGCTGGGGTTGGAGCAGGTCGACGCACTCGATCCGATTCTCGTGGGAATCGCGTTCTCCTGTTCGCTCGCGATGGCGCTGCCGATTTCAACTCCGCCGAACGCGATGGCCTTCAGCTCGGGCGAATTGTCGGTGAAAGACCTGCTCATCCCCGGCACGATCGTCACGTTCGTGGGTATCGCGACGGCTTATACCGCGGGGTATTGGTGGTGGGGCATCATGGGCATCCGCTGACGGAAGCCTCAATTGCATCGAGTTCTTGATGGCGAATTTGATGAACGTCGTGTTAAGCTGATCGGGCGCAATCAATCGTCGCAGATATCGAACCGACGGAGACCACCATGGACGTTCATCGTCAGCAGTGCCAGCAGTGTGGTAGTCGGAGTCTTCAGAATCTGATCGTTCGAGAGCCGACGAAACCACAACGGGTCTTCGTCCGTTGTGCCGACTGCGGTGCGTTCGTCGCCCGCTACACGCTCTCCAACTACTACCACCACGGAAAGGGAATCGAGTCGTATCTGCGATCGCAAAACGTCGCCGAAGACAGCGGTCGTGAATGGCTCGACCGATTTCGGCATACCGAAGAATCGGCCGTCTCCGGTTTTGAGCAGGTCGTGGAAGAGCTCGGCCGGGTCGGAAAAGACAGTTTCGCCAAGCCAGCCGAAGAAACCGATGCGATCGACGTGACGAACGATCCGGAAACGGTGGGATAATGCTTCGGGTCTGAGAGTACGCTGATGGGAAGATCGAGGACGCTTCGCCTCATCTGTTGTCAGCACTGCTGCCGGTCGGACTCTCGATCGGAGTGGCGTCGGTCAAACGGAATTTGTTCGAATTCTCACGGCG